>JAAXJF010000016.1:0-474 GCA_012269985.1 Acidimicrobiaceae bacterium
TCTTCGATCTAGGTGTTTCCTCTTACCAACTCGATGAGGGCAGTCGTGGGTTTAGTTACCGCAATGACGGACCTCTCGACATGCGGATGGGTCATGATGCCAACTGGACCGCTGACGATGTCGTGAACGGTTACGACGTTCGCCGCCTCACCGACATTATTCGACGCCATGGCGAAGAGCGGTTCGCCTCACGCATTGCAAATGCGATCGTGGCTGCCCGTCCAATTGAAACAACGAACGAGTTAGCTGAAGTCGTTGTTGCTGCCATACCGGCACCCGCACGTCGCACCGGCGGACATCCAGCCAAGCGCACCTTCCAAGCAATTCGCATCGAAGTCAACGGAGAACTCGAGGCACTCCCGACTGCGATTGACAAGGCGATCGACCGCGTGGTTCCAGGTGGCAGAGTGGCAGTGCTGTCGTATCACTCAGGAGAAGACCGGATCGTCAAGCAGCGAATGATGGCGGTAGCGA
>JAAXJF010000016.1:484-5038 GCA_012269985.1 Acidimicrobiaceae bacterium
AGCGAACCGTTGTGAGTGTCCGCCAGAGCTTCCTTGCGTGTGCGGTGCGGTACAGACCGTCCGGATCGTTCGAAAGGTTGCGAAAAAGCCGTCAGCCGCAGAAATCGAACGCAACCGTCGGTCAACATCAGCTCGGTTGCGGGTTGCGGAACGAATTGCGGAGGAGTCCTGATGGCCATCGCCCTCCGCAGACCAGCAACACGGCCGGCACCGAACCGCCGGCCAGCCCTGAGGGTCGTTGAACTTCGTCGCCGAACCACCCGTGTCGTTGTCTTTACTGCAACGCTGATTGCCCTCGGTCTCGCAAGCCTTGCAGTCATTCACACGCAGATTGCCTCTCGGCAGGCGGTGATCGACCAGATCGACAGAGACATCGCCAAAGCAAATGATCATTTCGACACGTTGAGAGCAGTGCGAGCAGAACTTCGGGCACCCGCTCGACTCGATCAGCGAGCACGTCAGCTCGGAATGGCTCCGGCAATGGACAGCAGTTTTCTGGCTGTAGACCCGTTGGTGCTGGCAATGGTGATGGCAGCGACAAGCACCGATGGCGACGTCGTCGACGTTCCTGATTACCTCGGGCCCCTCGATCAATTCCGAATGGTCAAAATCATGAACGGTATGGACTGATGAGTCGTCGTAAAGTTCCTCAGCGGTCGGTGCGACGCACTGCCCCGGTAGTTCGTAAGCAATCGCGCCCCTCAGCGCCGACAGCTCGATCAACCCGCCCGGGTTCAACATCGAAACAGACGAATACTCCTCAGAGCGCTTCCCCTCAGCGCAAACTGCGAGCCATTTCCGCGAAACCCGCAACTGGACGTTTCAAGATTGGAAACCAGCGCAGGCGGATTCAAATCGTCGTCGCCTTCGTTCTCGTGATGCTCATCGTGATATCGCTAAAGGTCATCGGCTTGCAAACTGCAGGCGGCGATGCGATGCGCGCCGAAGCAACAAATCAATGGACCAGAACAAGAACAGTTGTCGCTGACCGAGGCACGATTTTCGATCGTGATGGTGAAGAACTCGCTGTGTCGATTCCTGCGGCGACCATCAGCATTAATCCGAAACTCGTCGACAGCGAGGAAGCAACGCTCAACATGCTCGCAACCATGTTGAACCTCAGCGTTGAAGAACAGCAACGACTGTACGACGAGATGGTTCGGAAAGAAAAGGGATTCGTTTACGTTCGCCGACAGGTTGACGCTGCCCTCGGAGATCAAATAGCGGCGTTGCAGCTCTCCGGAGTGAATGTTGACGCCGCGCCCCACCGACTGCTCCCGGGCGGCGACACCGGTAGGTCAGTGATTGGTCGCACCGATATCGATGGAATCGGCATTGCAGGTCTCGAGCTCCAGTACAACGACATTCTCTCGGGGCAAGACGGAAACGTAACCCGTCAAGTAGCCCCGGGTGGGCGATCAATCGCCGGTAGCGAAAACGGCTCGGAAGGTGCGGTTCCGGGTGATGACCTCATCCTCACGATCGACCGCTCAATTCAGTTCACCTGCGAGCAAGCTCTACTTGAGCGTGTTGAAAACACGAGTTCGAAAGCCGGAACTTGCATTGTGATGGACGCTCAATCCGGTGAGCTATATGCGATGGCATCGGTTAAGCGCAACAACGAGAGCGACGAAGTGCGCATCACCTCCGGTAACTATGCCGCAGTTGATTCATATGAACCGGGCTCTGTTGCGAAAGTGATCACGATTGCAGCTGGTCTGGAAACTGGTGTCGTTGGCCCAAATACTGTTTTCAACGTGCCATGGCGAGCTCAATATGGGGACGACCTACTTCGTGACTCTCACGAACATCCCGACGAAGACATGACGGTTCGGCAGATTCTTGTCGAATCATCAAACATCGGCACCATCAAAGTGCAAGAGGAAGTCCAATTACGCCGTCACTGGGATTTCATGCGAGCTTTCGGCCTTGGCGAGCGAACCGCCCTCGACTTCCCGAACGAATCGGCCGGAATTTTCAAAGAGTGGAATGATCTCCACGGATCAGAGAAGTACACCGTTTCTTATGGGCAAGGCCTCGCAAGCACCCCAATTCAACTTATTTCTGCTGTGAACGTAATTGCTAACGACGGCTTGTACGTCGCTCCAAAATTGGTGCGAGGGTTCGTCGGTAAGGACGGAGATATCAGGCCAACACCTCCATCAGCCACACAGGAGGTCATCTCACCTAACACCGCCGAGGTCATGCAATCGATCATGACTGACGTTGTCTGCTCAGGCACTGCGACACGCGCTCAGGCCACGTCGTTTGTAGTCGCCGGAAAGACTGGAACTGGTTTGAAAGCGCAAACCAACGGGGGATACGAGGACGAATTTGGAGTCCGCTCGTACTACGCAAGTTTTGTTGGGTTTTTCCCCGCTGAGGATCCACAGATAACCGTTCTCATTAGTATCGACGAACCCCCAGCAGGCACGCTAAACCGTTATGGCGGAACCGCTGCAGCGCCGGTCTTCGCCCGGATTGTCCCGAGCATCGCACACTAATTTGGAATCCATACGACTCACAACGGAGCGGCGTGCGCCGAGTGATGTTGTGATGCTGCAACACGAGATGCTGGTCATTGACGACGCCCTCATTAACGATCTTTCGCAACGATTGGATATCAAGGTCCGGATATCGCCAGACACGGCCCGAGTCGAAATCAGCGCATTGATCATGGACTCGCGCAGTATTACTGAGGGCTGCCTTTTTGCGTGCGTCGTCGGCCAAAATTACGACGGGCACGGGTTTGCTCGGGAGGCAATTGAGCGGGGTGCGGCTGCGCTCCTTGTCGATCGAGAGTTACCTTTCACCACGCCGCAGATCATGGTTGATGATGTGCGCTCAGTGCTCGGAGAATTGGCTGCGTTGGTTTACGGAAGGCCATCAGATGCGATGAAAGTGATCGGGGTAACCGGCACCAACGGGAAAACCACGGTCTCTCAGATGCTTGCTGCTGTCTTCAACGCCGGTGGACAGAAGTCAGCGGTGATTGGAACTCTTGAGGGGGACATGACAACTCCAGAAGCACCAGTGCTTCAGCGGAGATTGCGCGAGCTCCACGAAGACGGAGTTTCGGTGGTGGCCATGGAAGTGTCATCACATTCGCTCGTCCAGCACCGTGTTAAGGGGACAGCATTTGCGGCTGCAGTTTTCACTAACCTGGGGCGAGATCACCTTGATCTCCACGGCACTCAAGAGGAATATTTCAGAGCGAAATCACTGCTGTTTACTTCTCACGGCGTGGCTCAAATGATCGTTAATGACGATGATGTCCACGGACGTCTTCTAGGCGATCTTTCCTCTGGGATAGGTGATGTGTATCGCTTCTCAATGTCGGATATTGAGAATCTTCAGATGGCGATGAGCGGCTCTGTATTCGTTCTCGACGGAAGCTCATTCCGTGTTCATCTTCCGGGTCGGCAAAACGTTGAAAACGCTCTTGCGGTGATTGCATGTGCTCGTGCAGTTGGGGTAGCAGATGAGGTCATTGCCTATGGGCTCGAGTCTGTGCAGACGGTTCCCGGCCGAATGGAGCTGGTCTCTCATGATGAATTCGATGCAGTCGTCGACTTTGCTCACACCCCAGAGGCCCTCGAAGCGCTTCTTCGCACGTGCCGTGAAATCGCTCCATCGCGCAGATTAGTTGTCGTATTCGGTTGTGGGGGAGGGCGGGACCGCCTCAAGCGTCCTGATATGGCAGCGGTTGCCGGGAAGTGTGCCGACGCAGTCATCGTGACGTCCGATAATCCGCGCAACGAAGATCCCGATGAGATCATTGCTGAAATTTGTCATGGCTTCTCTGATGCGACCACAGCAGAGTGGAGCACAGAGGTTGATCGAGCGGCGGCAATCCGCCAGGCGATTGTGGATGCCAAGGCTGGCGACATCGTGATCATTGCTGGCAAGGGGCACGAGCGCTACCAAGAATTCGCATCAGGAAAAGTTGAATTTGATGACATTGCCCACATTCGAGCAGCGACGGAGGCACGCCGATGATCGCCATCATGCTCGCGGGGGCTGTCGCTGCGTTGTGTTCTCTGCTCGGCACACGCTTTCTCATCAAGTGGTTCTCCGCTCGTGGCCAAGGGCAGCCGATACTCGGTAAGGAAGATCTCGGACCCGTGCACCACATGGGCAAACAAGGAACGCCAACGATGGGTGGTCTCGCCATCGTTGCCTCCGCACTTATTGGGTGGCTTGTTGCCCACACGAGAGACATAGCGTTTTCTGACCAGGCAATGATTGTCTGGGTTGGCATTCTCGGCATGTCATTTATGGGTTTCCTCGATGACTGGATCAAAGTCAAGAAACGTCACAACCGAGGCATCTTCTGGAAGCAGAAAAACTACATCACGATGTTGATGAGTTTCGGAATCGCATGGTGGCTTGTTGCAGCGACGGGGATTGAGGAGTCAATCTCCATTACTCGAGCGGGAGACCTCGGGTTTGAAGTACCGCAAGTGGTGTGGGTTCTCTGGGCGGGCCTCATCAATTGGGCAACTACGAATGCCGTCAAAGATACCGATGGGCGAGAGGGCCTCGCCGGCGGAG
>JAAXJF010000044.1 GCA_012269985.1 Acidimicrobiaceae bacterium
GCGAAGACGCGGCAGTCGCTATCGCATGAGGGCGAGTTCGACCTGCGCCTGACCTTCTGGGGTCCGAGCATTCTGACCGAAAATGTCGAGGATGACAGCCGTGCGATCGATCGCCGTTCGGCCGAGCAATTTCTCAAGTTGAAATTGTTGAGCGGGGTGAAGTTCGTTATCAAAGACCACGGTGTCGGCATCAACTGCGAGGCACAACATCTTCAATTCTTGAGCCTTGCCTTGACCGATAAACCACGTGTGATCGGGGGCCGTACGTCGCTGCGTCATCCGTCCCACAACGTCGGCTCCTGCGGTATCGACGAGCAATTCAAGTTCGTTAAGACCGGCCTCGGTGTCATCCTCAGTGGAACCGGGCAGTGTCACGCCGACGAGCACAATTTTTTCCCGAAATGTGCGGTCGATCAGCGTCGACCCGAGCGCCTCCCCATACGGGTTGCTCACAAAGTCACCATCACTTCTCCAGTGAACACCGCAGGCCCGGTGAGAATTGCCTCGGTAGTGTCCCGGTTGACCTGCACGACCGCATCGCCACCCGGCATATGGACGGTGACAGCGTCGGCGCTCTGCGCCACAAGCCCCCACGTGAGCGCCGCTTCTGCCGCTGCGCATGCGCCGGTGCCACAGGCCAGAGTCAGGCCAACACCACGTTCGTGAACCCTCATCGTGATCGCGTCAGGCTCAGGTCCTGGAGACACAATTTCAAGATTGATGTGAGGTACCCGTTCGCCAAGATTGCGCAGATCGACAGCATCGACGTCGTCAACCCCGACAACCGAATGGGGATTACCGAGCGATAGGTGTCGCACGGGACGATCGGGATGGCATTCGAGTCGCTCCCAGTGCTCGGGCTCGTCGAGAGGCGAGACCAACCCCATCGAGACCGAAAGCATGACCGACTTGTCGTCGAGTGACTCGACGAGGTGCACCGTACGAGGACCTGCATCGGTTGCGACATCCACTGCGGGAAACTCAGCATTCTCTGCCATGAATCCGGCTTGTACGAGGCATCGAATACCGTTCCCGCTCATCTCTGCAGGTGAACCGTCGGCATTGATAAGTCGCATCGTCATGTTCGACCCCGAGCCGCCGAGCAGCAACAGTCCATCTGCACCTCGGCCGCCGCTCGAGTCACACCACGAAATGGCTGCCGACACCCAATCGATCGACATCTGTTCAAGCGCAACACCGTCGACGACCTGGCGGGTGTCGACGACAAGAAACTCGTTACCGAGGCCGTGATGATGGGTGAGCCTGATCTCCATTACGCCCTCAACACTACGGCAGATACTTCCTGATGGCTGGAGCGACCTCGACGACAGGATCGTTCTCGATATCAATCCATTCAATTCGGGGATCTCGTCGAAACCAGCGTTCTTGCTTCACCGCGAACTGACGGGTTCGTGTCACCGTTGCGTCGATCGCCTCATCGAGGGAGCATCGTCCCTCTAGATGGTCGATAAGTTCCCGATAACCGAGGGCTTGTCGCGCGGTTCGTGACGGCTCCAGAGTGAGCACGTGCTCAACTTCGTGAAGAAAGCCATCGTCCATCATGCGATGGACTCGTTGCTCAATTCGCGTTGCGAGCACCTCGCGAGGCCAGCGCAGGCCAACTTGATGGACTTCACTGTCTGGATACTCATCAAGCCCACTGCCAAATGATGAGAACAACTCTCCTGAGCCTTCGATGACTTCAAGCGCCCTCACCACGCGTCGAGTGTTGGTCGGTTCCATCCGACTCGCTGCGACCGGGTCAAGCTCGACCAAGCGTTGATGTAACGAAGGTGTGCCCTCCGCATCTGCTTCGGCTTCGAGTCGCTGCCTGATCTCTGGCCACGAACCCGCCAAGTCAAGACCATCGATTGCGGCTCGATGGTACAGACCGGTACCACCGACCAGAAGGCCGAAACGAGATGACATAGCGATTGAGCTCAACGCCTGTTCAAGGTGATGTTGGAAGATCGCAACCGTAAATTCCTCAGAGGGCTCAACGATGTCGATGAGGTGATGTCGCACGCTCTGTTGCTCTTCAACCGTTGGCTTTGCGGTGCCGATACTCATATGCCGGTAGACCTGCATTGAATCGACTGAGACGATGTCGGTGTCATCTCGCTCGGCCGCAACCGCCATTGCTACGGACGACTTCCCTGATGCCGTCGAGCCGATGACAGCAACTCGTGGCGGCAAGGTGCTCAGAGCGCTTCCACCGGGATTCGACGCCGATGCGTCGGTTCGGCGACGAGCTCAACGAAGTTGCCCAAGAGATGGTGGGGCGCTCCGTGAGTGATCTCAACCGTTGCATACGACCCTGTCCGAAGGGGTGTGGGCGGGGTGAAGTGGACCAGCTTGTTTTGGCTGGTTCGACCGGCGAGCACCGAGGGATCTTTCTTCGAAGGCCCCTCGACGAGCACTTCTTCCACCATGCCAACACGAGCCTCGTGGCGTTGTAACGCCGACCGTTCAACAACGGCTCGAAGGCGCTCAAAACGCTCACCTGCGACAGCCGGGTCAACGAACTCAGCTTCAAGGTCAGCCGCTTCGGTGCCAGGTCGTGGCGAGAAGATAAATGTGTACGCGAAGTCGTAACCGGCGGCTGCAGTCACCTCGAGCGTCTGTTCAAAGTCGGCCTCTGTTTCTCCGGGGAATCCAACGATGATGTCGGTTGACACCGCAAGATCAGGGATGTGCCGTCGAGCATCGGCAAGACGCTCAAGGTAACGATCGGCGGTGTACCCGCGATGCATGAGGGCAAGCACTCGGTCGCTTCCTGACTGCAGCGGGTAGTGGAGGTGCTCGCAGACCGCCGGGCTTTGAGCCATGGCTACGAACGTTTCGGGGCGCATGTCTTTGGGGTGAGGACTTGTGAACCGCACACGGCGGATGCCATCGACATTTCCAACCGCAGTCAACAAGTCGGCGAAAAGTGGTCGAAGCCGTGCTTCGTCGTCACCATCGCGGCGGGCGGCACGCTGAAGATCACGTCCATATGAATTTACGTTTTGCCCGAGCAGGGTGATCTCGCTCACCCCATCGGCTGCGAAGCGCTCGACTTCGGCAACCACGTCATCAAAGGGCCGGGAGATTTCTTCACCGCGAACCGACGGAACGATGCAAAATGCGCAGTTGTTATCGCAACCAATCTGAATTGTGACCCATGCGGCGTAGGAAACTTCGCGCCGGACGGGCAACGCAGACGGAAACAGGACGTGCTCATCGACAACCGCTGCTTCAAGGATTTCGGTAATCGGGCCATGCTCGCGGGCATGAGAAATGAGTTCAGCCGTGCGATGAACATTGTGCGTTCCGAGCACGACATCTACGTAAGGAGCTCGCCCCCGAACGCCGTCACGATCTTTTTGCGAAAGGCAACCAGCGACCACAATCTGGCGGCCATCTTTCTCGTCTTTCCAGGTCTTTAAGTGACCAAGATTGCCGTACAACTTGTTATCAGCATTTTCGCGAATGCAGCAGGTGTTGAGCACGATGATGTCGGCATCATCTTCGCCGCTTGCCTCCTCGTAGCCGTCTGCGGCAAGAAGCCCAGCGATGCGTTCAGAGTCATGCTCATTCATTTGGCACCCGTAGGTGCGAACGACGTAACGGCCTGACATCTCGTTCAGGCTAGTGGCGGTGTCGACAACTCCGAACCGACACTCGGTCGATGAGCCGACCCGCTAGGGCAAGTGATTGACTAGACGCATGTCAGAGAACGGCGACACATTTGACCTCATCATCATTGGGTCAGGCTCTGGGAACCACATTCCTGAGTTCCTCAATGATTGGCGTATCGCAATGGTTGAACGAGACGTCTTCGGTGGAACGTGCCTCAACAGGGGCTGTATTCCATCGAAAATGTTGGTCTTGCCTGCAGACCGAGCCGTTGAGGCCGACGAGGCGCGCTCACTAGGCGTCGATATCACGGTGAATGGTGCCGATTGGCTCGCAATTCGAGACCGTGTCTTTGGGCGAATCGACCCCATCTCAGAAAGCGGACGTGGCTATCGGGCTGAGCGATGCGAAAACATCACGCTCATCGAGGGAACCGGTCAGTTTGTTCGCTCCGAAATCGATGGCATGCATGCAGTCGACGTTGATGGTCGTCGAATCACCGCCCCGAACGTGCTCGTGGCGGTTGGTTCACGGCCGTCGCTTCCACCCATCGCCGGGCTTCAGGAGTGTGGGTTTCACACGAGTGATTCGATCATGCGTCTCGACACGTTTCCGTCACGCCTCGGGATCATCGGTGGTGGGTACATCGCAGCAGAAATGGGCCATGTGTTCTCTGGGCTCGGTTCTGAGGTCACGCTCTTTAACCGGTCGACCACGATGCTCTCGCGTCACGATTCTGATATCGCAACGACATTCACTGAAGAATTCGGACGGCGCGTGTCACTTCAACTCGGGCATCTCCCCACCAAAGTGGAGCGGACACCGCAAGGAATTGAGGTGCACTGTGATGGCAGCATCATCATCGTTGATGAATTGCTGCTCGCAACCGGCCGAGAACCGAATTCAGACCTCCTGAACTGCGACCTTGTAGGCCTCGAGGCGAATAGCCGGGGCATCGTTACTGTCGATTCACAGATGCGTACGAGCGTGCCTGGTATCTGGGCCATCGGCGATGTCGCCAATGAGCACCAGCTCAAACATGTCGCCAATGCCGAAGTCGATGTGGCCTTTTGGAATATGGCGCATGCTGACGATCAACACGTTGTCACCCAACGACATGTGCCAGCCGCAGTGTTTAGCCACCCGCAAGTCGCATCGGTCGGGATGACCGAACAAGCCGCAACAGCCGAGAACCGTGACGTCGTGATCGGACGGCGCGACTACGCGGGAACCGCCTACGGGTGGGCGCTCGGCGATGGTCCGGGATTCGCAAAAGTCATCGTCGATCGCGCATCAGACGAGATTCTTGGGGCCCACATCATCGGACCTCAAGCTGCGACGCTTATTCAGCCGCTCGTTCAAGCAATGCAGTTTTCTCAAACCGCAACTCAGGTTGCACGGGACGTGTATTACATCCACCCTGCCCTCACCGAAGTCATCGAGAACGCTCTCCTCGATGCGATTGGGCAGCGTTAGCTGTCGAAATAATCCGTCACGTCGAGTAGCAGCTGTGCTTTGACTTACACATAAACGTAGAAAAGCACAAATGGTTGAGCGAATCACCGTCGAGGATCGTTGGAAACGACAAGCCGCAACAACCGAGATAGCGTACGGCTCATGCTCGCACTGCTTCAGACAACATCTGGTTATCGCATCCTTGGCTTGCTGCACATTCTCTCTGCAATGGCCGCGTTCGGACCCCTTTTTCTCTACACCCCATTAAAGAAAGCGGGTGAGACCACCGCTATTGCAAAGCTTCATCTACGACTTGTAATGCCAGCCCTCGTGCTCATGTGGGTGTTTGGCATGGGACTTGCAGGAGTTGGTGAATGGAAAATTTCGTCACCGTGGTTGAGCGCTTCAATCATCATCTGGCTCCTTGCAGTCGGTGTCAACTGGTTTCTCGTTCGACCGTCGCTTAGCGACGAATCCCCTTCCGCAACCTCCAAGTTGGCGGCAGGAATCGGTGTGACCCACCTCAGCCTCGTTGTGGGGCTTGTACTGATGATATGGAAGCCAGGCCTCTGAGCCCGAACTCCGTTCAATTAGTCAATCTCAATCGGAGCATCGTCGGCCTCGGTAAAGGCATCTTCGCCATCTTCGCTGCGAAGACCTGAAGCAACCATCACTCGCTCGGTGACATCAACCATGATTTCAGGATGTGCAGAGAGGAAATTCTTTGCGTTTTCGCGACCTTGACCAAGCTGCTCGCCGTCATAGGTGAACCACGCACCTGACTTGTTCACAATGCCGTAATCGACCGCCATGTCGAGCAGGCTTCCTTCTCGGCTGATGCCCTTGCCATACATAATGTCGAACTCGGCCTGACGGAAGGGTGGAGAAACCTTGTTTTTAACAACCTTTACCCGAGTGCGGTTACCCACGACCTCGGCTCCGGCTTTCCTCGCTTCAATACGCAGAATGTCGATTCGAATCGAAGAGTATAACTTTATGGCTCGGCCACCAGGGGTGGGCTCCGGTGAACCGAACATGACACCGATCTTTTCGCGCAGCTGATTAATGAAGACGGCAATGGTGTTGGTTTTGTTGAGGTTGCCGGTGATCTTTCGGAGCGCCTGACTCATCAAACGCGCTTGGAGACCAACATGGGTGTCTCCCATCTCACCTTCAATTTCGGCCCGTGGCGTCAGCGCCGCAACCGAGTCAATCACGATGACATCAATAGCGCCGGATCGCACGAGCATGTCGGCAATCTCAAGTGCTTGCTCACCGGTGTCAGGCTGTGAGATCAACAGCTCATCGACATCAACCCCGATCGCTTGGGCGTAGATCGGATCCATTGCGTGCTCAGCATCGATGTACGCACAGACGCCGCCGTTTCGTTGCGCCTCAGCAACAACATGCATTGCAAGTGTTGATTTACCTGAGGACTCTGGGCCATAAATCTCAGTGATACGACCGCGTGGAAGACCTCCAATGCCAAGCGCAAGGTCGAGGGCGAGAGCGCCTGTTGATACCGAAGCGACCGGAAGAGAACCTTTCTCACCCATCTTCATGATTGAACCCTTACCGAACTGCTTGTCGATCTGAGAGAGGGCCATCTCCAGTGCTTTATCTCGGTCGTTACTCATCTGATTCTCCTTAGCGGTGCGCTGTGGTTCGGGTGCACCCACCCAATCGTTGTAGTACCCGTGGACCATACGCGGCGGGTGTAGCACTCACCGGGAGGGAACGGACACTGCAACTGTTTGAGCGGGCTTGCGAACAACAATACTGTAATTCATCGAACACCTGTTCGCAAGTACTTTGTGCAAACAAAGCCACGGATGCTCACCGTTTCGACGCCTTCACTGCGCAGGCACTTGCCACCAAAGAACTCAATGCAGTTCCCACATGCCAGCCGCTATGCGCCCTCTCCCTCGGGAAAGGCATGCCGTCAGAGATCGCCCACCTTAAAGGTCGGCATCGCCGTGACCCGCAAGCTCATCATCGTCGGGCCGGCGCATAAAGAGATCGACGGCCTGCCACAGCGAGAAAGAGACCGGGTACCAGAGACCTGGTCCGAGCACAGCCATCGAACCGATAATGACGATCAGCAACGTTGTTGGAACGTCTGGCCACGTCGCTATGACCGCAACCAAGATCGAGATCAAAATGGTCAAGAACGTAAGGATGATGTTGGCAGTTGTTGCCCCCAACTCAAACGCGGCATCGCCACGTCGCCACCCATGGTGACATGCCTGACACGAGTCGTCACGACGAAACCAGCCCTTGAAATACGCGCGCCGGTCTCCGCACCAGGCGCAACGCCTCGTCAATCCGCGTCCGAGCAGCGACCAAAATCCTGCAAGAGCTTCAAATGCCTGCGCCTGTGGCTGAACACTTGCGTCACCCTTCGGCGAAATGTCCAGGCGCTCCACCACGTTCGCAGACTACCCCGCCACATGACAAACTGTCACCGTGCAACGCTCCATCGCCTCGATACTCTTACTCGTTGCCAGTGTTGCATTCGGACTTTCGGCAGGCTGCTGGTGGCTACAGCGCACCGTCTTCACTCCAGCAGACTCACCGTCAATCGCAGCGGCAGTTCTCGACCAATCAGCGATACGCCTCGAAATCATCACGGTTGTCTCCGCGCGGACTGCTGGCGCGCTCGGCACCACCCCCGACACTCTCGCTAACTTCCTTGATACCGAGGTGCTCTCCAAACAAGCAGGAGCAGCAGAACTTGCACCATTTATCGAGCGGGCGCATCTCCGCGCTATCGGATCAAATGACGATCTCATCGTCATCGTTCCCAGCGAACTTGTCAACATCGTGCGAAATGAAATGGCCTACGACTCTCCCGCAGCCACCATTCCGGTGCCTGTGATTGGCACTCTTAAGACGGCAAGAACCTCGACCGGATGGGCCATGATCATCTCGGCCGCAATTGGGCTGCTCACTCTGCTCGCCGGCCTTGTGCTTCGGCCGTACCGTTCAGAGCTGGTTCAGGCAATTGCCGAATTGTTCGTTGCGACAGCAGCATCGCTCATCATCATCGGCTGGGCAATCCCGGCGTTCGTGATCCCCGCAATCGACACGAGCAGTTGGACCTCTCTCGCTCCTGCGCTCGCTGGCCGCGCATTTCCCGTTGCGCTCGTAAGCGCGCTCGTTCTCTGTGTTGCCTCGGCCGCTCTCTTCGTCACTGCGATGAATGGAAGCCGGAGACGCCAATGGAATAGCCCATCACCAAGTGGGCGACGGCGATCTCAGCGCTGGTGATCACGCGACAAGTTCGTCGACAAATTCTTGGAAGACGTTTGCATATCGCATTGCGTCTTCCTCGTCATGCATCACCGAAATAAGCCACTGCTCATCCAGCCCCGGCGGCAAC
Organism: Acidimicrobiaceae bacterium; assembly: GCA_012269985.1. GTDB lineage: Bacteria > Actinomycetota > Acidimicrobiia > Acidimicrobiales > Ilumatobacteraceae > Casp-actino5. The sequence continues at coordinate 8,456 of JAAXJF010000044.1, forward strand.
AACACTCCCCGGTTAATACCGTGGATCCACTGCGCAAAAGCAAGGTCAAAATCGGTCGCTTTGTAATCTCGGTAGTTCCTCACGGGCTGCGTTGACCACGTGATGCAACCCTTGGCACCAAACTGCACCGTGTGTGCCGGGATACCAGATGAATCGATGATCGCCTGGCACGCCTGAACGAGCCGAGTGTTTCGCTCAACGGTCGCTCCAACAATTTCCTTTGTGCACGCCTCGGCCAACGTTGCCTTGACTGCAGCCATGACGAGTGGATTGCCGTTGTAAGTCCCGAGGTGCAGCACGGAGCCGTCGGTGATGTGATTCATGTATTCAGCCTTGCCGCCAAACGCTCCAACCGGGAACCCTCCACCAATTGACTTCGCCAGCGTGATGAGATCGGGACGAACCCCGAGTTGGTTTGTGGCTCCGCCGAACCCGGCAGTGATCCCAGTTTGCACCTCATCGAAAATCACGAGCGTTCCATGACGTTCGGTGATCTCGCGAACCTTTACGAGATAGCCATCATCGGGAAGGCAAATCCCAATGTTCTCCATCACTGGCTCAACAATGAAACAGGCGACATCACCAGGGGCGAGTGCGCATTCGAGGGCATCAGGATCGTTGAACGGGACAACCCTCACATCTTCGACAACACCGTGAGGAATCCCGCCAGACTGCGGCACAGAGTGTGGCGCATGTGCAGGCCCCGCTTCATCAAGAGACGGCTTGTTCGAAATCATTACTTCGTCGTGGTGGCCGTGATACCCGCCTTCGACCTTGACGATTTTGTCTCGACCTGTAACACCACGAGCAAGTCGAATTGCATCCATCGTGGCTTCAGTTCCTGAATTCGTTGGACGCCACATAGGAAATCCATAACGCTCAGCCAGTAACTCGCCAACTTCACCGTTGAGCTCACACGGAGTGACGTACAGCGTGCCCGAGTCGAGCTGGTCTTCGACGGCCCGGCGCACATGAGGGTTCATATGCCCGGCGAACAGTGCTCCGAAACCCATGTCGTAGTCGATGTATTCGTTGTCGTCGACATCGATCATGCGGCTACCTGCGGCATGCGACACGACAATCGGATGCGGGTCGTACGCCTGGAAACTCGAGGGCACACCTGCTGGCATGACCTTACGGGTTCGGTCGGTGGCACGCTGCGAGCCCACCGTACGATCTGAGTAGATCGCCAGCTCTCTATCAGTGATCTCTCTCGCCCGTGCGGCCAATGCAGATTGGTCTGACGACGCCATGAACATTTCCCCTTGTGAAGTCAAGCGAGCGATCAACTCGCTGCCATGTGATGTAGAAAACGTATCAGAGGCCTACGACCCCACCCACCGCAAGTTAGCTGCGGGGCACCTTTGACCATGGAAGGTCTTTATCGACACGTGGCTCACCGGGGAGGCCGAGCACCTGCTCGCCAATGATGTTTTTCAAGATCTCAGACGTACCGCCCTCGATCGAATTCGCCCGCACCCGCAAGAACGCATACTGAGCGCTCTTGCTTGCGCCAGTTGAGTCAAGTTCGGTCGGCCGACGGAAGGTGTAGTCATAGTCAATGAGTCCGGCAGGGCCCATGAGATCAATACAGAAGTCGTAGAGCTCTTTGTTGAGGTTTGCGAACTCAAGTTTTGAGACAGAACCCTCTGGGCCTGGGTTGCCCACCTTTGCAGCTTCCGCCGCGCGGACATTCGTCAAACGGCCAACTTCGGCACGAACCCACAACTGCATAAGGCGATCACGACGAACGTCGCTCTTTTCAGACTCGTCAAGGGAGTTCCAAATTTTGACTGCGTCATTCGCGGCCGCGCCTTTTTGCGGTTTGCCACCACCGGCTGATCCGCCACCAATTGCGGTGCGCTCGTTCATCAATGTCGTGAGAGCGGCACGCCAACCTTCGCCTTCAGCACCGATGCGCTGATTGTCAGGGATGCGGGCGTCGGTGAAATAGACCTCGTTGAACTCAGCTTCACCCGTGATCTGACGCAGTGGTCGAACCTCGACACCATCAGAGTGCATGTCGATTGCGAAATACGTCATGCCTTTGTGCTTTGGTGCCTCGGGATCGGTTCGGGTGACGAGCATTCCCCAATCAGCGAGGTGTGCAAGCGTGTTCCACACCTTCTGACCGTTGACGATCCACTCTTCGCCGTCGCGGACCGCACGAGACGCAAGGCCGGCGAAGTCTGATCCGGCCCCTGGCTCTGAGAACAACTGACACCACTTCTCTTCGCCGGTGAACATCGGACGAAGAAAACGTTCACACTGCTCATCGGAGCCGTGGGTCAAAATGGTCGGGCCAGCAAGAGCCATGAAGAACGATGTCGGGTCGGCCGGTTCTGCCCCCGCCTCACGCATGCGACGCTCAACCACTCGGTTGAGGTCGGGGCGCAGACCAAGGCCTCCGTTGCCCTCTGGAAAGTGCACCCAGGCAAGACCATGATCGAAGCGTGCGCCCCGGAAGGCAATGTTGTCCATCGCCTTTGGATCATTCTCCGCGAGAAATGCATCAATAGCTGAATCAAGAACTGTTGCGTCGTTTGAATTCACCCCCACAGTTTCGCAGACCAAGGCTGGTGAGACCGCATCGACAGCACACTGATGAGGTGTGACGAGATCGACCAATGAGTGTTCATTCAGAGTGTGGCGATTGGCAATCTTGCTGGCAGACTGAGGTGCACATGGTGGGCGTAGCTCAGGTGGTTAGAGCGTCAGGTTGTGGCCCTGAAGGCCGGGGGTTCAAGTCCCCTCGCTCACCCCAGTTCCCGGGCAGTTGGGCATCGAACTTTCGCTGCCTACACTGCCCGGGCTTTTACCGCCTCTAGCTCAACGGCAGAGCAGTGGACTCTTAATCCATTGGTTCTGGGTTCGAATCCCAGGGGGCGGACCATTGGCCGGTGGCCTCTCCAAGCAAGACCGATCGGCGCTCGGCGTCGGAATATCCCTCACGATCGCACCGCGAACTCTCGATCGACCACCAACAGGCATGAGCACGAACGCTTCCGTATGTAAGCGGTATCTCAAACCGGGGTTGCAAAGGTTGTTAGGCATGCTTAACATATGGCCATGGCTCGAGTTCCCCTCAGCACAACTCTCGCTGGAGCATGCGCATTGGCCGTTGTCGTCACCTCGTGTGGCGGTGACAACAACAGCCTCACCCTCTACTCCGGCCGAGGAGAAGACCTCGTACAACCCGCAATCGACCAGTGCGCCGACCGCCTCAACGTCGAGATCAACGTCCGATACGGCGACTCGGCAGAAATGTTGCTCCTCTTGCAAGAAGAGGGAGACAACACGCCGGCAGCTCTCTACTACTCGCAGGGGGCGGGCTACCTCGGAATTCTCTCTGCCGACGGCGGACTTCTCCCCCTCGATGAAAAACTCACATCGCAGGTGAGCGACGCCAACCTCGTTTCTCCGGCGAATGACTGGATCGGCATCACCGGCCGGGCGAGAACAATCGTCTACAACACCGAAGCGCTCTCTGAGAGCGACCTGCCCGAATCCTTCGTTGACTTCACCGACCCAAAATGGTCAGGCCGCATCGGATGGGCACCCACAAATGCGTCATTCCAAGACCACATCACCGCTCTTCGAGGGCTTCTCGGTGACGACGCCACGAGAGCATGGCTCACCGCAATAGTCGAAAATGAACCTGTTGCGTACGAGAAGAACACCCCCATCCTTGAAGCAGTTGCCTCCGGCGAGGTCGATATCGGATTTGTCAACCACTACTACCTCTACCGTTTCCTCGCAGAAGATCCTGACTTCCCCGTCGCCAATCATTTCTTTGACGATGGCGATCCAGGGGCGCTCATCAACGTCGCAGGAGCAGGAGTTATCACTCACTCAAAGAATCCTGATGCAGCCCAAGAGGCACTGGAATGCCTCCTTTCTGCCGACATCCAAGAATATTTCGCCTCAACAAATTACGAATTGCCGGTGGTTGCCGGCGCAGAACCATGGTCGGAACTTCCGAGCATTAACTCACTCACGCTCCCAGAGTTCGACCTCAACCTTCTCGCCGATCTTGAAGGAACCGTCGACATGCTTGTCGACGTAGGCGCCCTCTAAATCAGTGGTCCGCCATGACACCTCGGCAGCCTTCCGATGACAGAGCCCTGCGCATCGCGGCTCTTGCGGTCGGAGTCGCCGCCGCACTTCCCATTGGCTACCTCGTATGGCGCACCTTCGAATACGGCTTCAGCGCATCTGTCGATGTCGCTACCTCTGGTCGAACCCTCGGCCTGCTGTGGTCAACACTGAAACTTGCGGTAGCCGTCACTGCTAGCTCGGTCGTCATCGCAGTACCCATTGCGTGGCTCACCGTACGCACCAACCTTCCCGGTCGGCAGGTGTGGTCGATCGTGACCGTGCTCCCTCTCGCCATTCCCACCTACGTGGGCTCATGGGCATTCATCGGCGCTCTCGGACCTCGCGGAATGTTTGCAAGTCTGCTCGGTATCGAGTCGATTCCTTCGATCTACGGCTTTTGGGGGGCATGGGCAAGCCTCACGCTCTTCTCCTACCCGTATGTCCTTCTCACGGTTCGCTCCGCTTGGATGCGTCTCGACCCCGGCCTCGAAGAGGCAAGCAGAATGCTCGGGCGATCATCGTGGCACACATTTCTCAAGGTTGTCTGGCCACAACTTCGACCAGCCGTGAGCAGCGGCGCGTTACTCGTCTCGCTGTACTCCTTGAGCGACTTTGGCGCTGTGGCCATGATGCGGTACGACACATTCACCCGAGAGATCTACCTTCAATATCGAGGAGCATTAGAGCGAGGCGCAAGCGCCGTTCTCGGACTCATGCTCGTCGTGCTCACGGTTACTGTGCTCACAGGAGAACAACGACTCCGGCGACGAGAAGACCTCCACCGCCTCCACGGCTCAGGAGCCCGAACTCCACAACCGGTTGAACTCGGTCGCTTACGGGTTCCTGCGCTTGCGGGTCTCGGGCTTCTCACCACACTCGCACTCGCAGTGCCTCTCGGAGTCATTTCGTACTGGCTCGTCCGAGGAGTACGCGCCGGCGAGCCTGTGTGGCCAGCTTGGAGTCTCATTTCAAACAGCCTCTCGGTTTCTTTGCTCGCCGCGGCCGTCGCAACGATCGCTGCAGTTCCTGTGGCAATGATCATCCGGCGATCGCCAGGCCGCTTCGCCAACGTGATCGAGCGCCTTTCATGGTCTGGCTATGCGCTTCCTGGCATCGTGGTTGCGCTTGCACTCGTCTATTTCGGTGCAAATGCCGTTCCGTGGGCCTACCAAAGCCTGGCAATGCTCGTGTTCGCCTACTCCATTCTCTTTCTCCCACAGGCGATCGGCGCCGTGCGATCATCACTCCTTCAGGTCACTCCAAGTCTTGAAGAAGCGTCGCTCCTTCTTGGGGCACAGCGCATGACGACCTTCCGCAAAGTGCTTCTGCCACTCTTACGCCCTGGCCTCGGGGCTGGTGCCGGACTCGTCTTTCTCACCACGATGAAAGAACTGCCCGCTACCTTGCTTCTAGCGCCAACCGGGTTCTCTACCCTCGCAACGAGAATCTGGAACTCCACAAGTGAGGGCTTCCTCGGCCGATCAGCCGGCCCGGCGCTTGCGCTCGTCCTACTCTCGTCGTTGCCAATGGCGATTCTCTTGACACGAAGTCAGCGACAGGGAGCAAGGCGTATCGGGGAAACCGGGCGTGATCAGCCTGCAGAAAACGCCAAGCACGACGTCCCGTCAGAGGTGAGACTCACCCGCTGACCACGGTGCACACCGGGGTTACCCGAGATCCGTACTGCGAGACGGCCACCCGCATCAAGGTCGACCTGCACCATGTGGTCATGCCCGTAGTACTCCACGTTGCTGACAACACCGTTACCTGACTCGGTCTCGACAACGGTCATATGTTCGGGCCGCAACAGCACATCAACCTCACCGACATGCGACTCTGACAGCGACACTTCACCGATCGGCGTCATCGCTGACATTCCGGTTGCATCCCCTCGTAAGAAATTCGCATCGCCGACGAATTCAGCGACCCATGCCGACGACGGATGTTCGTAGATCTCCGAAGGTGTGCCGAACTGCTCAATGCTGCCGTCACGCATCACCGCAACGCGATCGCCGAGAATGAATGCCTCTTCTTGATCGTGGGTGACGAACACGGCTGTCACTCCGAGGCCACTCAGCAAGGCGTGCACCTCTGCACGAACCTGCACCCGCAGACCGGTATCAAGGTTGGAAAACGGTTCATCGAGCAGAAGAACCGACGGCTTGGGGGCGAGCGCGCGAGCTAAAGCGACACGTTGCTGCTGGCCTCCAGACAATGTCGACGGCATCCGATGGCCGAGGCCATCAAGACCGACCAAAGTGAGCACCTCAGCAACCTGCTCGTCTTTGTTGGCCGACCGTGACAGTCCGTAGGCAACATTTTCTTCAACTGTCATATGCGGAAAGAGCGCCCAATCCTGAAAGACCATACCCACCAATCGAGCCTCGGGACGCACATGCTGACGGTTCGTTGCGACCTCTTTCCCGTTTAGCGAGATCGTGCCACCCACAATGCGCTCAAGGCCAGCAATCGACCTCAACAGCGTGGTCTTGCCGCAACCGCTTGGCCCCAAGAGGGCGACGATTTCTCCCGGCGCGACATCAAAATTCACGCCGTGCAACACATCGGTATCACCAAAAGCAACTCGGACGTCAGAGATCTCAACGCGCCCAGAAGGCACGTCTCCCCCACTTCCCTTTGACTGCCAAGAGTGCATGCTGCTCTTGATGTTAAGCACGCTTCACATGCTACGAGCAGATCTACGCTCCGGTGCAAATCGGTGGCGCGGTTGGGCAGCTCAGTTATTCGCCATCGTTGCAACGATCTGCTCGACCACTGCAGGGCTTGTCGCAAAATTGAGGCGAACATGGCCCGAACCGTTCGCCCCGAATTGCAAACCTGGGCTCAGTTCGACCCCACGAGACTGAAAGAGTTCAAACGGCCGATCACCGTCACCAAGCATCGAACAATCGATCCATGCGAGATATGTCGCACTCGGAATCTGATACCCCGCTCCCGGCAAATGTGTCTCGACCAACTTAGCCAACCGGTGCCGATTCTCATCGAGTACATCCATCACCGCTGCCAGCCACCCATCGCCCTCGGTCCACGCTGCCACCGCCGCCTCCACACCGAACAGGTTTGGCGAGCCAAACCAGTGCTTCGGATAACTCCGAATCATGATGTCGAAACGCTCGATGCCGACGTGCATCACCGCCCAACGGAGACCAGCTAAATTGAATGCCTTCGAAGTCGATGTCACGGTGATCGTTCGAGACTCGACTGCCGGGCTCAACGACGCGAATGGAATGTGGGTCTTTGGCGCGTACACGAGATCGGAGTGAATTTCATCGGAGATAACGATGAGATCGAATTCTTCAACAATCTCCGCAATCGCCTCGAGTTGCGAGCGATCAAACACGTGCCCAGTCGGATTCTGTGGGTGACACAACAACAGCGCCGCTGGCTTCTCCGACGCAATCACAGACCGCAGCTCATCAACATCAAAGGGTGCATGAACAAGTCGTCGATCCATATCGGCCAACGACTGCAAAAACGGATGGTACGCCGGGGTGTGCAATGCAATTGCAGCGCCAGGCTCAGTGAGCATGCCGATAGCAAGCCGAACGCCCTGCAGCACGTCAGCCAAGTCGTGCACCCGGTCGACGTCGATACTCCATCCGTATTTTGAGGCCATCCGATCAACAAAGACACGACCGGCCGGCGACGCCCCAGTGCCCCACCTCTGATACCCCGCCATTCCGCGATCGATAATTGACTGCAGGCGATCGGTAATCGCTGGCGCCATCGGAAAATCCATGTCAGCGACCCATGCCGCGAGCCGGTCAGGATGCTGCTGCCACTTCACTCCCGGGGTTGACCGAAGTTGGTCAACCGTCAGCGAACGCAAGCCAAATGGGTCATGGTCTGTCACTGCGGATCCCCCACCTCAATTCCAAACTTCTCTGCACGCTCACGCATAAACACTGGCACACCCCACGACAGGCCCGACGCAGCTCTCGCATATGCCGGACCATCTTCTGCCCATTCGTGACAGGTATTCGTGTTCATCTTCCACGAGTCATCATCTGGCTCTCGGTTGAAACCCAATTTGAGTTCGGGTTCGTCAGAATCAGGAATCTCGAATGTTCGCATTGACCATGAACACTGCACCGCAACAGGGCCCATGGCAAGGAGCAATGCAGTGGTGTGGGTGCAGCCTCGCGGCCCACCAAATAGTTCGCGCACTTTGTTCGAGAACCCTCTCGCAATTGAGAGTCCCTCCAGTTTTTTGTAGTGGTCGGTGATCACCGAGCACGTCGTATGAGGGAACGTATTGAACGTCACCTCCGCTCGCTCAATCTCAAGACTCGGAAACGACACCTCGAGATCAACCACCATGTGATGGACCGTGATCGGGTCAGGGTCGTGAGAAATGTACAGCCCCGGCGGTTTCTGATCGCGAACGGCTCCCCGTATCAGCACACAATCTGGGCTCAGACGGTACGACCGCACTCGATATTCGCGCTCGTGAAGCGGCGTAAGTTCAGCGTCGTCAGGGAGGATTGAGTCTGAGAGGAAGGGGTCAACACCGGTGCTCATACGCCTTTGATGATCGCAGACTCCACCTCGTCGCAGCGAATGAGAGCACTCACGCCAACGGCAAAGATGTTCACCCGAATTGAGCGATAGCCACTGCGACCTGCGCAGCGACCTCAGCGTTGTGCTCGGCAAGCGCAAGGTTGGCCGGAAGGCTGTCACCGTCGGTTGCCACCGCAATTCGCTCGAGCACAAATGGGGTGATTGCAGCACCCCGAATACCTTGCGCCTCGCATTCCTCTAACGCTGAGGCAAGCGCAGCATCAAGCCGGCCAGCATCAAGCGAATCGGCTTCAGGTATCGGTACCGCGAGCAACACCCCTTGGTCGGGCCTGGTTCGGTTGTGGAATATCGCAGCCACAACCTCAGCGGTCTCCACCCGGTGAGGAACGCTGAGACCGGACCTTCGTGTGTAAAAGGCTGGGAATTCATCGGTCTGCCAACCCACGACCGGCGCTCCCGCAGTTTCGAGATACTCAAGTGTTCGGGCGAGATCGAGAAACGCTTTCGCTCCTGCTGACACCGTCACCACGGCGCGGCGAGCAATGGCATCGAGGTCTGCGCTGATATCCCCGGTGAGTTCAGACCCCCGGTGCACTCCACCAATACCTCCGGTGGCAAACACGCGAATTCCTGCGCGCTCGGCGAGTGTGAGTGCGGCCGAAACGGTGGTTGCCCCATACTTCCAACCTTCAGCGATGGCAACCGGAATATCTCTCTCTGCCATTTTCTGTGCCGGCCCGCAGACCCTCTCGCAGTCGGTCTGTGAAATTCCGACGTGAGCGACACCATTGAAAACTGCGGTCACTGCAGGAACTGCCCCAACCGCTCGAACCGCGTGTTCGCACCGGCTCAACGCTTCTTCGTTGGCAGGGGAAGGAAGGCCCAGGTGAGAGAAGATTGTTGACTCCATCGCAACAACTGCTCGGCCTTCCGCAAGAGCGGTTGCAACTTCATCGCTCACACGAACATCGAACATGTTGGTTACCTGACGATTCACGATGCCAGTGTGCCAGCGCGAACGAACCTCGAGACAACTTCAACATGATGAGTGCCGGGGAACAGATCGAGCGCCTCGCAACGCTCCAATCTGAAACCTTCTTTTTCCAGCAATGCAGCATCTCGAGCGAATGAAACCGGATCACAACTCACCAACACCAACACTTCCGGTTGAGCTCTCACCACAGCGGAGACGCCCGGTCGTCCCAGACCCGTGCGGGCCGGGTCAGCAATCACCACCTCGGGCCTAAGGTCGCCGCGCGTCGGGCGCCACCGCCCGAACTCGCTCCTTACAAATTTGGAGCGGCCTTCGCGTCCATCCAAATTGATACGTGCATCAGCGAGCGCAGCACGCGAAGTTTCAACGACCCACACATCGGCCTCCGATGACACTGCCGTTGCTGCGAACAGGCCGATACCGCCGTATGCATCGACAACCGCTCTCGCCGAGGCGAGTTCTGGGGCATGGCGAGACACAGCGTCCACAAGGAGGTCAGCGGCTTGCGGGCCGCTCTGAAAGAACGATGCAGCGCTAACCACCAGATCAACGCCGGCAACCTGCTCGATCAGTGACGCGCCCGGACCAATATGAGCACTTGCAGGGAGCCCATCGACGTTGCCAAGTCGATCATCCCATCGTGCAGTGACCTCTCCGGTCGCAACCGATGCCCGAAGGGTGACTTCAAGACCGGGGTCGACCGTGATCGATTCGATCATTTCTGCAAGCACAGGAACCGCTATCTCGCAGCGACCCGCCGGAACACTCGAATCTTCGGCAGCCCTTCGAAACCCCGCTCGGTGATCTGCGGTTCCGATGACCCGAACACCAGAGCGGTAACCGTTGCGAGTAACCGACGCGCCGATCTCTGGTTCGTGGTCCATTTTCGCCGTGCGACGAAGCGCCTCAACAACGATGCCTGCTTTAAGTTCAAGCTGGTGCTGGGGAAGAATTTCTGCCCAATCACACCCCCCACAACCAGCACCTCGAGCGGGACATGTTGGTGTGCCCCGTTGCGGTGATGCGGCCTCGACGCTCGTGATAACGGCCCTCGCCCAGTCACGCCGTTCATCCACCACCTCGATCGTTGCGAGATCACCTGGAATGCCTCCTCTCACAAACACGACGCGTCCATCTGAAAGTCGACCGAGGCCCTCGCCACCTGCAACGACGCGCTCGATCGGAACCCCGGAATGCGGATGCGGCGAGTCATCGGGCATCCCCACAACGTAGGTGAGTGCGATCTCCCAACTAGGGTTCAGTGCGTGGCACGCCCGATACTCATCTCACCCTCAGTTCTCCCGGCAGATTTTTCGCGGCTCGGTGAGGAAGTTGCGGCACTTGAGCAGGCCGGCGTTGATCTCATTCAGTGGGATGTCATGGATGGACAATTTGTGCCGAATCTCACCTTTGGACCAGATGTCATCGCATCGGCACGGGCCCATACGTCGGTGCCGTTCGAAGCCCATCTGATGGTGTTGAACCCAGACGAACTTGCGAGCCGGTATGTCGAGGCGGGTTGTTCACGACTCATTGTTCATGCGGAGGCGTGTACTCACCTCCACCGCACCCTCGCTCACATCAACGACCTTGGGGCTACCGCAGCTGTTGCGCTCAACCCTGCAACACCATCCGCCGCCGTGGAGCACGTGCTTGACCTCGTGGATCTCGTGTTGGTGATGACGGTGAACCCAGGATTCGGCGGCCAAAAGTACATCGCAACCATGGAGCCAAAAATTCGCGAAGTCAGACAGATGATTGAAGATTCTGGCCGTGCAGACGAGATTCACCTCGAAGTAGATGGAGGCATCGGCCCCACGACAATCGCAGGTGCTGCCGCAGCGGGAGCGAACGTTCTCATCGCTGGAACCGCTCTCTACCGGCACCCAGATGGGCTGACCGCTGCCGTCTCAGAGTTGCGTGCGCTTGCCAACGCAGCGGTGAGTTAGCGCGCTGACACAGTCTGGTTACTCGGGTCGACGACGCGCTGGCCGACGTAAATCCCTCAAACTTGCAAACAAGCTTTGTGATGAGAGCCGCAACATCGCAAGCAAGAAGATCACCCCCATCACAATTGTGAACGGAACCAAGAGCGCAGCCGCAATATTTGATCGCTCAGACAACATCGGATCGACGATTGAAAAGTCGACCGACGTTCCATCAACATTCAACGTCATGATCGGATCTTCAGGGTCTGGGCAGACAACATCGTTTTCTGAAACTCCGACGATCTCATCGCCTGCGAAATCGACTGGGGACTCCGTCAACTTCGATGACAAGATCCCAAGGTCTGGATGCTGATAGGCACCAACCAGGTACGTCTCACCCTCGTTCACGTATTGCGCGTCGTACCCAAAGCGGATATCGATGGTGCCGACCTCGGTCACCAGCGAGGCATCACCTGATCGAATCATGATGTCGGCGAAACGAACGGTTTTGGCATCTCGAGCAGCGACTGTTCCGACAAACACCACATCTGCGAGTTGCCACGGCTCGCACCCGACAGGCACCTCAACTAACGGGAGCGAGGTCACCGTCTCGGTGTCACTCACGACGACGGCTCCATCATCAGACTCGCTATCAATTTCTTGAGCGACGGCAGTCGGTGAATGCACTGCAACGAACACACTTGTTGCGAGCAGAATGCATCTCAATGAGAGTCGTCGGTCTCGCTCGAACACAAGCCCACGGTAATAGCCGGTGCATCATCAACACGTTCACCGCCATACTGATTACATGGGCTTTAACCCGTACCGAAAGTTCTCTGCACGCCCTAGCGACTATCTCTTCGTTGCGAGCGGCCTGCTCATCGCCGGGGCTTTGCTCGTCTGGGGCATTTTTGGCTAATCACTCGTCAGAACGCTGACTCAAGAATGTTGATCTCTCCTCCGGTGACCGCTGCAACGTCAAACCTCACTGCGACGTCATCACGTTGAGACCATTCGGGGTGCTCTGCGAGCCAGATCGCCGTTGCTGCTCGCATCCGTGACTGTTTCGTTTCGGTGACCGCAGCGGCCGGTCCACCAAAATGCGCGGAGCGTCTCCACTTCACCTCGACGATCACAAGGGTCGAGTCTCTCGCAACGACGAGATCGAGTTCTCCGGCCCGACAACGCCAGTTGCGTTCGAGCACGACAAAACCACATCGTTGATAGTTCAGCGCAACGCGCCGCTCAGCAAGTACGCCTCGTCGATACGAATCCGCCATATGACACCGCCTTGTCCATCAACAGGACCGCAATGGTCAATTGGCGCTGTTCTCAGCGCAAGAGCAGAAAACTCAGAATTCGCGCTTTTCGCGAACGCGAGCTGCCTTGCCGACGCGATCGCGGAGGTAGTACAACTTCGCACGGCGGACATCACCGCGCTTCACGACTTCAACCTTTGCAACGGTCGGTGTGTGCATTGGGAATGTTCGCTCGACACCGACGCCGTAGCTCAACTTGCGAACGGTGTAGGTCTCTTGAAGGCCACCGCCACGGATCGAGATGACGTTGCCTTGGAAAATCTGGACGCGCTCTTTGCCACCTTCAACAACGCGAACATGCACCTTGAGCTCGTCTCCTGGTCCAAATTCCGGGATATCCGTGCGCAACGAGTCCTGATCGATGAAATCGGTGGTCTTCATGAGTCTTCCTGATCTTTCGGGGTGACCCAGCTCAATCTGGGTCGGCCGGTAAAGGATACGGGATGGGTGGGAACTCTTCCAACAAGCGGGCGTCATCTGCGGAAAGACCACCGAGTGCCTCGATGAGGTCTGGTCGATGCTGAATCGTTCGATGCAAAGCCTGGGCCCGCCGCCAGCGTTCGATCAGCGCATGATTTCCGCTTCTCAGCACCTCGGGAACTTCCCATCCACGAACGTCTGCTGGCCGAGGGAACTGCGGCTCCTCGAGAAGCTTACCCTCACCAAAACTTTCCGTCAACGGCCCAACCTCATTGCCCATCACACCCGGTAGCAATCTGGTCACCGCCTCGATCACGAGGCACGCCGCAACTTCACCTCCGGCAAGCACCACATCGCCCACGCTGATTTCACCATCAACGAGGTGCTCTCGAACTCGATGATCAACACCTTCATAACGGCCGCACAGCAGACTGAAACCCTCAAGTTCGCTGAGTTCAGAGGCGTATTGCTGATCGAATGTGCGACCACCTGGAGATAACAGCAGTAAGGGCCGTGGCGGGTCGGCCTCTTCAACCGCAGCAAAAATGGGCTCGGGACGCATCAACATCCCGGCACCCCCACCAAACGGAGCATCGTCGACCGTCCGGTGACTATCGGTCGCGTGATCTCGGGGATCGTGGCACCGCACTTCGACGACACCTGATTCTCGTGCCTTACCCAGCAAACTCTGACTGGTAAACCCGTCAACCATCGACGGAAACAAGGTGAAGACATCGATTCTCACGACAGTTCCCCATCATCTGACACCAGTTCGAACAACCCATCGGGTGGGTCGATGACAATGGTCTCTGCGTTCGATTCCACGACGAACACCGAAGGAACGAGAGCGCCCGAGTCGAGCTCGAGAAGATCTGAAGCCGGGTTCGCGATGACGGCGACGCATCTCCCCCGCTCTCGACCACCAACCTCGACAACCTGCGCGCCGATCATTTCGTGAACCCAGAGAGCATCGGGATCGTCGAGAGGTTGAGCCCGGAGCACTCGACCTGTCATTCGCTCGGCATCATTACGAGAATCAATTTCTGCGAAACGAACGATGAATCGGTTACCAGAGCGACGCGAGGACACAACGGTGAGCCACTCCCCTTCGGTTTCAAGCGTCGATCCTTCAGCAACACGCTCAATGCGGTCGGAGGTCAACGACACGAAGATCTCGCCGCGAATTCCGTGGGCGCGACCGAGACGGCCAATCTCTAAAAGCTGTGAGTCAGCCATCGTTGACTCTTGCCTGGGCGACGACGATCAGTCGTCGAGGAATTCGATGTCGACTTCGACACCGTCTTTTGCGGCCGCTGCCCGGGTCACCGTGCGAATGCTGGCCGCAGTGCGACCCCGCCGGCCGATGACGCGTCCGAGGTCGCCGTCACCGACTCGAACATCAAGACGGGTGCGATCGCCGTCTTCGGTGACCTCAACGCTTACTCCATCGGGTTGGTCAACGATTGAGCGCACAACGTGCTCAAGAACTGCTGCGGCGGTTGGTGCTGACATGGGTCAACTCACCCAGCCTTTGACGACTTGAACTGTTCCATCGCTCCTGAAATTTCGAGAAGCTTTGTAACACGTTCGGTTGGCTGCGCGCCTTCGGAGAGCCACTTCACCGCCTTGTCGTTATCGACCGTGAGCACTGAAGGATCCTGACGAGGGTCGTAATGACCGAGGATCTCAATGAAGCGACCGTCGCGGGGCGAACGGGCATCAGCCGCAACAATGCGGTACTGAGGCTGCTTTTTCTTTCCGATGCGAGTGAGGCGCAACTTTACTGCCATGTCTAAACCGTCTCCTGGGGCAACGAGGAACCCTCGCAGACTATCGGTGCCCGGCGCCGATACCCACCGTTCGCCCCAAACGAGTGCGCTTGCGCCGCAGGTCAACGCTTTCCGAGATCTCCAAACGGATTGGAGTCGGGAAATTGGCCGCCGCCCAGCATTGACTCAAGATCACCTATATCTGGCATGTCACCACCGGCGAATGGGTTTCCTTTCATGCCTTTCGAGGCTCGCCGGGCTTTCCGGCCGCCCGGCATGCCTCCGCCACCCATTTTCTTCATCATCTTTTGCATTTCAGAGAACTGCTTCACAAGTCGATTGACTTCAGCAACCGACGTACCAGACCCGGTCGCAATGCGAGCCCTGCGGCTGCCGTTGATGATTTCTGGTCGTGCGCGCTCTTCACGGGTCATCGAATAAATGATCGCTTCAACCGGCTTAAGGTCATCGTCACCAATTTCGGCATTCTTTAGCTCTTTTGGCATTCCGGGCATCATCCCGAGCACGCCGGAAAGTGGTCCCATTTTCTTGAGGGCCTGCATCTGCTCTAAGAAGTCGTCAAAGGTGAACTGGCCACCCATCAACCGAGCTGCTGCCTCCTCGGCCTGTTCTTTTTCGAAGGCCTGTTCAGCCTGTTCGATGAGAGTGAGCATGTCACCCATGCCGAGAATTCGTCCCGCCATTCGGTCGGGGTGGAATTGTTCAAATGCGTCGATGCGTTCACCGGTCGATGCAAACGCAATCGGACGGCCGATGACTTCCTTCACCGACAGTGCCGCTCCACCACGAGCATCACCGTCAAGCTTCGACATGATGACGCCATCGATGGCCAAGGTCTCATGGAATGCTGATGCGGTCTGTACCGCGTCTTGACCGGTCATTGCGTCGATCACGAGGAAGGTGTAGTCGGGTGAGATTGCCTCAGAGATCTCTCGAACCTGCTGCATGAGTTCGGTGTCGATTGATAGGCGACCGGCGGTATCGACGATCAACACATCTCTGCCTAAGCGGCGCGCTTCTTCAAGACCGTCGGCCGCAACCTGGACCGGATTCGTCGGCTGCGACCCGACCGGAACATCGATTTGGGCTCCAAGAGTGCGGAA
>JAAXJF010000095.1:0-1402 GCA_012269985.1 Acidimicrobiaceae bacterium
CGCCGCGACCAAGGAAATAGTAGATGCCACCAGCAACGATGACGGCGAGTAGCACAATGATGAGCAGGGTCGAGCGAGACATGCCCTTCTTGGCCTTGCCCTTCGACTCTGCTGCAGCTTGGTCAGTCGCCATACGTCACCTCAGAAGTCTTTATCGACCTACCGTTACCAATCTTGAGAAAAAATGGCCTGCTTTCCATAACGATCAGCTCTCCTCTGCTCCGAGAGCACTGTCCTCACTCCGGGCGCCCGCCAGAAGCGCTTTCTGCTCGTCGGTCAAACTACTGGCGACCACGATAGCCACCCGACGGTTGAGCCGCAGATGGTCCGGGTTGGTTTCGGGGACGAGCGGTGCCGTGTCCCCGTAACCGGCGACATGCATCTGCTCTCGTGGGATGCCACCCCGCTCGTTGAGGAACCGAGCGACCGCTCCCGCTCGGGCGCTCGATAGCTCCCATTCACTGGGAAAGTAGATGGGCCTAACTGGGGCAGTATTGGTGTGGCCTTCAATGATGAATTTGTGGCCGGCCCCCTTCAACGAGGGCAGGAGTTCCTCAATGATGTCCGCTCCGCCGGGCTGAAGGGTCGCACTGTGCGGTGGGAAGATGACGTCGTCTACGAGGAGAGTGACGACCAAGCCGCGCTCTTCCCGGCTCAAGACCACCTTGCCCGAAAGGCTCGAGGCGCTCACGGCGGTAGCCAGTGAGTTTTGGGTCTGGTCAAGGGCCTGCTGGTCTGCCGTGGCTGCGGCCTGCGCCGCTTGGGCCGCCATTTCGGCTTGCATGGCCTCTGCGTCACTCTTGGGGGTCATTTGCGTAGCCACCTGGTCACGCAACTTGGGCATGATGTTGGGAACGACGACGGCAGGAGCGTCGCGTGGGGGTGTCTGGTTCAAGGTGGGGTTATCCCCAGCCGCCGGCAACACACTCATATTGCCGTCAGAGAGATTCACCACCTGACCGAAGGCCACCGCCAGCTACCTTGATACCTAGTCAAATTTCTTTTGGTTGACCTGACTGAGGGCAAACAGAAGCACGCAGAGACATAACAGCATCGTCACCATGTCTGCGTACGAGATGAGCCAGCGTTCGTGGTTTTCTTTCTCTTCCTCGATATGACGACGTGCCATGGGTTAGGCAGCCTTTTCGATGTCTCGCATCACGTCTGTCGGGAGTAAGGCCCTGAGGCGACGTTCCACCATGCGGGGATTTGCCCCCGCTTGAATTGCCAGAATTCCTTCGATAATCACTTCACCCTGGGTGGTGTGTAACTCGTTAAGGAGTTTGATCTTGTTCGCGAGCGGCAGCCAAAAGACGTTGGCAGACAAAACGCCCCACATGGCGGCCACGAAGGCCGCGCCGATCAAGCCCCCCCGCTCATCAGGATTGGCGAGGTTGCCCAG
>JAAXJF010000095.1:1412-3767 GCA_012269985.1 Acidimicrobiaceae bacterium
TCGTGGACCGGCGTCTCAAGCTACAACACCCCGTCGCGTGTGGCGATTTTGGCGCAGGCAACAAGAGTTTCCATGAGTCTGTTGTACTTGGGTGGCCCAGTCACCAGCGCTTTACCGGCCGCTTTTAGTGAGGCAATGAGTAACCCGAAGGACATGCCTGCCGCACCGATAAAGAGGGTGCCACCGAAAACGAGAAGCAGCGGGGGGATCAAGAGAAGGGAAGCCGCAGACCCACCCTCGATGGTGAGCACCACCAAGACGATGACGAACGCGACGACAATCCCGATGAGGGTAATGGGGTCCATGGATTACCGCCGCGTGGTCAGCGGAACGACGTTTGGGTCCTCCGGATCGTCGGCTGCGATAACTTCATCAGCAACCTCGCTGGCAAGGGCAAGGACCGCGGCGCGGTCTCGTCGTATCGCGTCAATGACCTCCTTGAGCGACTCAGCCACCATGAGGTGCTTGCCATCAACGAGCGTGATGTGGGTATCGGGGGTTTCTTCGACACGTTCGATTAAGTCAGGATTCAGGGCGAACGCTTCGCCATTTATCCTCGTCAACAGAATCATGACCCGAGCCCCTTCCCTTTCGACCGTACATTCAAAGAACGTCCCTGCATGGGAGTAATCGTCACATCGGGCACAAACTTAAGCAATATCAATAAGCAGACTACGCAAAAGGTGCATTTAGAACACACACGCTGCAGAAAAGCGCTTATCCGGGGCGCCCACACCAGTGGGACGCCCCGGACCGCTGTGCGAATTAGCGCTTGATGTTCATCAACTCCTGAAGCATCTCATCGGTTGCCGTCAGAGTTCGGGAGTTCGCTGCGAAACCCCTCTGCGCCACGATGAGGTTGGTGAACTCTCCGGCCAGGTCGACGTTGGACATCTCCAAGGTTCCACCCTGAATTGATCCCCGACCATCGGCCATCGCCTCCCCGATCAAGGGGACACCAGAGTTCACTGTGTTCCGGTACGTGGTGTCGCCTACCTTCTCAAGGGCATTCGGGTTGTTGAAGTTTGCGATCGCCAGTTGCGCGATCGGCTGCTTCACACCGTTGCTGTACACACCAATGAGCTGTCCATCCGCTGTCGTGGTGAACGTAGACAACGCACCCACTCCCTGACCATCCTGATTAGTGATGGCGAACGAGCTCGGCGATGCGTACTCCGTCAATCCCGTGATGTCGACAACATAGGCCTGGCCGTTGGCAATGTTGCCAGCAGGAGTGTTGCCACCGGTGACGGTGATCGGGCTCGCCGTTGTCAGTGCTCCCGTTGCCGCGTCAAACGCGACGGCCACACCAGCGCCTCCATTGATCGACATTTCGTAGGCGTTTGCACCGGTCTTGGTGATCGTGGCCGTTGCCGTCGCCGTAACACCAATCGCGTCGTAAACGGTGATCGCACTGG
Source organism: Acidimicrobiaceae bacterium (assembly GCA_012269985.1). GTDB lineage: Bacteria > Actinomycetota > Acidimicrobiia > Acidimicrobiales > Ilumatobacteraceae > Casp-actino5. The sequence goes on from JAAXJF010000095.1 coordinate 2,831, forward strand.
TCACGGTGCCGGCAACAGCGAGAGTCGATGGGATGTTGCCTGACACCGTCAGCGCATCACTGACAACTGGGGCCACGTACGTCGACACAGGAAGTGCAATATCTCCAATGACGCCGTTCGGGTCGATGACACCCGTAGCGTTTGCCATCCAACCCTGAATAATGCTGCCATCCGGAGTCACCAGCTGTCCTTCAGCGTCAGTCGTGAACGCGCCAGCTCGAGTGAAGAGATTCTCCGTGCCGTTATTGGCAACAAAGAACCCATCTCCTTGAATCATGAAATCGGTCGACACACCCGTCAATTGGGCAGCCCCCTGATTGAAGTTCGTCGACACTCCACCGAGAGCAACGCCGAGTCCGATCTGAAGCCCGTTCTGGCCGCCTTGATTCTCAATGGCGACACCGGCCGCCACCGGGGCAGCGGGTGACTTCACGGCTTGCGAAATGACTGTCTCGAAGACCGCGTTTTGGGCCTTGTATCCAGCCGTATTGACGTTGGCAATGTTGTTGCCAACCACGTCCATCATCTGTTGATGAGCACGTAATCCGGTAATACCGGAGAACATTGAGCGAAGCACTGAGTACCTCCATTTGGCGTTCAGTCAAGCCTTGCAGCTTGACTCTTGTGTTGGTAACGCCATCCGTGGCGGTATTTGCGTAAACGCAGGCATCCCTGTCGCGTCATTTATGCAATTTTCTGCTCAGCCAACTCACGTGATTCCGTGAGCAGGGCGAGAAAGATGTCTATCTCACCCCTCTTCCTCGGTAGGCTCATCCGGATTCGAGCCCACATTGGAAGTCTCTGTCACGCTGTCGTTCTCGTCTGTCAGGGCGTCGGTCGACGTGGGCTCAGCCTCTCGATCACCATCACCGGACCCCTCGGCGGCACTGTCGCCCTCAGCATCCCCATCTGCTGTCCCCGCGGAGGCTTCCTGGAT
>JAAXJF010000095.1:3777-5011 GCA_012269985.1 Acidimicrobiaceae bacterium
ATTGTTGCCAACAACTTTGGTGATGTTGTCTAGCTCCACCGCCTGTCCGCCGATGGTCAACGATTGGCCGTCGGGTGTGTATTCGGCGGACTCAACCACGCCTTCAACTAGATTGCCTGTTGAGTCGACGTACGTGACTTGCCTACCAACAAGTTGCGCCGCTTGCATTTGCTGCTGACTTGTCACGGTGCTTTGGCCTTGCGCCTCAAGGTCCGCCAACTTCTCCACCATGGTGAATTGCGCCGTCTGGGCGAGGAACTCTGCACCGTCAGCCGGATTTAGCGGATCCTGATACTTCAGTTGAGCCACGAGCAGTTTCAGGAATGCGTCTTGGCCAAGTTCACTATTGGCATCGGTCGACTGAGGAGCTTCCCGAGTGGTCATGCCACTTAAAGGCGTTGGCACGGCATCGGCCGGGTTAACGGTCATCGCGAAAACTCCCTTCTGTGTATGTCAACTCATGTGTCCAACTAGACGCGAATATCAACGCGGACTCCCTCGCCAGAATCGTCGATTTCTACGATCTCTGTCGCTGCAATGTCGCTCGCATCAGTGGTACTGACGGATTCAGTTGATTCAAGTTTCTCGCGCGCACTACCTTCCGGGGACGACGTTGAATCGTCGTCACCAAGCGATGACGGGTCTCGATCGACGTTACTGTCCACAAGGTCAAGTCCCGAGCGCAAAAGATCCTCACGAAGTTCAGGCATAGCCTCTCGGAGCGCCTCTACTGCCACCGCGGTCATGCCTGTCGCCTGCAGCGAGACCATGCCGTTGTTGACCTGGATCTTTACGGTGACTTGACCCAGCTCCGCGGGACGCAAACTCATGGTGGTCTCATACGAGCCGTCCGGTCGGCCACGGAAGCTACTCAAGTGTGCAGACAATTGATGAGCAACAGGCGTCTCTGCGGCTCGGGTATCGGCACTTGCCATCGGTGCTGGAGCAGCAGGGGTGGATGAGGGAGCGGTGACATTGGATGCTCCTTGCGGTCCAGCCGACATCGAATTAGCGGACGTTCCCGCTGAGCGAGCCTCCATAGAGGCGTCCGCCTGAACAGCCATTGGTTGCAACCGCGAAGTCGCCACTGCCTCGGAGCTCTCCGACGCCGCCTGAGCAGGGTTCTGTAATGGCGCCCCCGATACGGAAGTAGTCCGATCAACCGGATTTCCCACAACACTCGGTGAGGGGACGTCACGTCCCAATCCTTTTTTGCGAGCAGCATGAGAAGTTG
>JAAXJF010000026.1 GCA_012269985.1 Acidimicrobiaceae bacterium
TATACGTTGGCGATGCGGTCGAGGTGCAGTCCATCCCACGGTTGGCGCCTGACGTGTTTGCGTCGGCCCGACCAATCGATACCGGCAAGTTCAAGCAGTTCAGGCGTGGGCTTGACCAACTCGACTCTGAGGGCGTTGTGCAGGTGCTTCGGGACCCTCAACAGGGAGATGCAAACCCTGTGTTGGCCGCAGTTGGACAACTCCAGTTCGAGGTGTTTGCGTCTCGACTTGAGATTGAATTCAACGCTCCGTCAGAGGTGACTCCGTCGCCGTATGAGTCGATTCGGTTTACTGACGAGGAGAGTGCAGAGCGGCTCAAAGAAATCGGTGGAATTCGAATTATGAGGCGGGGGGATGGTCGGCTGGTAGCCCTTTTCGAAAGTCGATATCGCCTGCAGCGTCTTGAGAGCGATGAACCCGAGTTGGTACTTGAGCCCATCAACGTTGGAACCTAAATACCGCCGGCAAAGCACAGAGTGTCGTAGTTTTTCGTCATGACGAAAATGGTTCATTGCGGATGGTGCAGACGACCAATTGAGGCTCGCAGTGGACGTGGGCGTCCGAAACAGTTCTGCTCGCAAAAGTGCAGGCAATGGAATTGGGTCGCACAGAACCGTGCCCGAGAGCTTGAACTGGGCGAAGGCGAGTTGGTCATGGCTCGAAAGGAACTCGATTCGCTGCACGATGCTTTATATGTGCTTGCGTGCGCAGTGGATGACACGCAGCGAGATCTTGATGACAGTCCGGACGACCCTCAGGAGCTGCGAAGAATGCTGAAGTGGTTACTCGAGAGTGCAAGGCCCTTGCGGGACTATGAAATGTCCGCACCTGGTGTAATAGGGGAATAACGTCATGACGAAAATGGTGCATTGACAAAGGGGTGAATCGACCCAACCAGCATTCAACCTGGAGCCTGGCTTGACCGTCTGACATCAGGTTCGAACGTTCGACGTATAGCGTGGCCCGCATTACACCATTGACACAGATCTCCAAGTCGGCGCAGCTTATTTCATCATCAGTCGCTCGATGAGTGGTCAAATCTTCAAGCCATCCGGCACCAGGCGTGAGCCGTACCGGCAGGTGTAGGTGTTGCGAGCCCAGTATTGGCTGCAAATCCGCCTCATTTCATGAGCTGCAGGAGGACTCCGTTTCGGGACTAACGCCCATAATATCGGTTATGTCAAGTAAATGGATGTTTCAGTGAAACCCAGACACTCCCCTAAATCGTTGATCCATAACCGTTTTAGGACAAGTAAGCGTCTTCACCTGCAAAAGGTTCTTGAGGTACCAATGAATCTTTCCGATGAATCTCCTGCACCCAATCAGGAGATTCTCGATGAAAGTTTCAATTTACGGACGCCTCCCCCGACGTCTTGGTTCCAAGATTCTGCTCGCAGGTTTGGTCCTCTTTCCGGTCGCCATCCATTCAGGAGGAGTGAAAGCTTCGACTTCTGCCGTCGCCTCGCTACAGGGATTAAGCATCGGTTCAAGCGGAGAAGCGGTAAAAGCCCTTCAGCGGGCCCTCATTTCGAAAGGCATTTTTGTCCGCGGTGGAGTCGATGGAAATTTTGGTCCAATGACTCTCGCTGCAGTTAACAAATTCCAAGTTGCCAATGGGTTAGATGTCACCAACGTAGTGAACGAAGCGACTGCCATCGCAGTAGGTACAGTTACCTCGCCATTGACCGGTCTTCGGCGTGGCTCGTCCGGTCTGAACGTCAAGCTGCTCCAAGAGAAACTCGCTGTGGCGGGATTCAGCCCGGTTGGCGGCGCAGACGGATATTTTGGACGTGCGACAGAGAAATCTCTCAAGGAATTTCAAAAATCAGAGGGTCTCTCCCCCTCGGGTGTCGCAGACGAAATTACGGTTGCAAAGCTTTCAAACTCTCCACTTCCGGACGTAACCGAGGAGGGTGAAGAGGGCGAAAAGAACGAGAAGGTTGAGAACACACCGGAGGAGTCGGAAGCGCCGGTTCTCTCCCCCGAGGTTGCCGAGCTCATTGGTGTTAGCAAAGGAACCGTTGGTTCGGCAGCGAAAGCCGTCCAGCAACTACTCATTGATGCCGGAGTAAGCCTCCGCGGGGGCGCAGATGGTGCGTTCGGTCGCGTGAGCGAAGCTGCCTTAAAGGAATACCAGAAAGATCACGGTCTCGATCAGACCGGAGTCGCAGATGAGGCAACCCTCCTCGCACTCACAGGCTCTGTCGTTGCGGTGCCCACAGAATACGCCCAGCTGGTCGGTCTCCGCCCGGGTGCACTGGGAGATTCTGTTGAGGCACTGCAACGGCGCCTACTCGATATCGGAATTACTGTTCGCGGCGGTGTTGACGGGGTCTTCGGGCCGGCGACTGCTCAGGCGTTAAAGGCATTTCAAGATCAACGTGGCTTAGAGAAAACCGGAATCGTAGATGAAGTTACGGCGATCGCTCTATCGAAGAATCCGTCCGAAGTGGAGTCCTACGGTTCGACGACTGGATACGGCGTTTACGGCGAGGGTGGCTCACGCGTTCTATCTCTGCAGACTGCACTTATCCAAGCGGGCATCACCGTGCGCGGTGGAGCTGATGGATGGTTCGGCTCAGCAACTTCGGCAGCGATCATGAAGTTCCAGCGACGTGAAGGCTTGCAGGTAACTGGAGTGGTAAATGATCAGACTGCAGAGCGGCTCGGCTTGGAGAAAGAACTTGCTCCCTCTAATTCTCCTGTTGCCGATATCGCACTTGAAGCTTTCCCGATCCAAGGCATGTGCGGTTACCAGGACGGGTGGCACGACCCCCGTCCAGGAGGCCGTCTTCATGTTGGCGTAGATATCATTGCGCCCGAGGGGAAACTCCTTTACGCGGTCGCAGATGGCACGATCACGAGAATCTACAGAGACTTCCCTGGTTCAATGCCGGGCAACGGACTCCGACTGACCATGGAGGACGGCACATACTTCTTTTACGCTCACCTCCTCTCCTTCGCTGACGGAATTGATGTCGGATCTAAAGTTAAAGCCGGGCAAGTAATTGGCCGGAACGGCAATACGGGAAGCTCAGGTACAGCACACCTTCACTTCGAGATTCACCCAAACGGTGGCGCAGCAATTAACCCGTACCCAATCGTTAAAGCAATTGACGGCTGCTCCGTCACTGAGCCACTGGCAGTTACCTTGAAGGACTAATCAACTGCAAGAAGACGTCGTCAACATAGGATAATTCGGTGGATGCTGTAGTCGATTACCAGCTCACCTCCGGGCACTCCGATTGGCCTCGGCTGAGAGATTCTGCACAATGGGCCGATAGCTCAGGATTTGGCGCAATCTGGGTGGTGGATCATCTCGCAGGTTCGTCTATGGGAGGTAAGCAGGCGTACGAGGCGTTCACGTGGCTTGGGGCGATGGCCGCAGTAACGGATCGCATAGAACTCGGGTCACTCGTGACCAACGTTTGGAACCGCAGTATTGGCACCAGCATTGTTGCAGCCGCAACCGTTGCTGAAATCTCACAACGTCGTTTCTGGTTTGGAGTCGGAGCAGGAACATCACCATCGAGCTCATTTGCCTGGGAACAACATGCTGTTAACACCCCGATTGAGCCTTCAATGGAGCGACGACACGATCGGGGCGAAGAACTTCTTGATCTCAGCTCCCGAATGTGGGGAGAGACCTCAGGTGAATTTCCCACGTTTATGACCCCTAAGCAGATTCCGCGGAGGATTGTCGGTGTCAACAGTATTCGACTCTCAAAGATCGCGGGACTAAAGGCCGACGGGATCAACGTTCCATGGGCGCACCCACGACGCGATGAATTTCTCGCTGCCTGCCGGGAACAGTCTCCTGCAACAGATTTCGAGTGGACAACATACGTGCCGTATGACCCTGGCCTGCGTGACGAAGAGCACCCCACCCGTCAAGAGATGTCATCACGAGGCATCACACGAGTGATTCTTCTTGAGAACGGCGTACCCCACGTCAAGTGACATTCCGACTACAGTTGGCGAGTACATAGGAATTCGCCGAAACGCCGCATCGGGAGAGTGAGACGCACCTTCGTTGTGCGGGTTCACGCCGAAGGAGCAACCTCCCCGGAATCTCTCAGGCACAAGGACCGATACGGATGGCGACGCTGGAAAGCAGCCTTCGGGCTCACCCAAGGGGAAAGCCGCTCCTGCGGTGAAACTCTCTGGTACCGATGACAGCGGGGGTCGAACCGAAGTGAAGGGACCCTCATGGCTGCAACGAACAACACATCGACTCGAGGATTTGAGTCGCGCCATATCGGCCCGCAGGGCGCTGCGATTACCACCATGCTCGAACGAGTGGGTGCCGGATCTCTAGAAGAACTAATGAACGACATAGTTCCCGACGCCATTCGTCAGCAATCATCCCTTGACCTTCCCTCGGTCCTCAGCGAGCAAGAGGCACTCGACGCGATCCGTTCCATTGCAGAAAAGAACGTTGAGATGACCTCCCTCATTGGCATGGGATACACCGGCACGATCATGCCTCCCGTCATTCGCCGAAATGTGCTTGAAAGCCCCGCGTGGTACACGGCGTACACCCCCTATCAGCCTGAAATTAGTCAGGGTCGCCTTGAAGCCTTACTGAATTTCCAGACCATGGTGTGCGAACTCACAGGTCTGCCCGTGGCCAACGCTTCGCTACTCGACGAGGCAACAGCGGCAGCTGAAGCAATGACGATGTGTCGCAGATCGACCAAAGCGGGAGACGTGTTTTTTGTCGATCATGATGTGCATCCACAAATCCTCGCCGTTCTAAAAACACGGGCTGAGCCGACTGGAATCTCGGTTGTGTCGGGTGACGATGCCACCCTGGCTGCGCTTGATGGAGTGTTTGGTGCTCTCTTCTCTTTACAATCATCGACAGGCGGATACCGTGAACTGTCGTCGGGAAT
>JAAXJF010000037.1 GCA_012269985.1 Acidimicrobiaceae bacterium
CTCCACGAATTGGCGCCCCAATCTGTCGTTGGCGAGATCAACAACACCGAATGATGAGGGGTCATCAACCGGGGTGAGATGAATTGTCGCCTCCCGTCCGAGAGCATGATGGAATCTCACAAGATCGGCGATTGGAAGAGCCGTCACAATGTCACCGTTTGCAACGACGAACGTGTCATCTACGCCGGCTGAATCAGCCGCAAACTTGATTGCTCCTGCTGTATCTCGTGGCTCGGGCTCAACGGCGTAGTGCAAGTTGACGGTGGCCCCGTCGTAAGTAAGGGAGTCTCCAGGGAACGCAGCCCGGAAGGCGTCGGGCTGGAACCCGAGAGCGAGCACGATGTCGGTAACTCCTCCGGCAGCAAGCCGCTCAGCAAGTCGGACCACCATTGGCGTGTTGCCGATTGGCAGCATCGGTTTCGGCACGGTGTTTGTCAGTGGGCGAAGCCTCGTACCAAACCCTCCAACCAATACCACTGCGAACATGATTCGTTCACTTTCTTACTCAGCAACAGTGGTTTCGGTTAAGGCTTCCGTGTCGGCAGCAATTGCTGTTTCACTGAGCGAGCGAAGCACGCCAATCGATGCAGGTTTTGCGACAGGATCGCCCCGCGGCACGAAGGCAACAGCGATGACCAGACCATCAGAATCAAGTGGTATCTCGCCCATCTTTGATATGTAGCGATTACCCGATGAGCCATCGTCTGGTGATTCCCACACGACTACTGAAACGTCAGCATCGGTCTCAACGCCATCGATGTTGCAGGTCGTCTCACCTTCGGTGTACACGTCGCCATCCATCTGGTCCTCGGGGAATGTCAAGGAGTCATCAGCGATGGTGATGTCATGCACCGCGAGCAATGCCGAAAGGTCAAGGGGCACATCTGCAAGTTCAGCTGCGTATGGATGAACCGTCGCGACACCGTTTGCGTACTGGTACACGCCGGTGTCTCGGTATGCCGGGTAATCGATGCGACCGTCGGCGTTGAGCGCAGCGTCACCGTCGTTGATCGTCGCCCAATCACCACAGATATTGATGCCGTACGCAACGTCGTAATACTCACTGATTGGCGTGACCGGGGCGCCATCACCGGCGCCAGGAATTGTCTGGCGGGCGTAGACAATTGCGGCAACACCGAGAACGACGACGAGCAACAGCGCGATCGGGAATAAGCTGCCGCCTTGAAACTGCTCCGAGCGAACCGAACTGCGCCCTGCGAGCTTCGCCGCCTTTTTTGTTGATGAGCTAGCTGCCACGGCGTGAGAGGCTATCGCCGGTTGCGTCCAGTTACCCGGTTTGTTCACCGGCAAGCACCGTCTCATAGGCCAGTGACGCCGCAGCCGGAGATGCGTTGTCTGCAACCCACCGGGGCCCATGTGCGCCGAGCTCCTCGCAGCGCTCGCGATCACCGATAAGGGCGTCAACCGTGTTGAGGAGCGCTCCGACATCGTCAGGAGGAATGCTCACCCCAGCGTTGGCATCTGCAAGCAGCCGGGCAACCGCTGACCCCTTATCAATAGCGGCGATCACGGGTTTGCCGACCGCAAGAATCGAATACGTTTTTGACGGGACGCTCACCGAACCAAGACCTGTGCGCAAGGGCACAACATGAATGTCTGCCGCCGACAGCACCTCCGGAAGTCGTTGTGCTGGTTGATATCCGATGTGATGCAGGTTTGATAGCCGCAGCGCAGCCTCGGTAACGATGTCCCGCATCGCGCCATCGCCGTTGATCACCACGGTGATCTCCGGACGCTGCTCAGCCAAGTCGATCATGAGGTCGAGCGACTGCGAGTAGCCGAGGTTTCCGGCATACATGACGATGGGGCCATCGCCAAGACCAAACTCGTCTCGATACGGCGACCCATCGACAGGAGTAAGCCAGTTGTTGTCAACAAAATTCGGAATGACTACGACATCGGTGCGTGCTGACCGTTGGCTTTCGAGTTTTGCGTTCACATTGTCGGCGAGGTCGTCGCTGAGCACGGTCACTGCATCTGCACAGCGATATGACAGTCGTTCGAGACGGTAGGCGGCACGAATAACGGCTCGGTTGGTAATCGCTCGTGTGCGCACCGCAGCATCGGGAAAGACATCTTGGATGTTGAAAACAAACCGCCCTCGGCGCAGTTTCGCAACGAGCCAACCGGTGAGCCCGAGGGTGAGGGGTGGACTCATCGCAAGCACTGCATCGACCTTTCGGAACCATCCGCCTGGGCGCGCTGCCGTAATGCCTACAAGGGCTGTAAATCCGACAAACCCGAGCGCTCGCCGAAGAAGGTTGCGTTTGTCGCCTGATGGAAATGGATGAACCCGAGTGATCGAACCCCACTCCGTTGTTTCTGTGCGAGAGAGTCGACCGGTCCACTCTTCTTCGATCTGGTGATCGCGGTACCACGGCAATGATGTCACCACGTGAATCTCGTGCCCTCGATCGACAAGCCCCTCGACAATGCCGGTCATCACAGTGCCGGTCGGAGCAGTATCGGGTGCGAAGTGCGGGCAGAGGACGACGATCTTCATGCCATTTCAACCGTTCGAATATAGGCGCCTCTCAACGCTGACCCTGACGCTTCGAGGGTGAAGTTGCGTACACGGGCCGAAGCGGCTGACACCAGGGTGTCACGGCTCTCCAATGCGTGGGAGATGCCGTCGGCAATATGTTCTGGCTCGTGCCCCACCAAAATCGCTGCGTTGCCCGCAACCTCTCGAAGGGCACCAATATCGCTGCACACCACCGGAGTGCCAAGGGTCATTGCTTCAATGACTGGGGCACCGAACCCTTCTTCTTCGCTCGGTATCGCTACGACATCTGCGGCGGCAATCAACGCATTTCTCATCTCATCAGACACGCGCCCCATACGAATGACCTGTTCTGGGTGAGGAGATGCCGCTATTGCATTGAGTACGTCGTCTTCTGCCGAGCCGACACCTCCAATGAGCACTAATTTCGCATCTCGTAACCACTGCATCGCTGCAATTAGCCGGAGGTGGCCCTTATGCGGGTGGGTAATTGCGGGGTAGACGACGAGTGGTTGGCCATTTCCTAGTACCTCGCGTTGATGCTGTACCTCTGCAGGGTCAGCGGTCAACGTAGGAACCCCGTGTGGGACAACCACAATCTTTTCGCGATCTACCGAAAACGAGCGTGCAACATCGTCGGCCACATGAGCGGTGGGAGTGGTAATTGTCGTTGCGACCCGAGCTGAGCGAGGCATCATCGCCTGCAAGTACCGGCGCCGTGACGACGAGAAGTACTGCGGAAATCTGAGGTACTGCAGATCGTGAATCGTCAGCACCGTCGGGGTCGATGACCTAACGATCGGCAACGTACCGCCACCGTGATGAACAAGATCCGCAGCTCGTGTCGCGCGAGCGAGCGCTGTGTGCTCAATGGCGACGCGTGTTGCTTGCCTGTCTACATCACATCGACTCACGACTTGAGTAAAGCTGTCGAGCTCATGGCGCTCAGCAGCAAGTCGACGGCCGAGATGCACCGTGCACGAGATTTCCGGCTCACCGTGCTCTGACAGCGCCTGTTGAAGTCCGGCAAGTTGGCGGATGAGATATTCCTCAGACCCACCAACACGTTGATGGGCGCACCACAAGAGGTTGACGTGCGCAACGATCGGTGTCTTTGCTTTAGGCATTGTGCTCCTTCACCGCTTGGTACACCGCCATCATTGCGCTCGCCGAGCGCGCCCACGTGCACTCTTGTGCTCGGTCGAGCCCCTCGGCTCGAAGCTGTTCGGCGTTGTTAAGCGCGGATGTGATGCCATGCGCGATCGAATCAACATCGAAGGGATCGACAAGCTCCGCCGCTCCTCCTGCGACCTCTTCAGTCGCCGTGCCGCGACTAGTAACGACAGGGGTTCCTGCTGCCATTGCCTCTAACACCGGAAGACCAAAGCCCTCTTCTTCGCTCGGATAGGCAAGCACGTTCGCTGCGGCGTAAAGCGCTCGAAGGTGGTCACCCCGGATATGCCCGAGGAACACGACATGTTGAGACAACGCCCGCAGGTCGTCTGCAACGTCTCCCCAACCGGGCGGGCCGGCTACGACTAACGGCGGCACATCAGTCAGGGGCTGATGAGCCTCAATCAATCTCCGGAGGTTTTTACGAGGCTCAAGAGTGGCGACCGCAAGAACAAATTCGCTTGGCAGCCCATAGAGGTCTCGAACGGACGAAATGTATTCAGCTCGTACTTGGAAGGAATCTAATCCACACTGAACGACATGTTCTTGATTATAGGGGAAGCCGGCATCGACAAGGTCGTCGTGCACGACCGTGCTCGGGCAGGTGACCGCAGCGGCCGACCGAGAACGTTCAACCGCATTGGTGAGCACCCTCACCCCTTGCCGGGTGAGACGGTCAGGGCGACGCAAAAAGGCAACATCATGCAACGTCACCACGTTCGGAGCATTCGATGGCGCAGGAATACCTGCAGTCGAATGGCAGACGTCAACCGCTCCCGTGGCCGACTCGACCAACGGCCACTTAAGGCGCCGCCAACTCTCGTAAAGCCACGGTCGGGCCAACGGCAGTGACGTCATTGGAATCGTCGGCTCGTACCCAACCACCGGGGGCCGGCGGTGACGACCGGCGACACCGATCAGGTCGGTATCTTCGCGTTGCAAGAGTTCTTGGGCGAGGCGCAACATCGATGTCGCTGTTCCACCAGGTACGTCATGCCAGCACTGCTCCAAGGTGTAAGCGACACGCACGGGATACAACCTGCCCTACTTTGCGACACCATTTCTGCCATCTAGCG
>JAAXJF010000094.1 GCA_012269985.1 Acidimicrobiaceae bacterium
TGCTCTTCACTGAAGGTGATGAACCTAATTCGCCTCACATTGTGTTGTCGGGTCGAAGCGCCATCGTGATGACCTCAGAAGTCGACGATCGAGAGAGTGTTGTTGCCCTCATGGACTCAGGCGACCTCTTCGGTGAGCTCGGACTCCTCGATAGTGGTGCCCGCTCCGCAACCGCTCGAGCAATCGAACCGACGAGCATCCTTGAAATTCGTTATGACGACGTGAGAAAAATCTTCGATGCGCAGCCTGACTTGGTGTGGGCTGCCGCTCGGATGCTCGCACAGCGTCTTCGCACGATGGACGAAGCACTATCTGATTCTGTCTTTTTGGATGTGACGGGACGGACTGCGAAGCGCATCATCGAATTGTCGGAGGGCGAAGATGAATTCACGATTCCAGTCACTCAAGAGGAACTTGCGGGAATGGTCGGTGCATCACGCGAGCGGGTGAACAAAGCGATTTCAAGTTTCGTTCGGCTCGGCTGGCTCGAACAGCACGACCGTAACTACCGAATTCTTCAGCGCAACGAACTCTCGATTCGCGCCCGCTAAATCACCGTTCTTCGGCGTTATCGCCCGCATACCCACTCGCCCACTCGAGCGAACGCGTCCGCTGCATCGTCGGCTCGGTGATCAGGACGGCTTGAGTCGTGAGCAAACCCATGTTTCGCATTGGGATACCGGACGACCTGGGTGCCAGTGGCTTCAAGGTCTGACACTGCATCTGGCGGGGTATACGGATCAAGGTCACCAATAATGGCCAGAACGGGGTCTGGTGACGCGGCCACATGAGGCAACGGCTCGCTTTGGCCAGGGCCGTTCCATGCCTCGGGAAGCCGAATCATTCCATAAAAACTTGCGATGCGATCAAACCTTCCCTGGTCAGCCGCCTTGAAGCAGTGCATTCCTCCGAGACAGAACCCGACGAGGCTCACCTCGTCGCATCCGGTGAGATCCGCCGCTGCGGCTAGATCGCCTAACACACGATCATCGGTGAGCCTCGATACCGCCTCGTAGCGAGGTTCAATATCAGCCGAGAGTGATTCGGTTGGGAATGGCTCCACTGCGATCGTCGTCATTTTCCACTCATCAGCAAACCGCTGTACAAGGTCGTCAAAGAGCGGGCGAAGGCCAAAAATATCGGGGGCGACGACGAGCCCGCGAGCTGACCCGACTGCTCGGACAACTTCGAGTTCAGTTCCATTTTCTAGACGTTCGCGCATGGTCGTGACCTTATTCCAATCGTTATCGGGGCATCGGCTTAGGCGTCGCGCCGGCGATCGACCACAACACCAATACTGCCCACAACGATCACGAACGCAGCGAAATATAGATGACCCCATGGTCTGCTGAGGGCGCTATCAAACCCAGAGGCGCCCTCGATACCTTGGAACGCCGTCTGGTACGGCATCCACTTCCACGCCGACTCATACCCACTCAATGCTAAGGCAAGTGCGATCAGGTTCTCGATGATGAGTGGCCACAGCAAGACAACGACAATCGCAACCGGAGAGTTCTTGATGAGCACGCCAAGCCCGAGACCAAACCACGACACGATGATCGCAAATGTCACAAGAGCGACGAAGACCTTGAACGAGTGGTCGAACCAGCCATCAACAATGATGGTGGCTCCACGGCTGTTCAACAGTGCCGCTCCAAGGCCAAAGTTCAGCCAGAACAGGACGGTCATCACACTCGATGTCACCAATGTCCCGATGACAGCTTTGCTCACGATGACCTTCCAGCGTGCGGGCACTGCGGCGTAGGTAACACGAATTGTTCCGTGTGTGAATTCGCTGGTGAGGTTGATCACCCAGAGCGATGAGAGCAGCAACAGCGAAAAGGCACCCGAACTCGCAACGATCGACACAACTTCGCGGTAGGACACATATTGAGGGTCAGGGTTGAAGATCCCTACCAGTGTCGAAATGATCAACGGAAATATCATCGCGATGATGAGCAGCACCCAATGCGACCGCACCGTACGCGCTTTCAGCCACTCACTCGCAATGATTGCTTTCATGATGACGACCCCGATCGGTACTCCTGGTCGTCTCTCGTCACCGCAAGGAACGCATCTTCGAGACTGTCGGTAACTTCTGACAGTTCATGCACCACTGCTCCGTTGCTGTGTGCAAGTTCACCAACATCGATCATCGACATCCCGGTGACGAGCGCCCCATCGGTATCAGCTACGACGCTGAGCGTTGATGCATCACCACCATGCTCCCGCACCGCTCGCAAGATGACATCGATCTGTGGCGACCTCACGCGAATTCGGGTTGTCGTATGACGGGCAATGAAGTCGGTTGCGGTTTCATGGGCGATAAGCCGTCCTCGGCCAATGACAACAAGGTCTTCAGCCATCAGTGCCATCTCAGAGAGCTGATGACTACTGACAAGAACTGCTCGCCCTTGACCTGCGAGGTACTGCAACATGTCGCGCATCCACCTGATGCCCTCAGGATCGAGGCCGTTTGCTGGCTCATCAAGGATGACAACTTCGGGGTCGCCGAGCATCGTCGCAGCAAGTCCGAGGCGCTGCTTCATGCCGAGTGAGAATGTCTTTACACGGCGATGGGCAACATCAGTGAGACCGACGAGCGCAAGAACCTCATCGACTCGCTGTCGGTCGAGATGGTTTGAGAGTGCGAGCCACTCGAGATGGTGGCGAGCTGATCGGCCCGGATGAACGTACGACGCATCAAGTAAGACCCCGATTGTTCTGATCGGATCTTCGATCTGCCTGTACTGCTTGCCCGAAAATGTGACATTTCCAGACTGAGGATGATCGAGGTCAACCATGCAACGCAGGGTGGTCGACTTCCCTGAGCCGTTCGGTCCGAGAAACCCGGTCACCCGGCCGGGCTGCACCGAAAAGTGCAGATCATCGATAGCGACAGTGTTTCCGAAGCGCTTCGTCAGCCCTTCAACGGTGATCACAGTTTTGACCCTAGTTTCACTTATGGTTGGGCAGCCGTCACGGCGGCTCGCTGCGCAGCGGAGGCGACTTCTGTCATCACCGAGTCATCGTGTCCGAGACCCACGAAGAGGGCCTCGTAGGCCCCCGGAGCCATTGCGACGCCTTCGTTCAACATGGCGTGGAAAAATCGTGCGTAAGCAGCTTCATCGGTTGTGGTTGCATCGTCGAAATTGCGAACTGGGCCACCTTCGCCAAAATACGCACCGACAAGCGTTCCGACACGTGGGAAATGTGCGGGCACCCCGGCTGAGTTGCAGGCGTCGTCGAGTAGCGAAGAAAGTTCGCTCGCCCGCTGCTCAAGCTCAGTGTAGACCTCGGGTTTGAGAAGGTTGAGCGCAGCGAGACCAGCGGCAGTAGCGATCGGGTTACCCGCAAGAGTGCCAGCGTGGAACACCGGTCCGAGTGGCGACAGCGTTTCCATGATCGTTTGGTGACCGCCAACCGCTCCGATGGGGAGCCCGCCTCCGATGACTTTCCCGAAAGTGGTGAGATCTGGCTTCACTCCATATCGCTCTTGCGCACCACCGGGGCCTAGTCGGAAACCAGAAATGACCTCATCAAAAATAAGCACCGCTCCGACGCGATCACACTCTTCACGAAGACCTTCAAGGAATCCGGGGACCGGCTCGACGACACCCATATTCGCCGCAACCGGTTCGACAATGACCGCGGCAACGGCTTCATCAAGTTGTGGCACAACGTTGTAGGGCACCACCATCGTTTCGCCGACGGCACCTGCCGGCACGCCAGCGGTTCCCGGAAGACCCAGCGTGGCGACGCCACTTCCACCCGCCGCAAGCAAGGCGTCGGTTGCGCCGTGGAAATTTCCGTGGAAGATCACCACTCGATCGCGGCCGGTGTAGCCGCGCGCAAGGCGAACTGCGGTTGATGTCGCTTCGGTACCCGAGTTCATGAATCGAGCGCGTTCGCAACTCGGGACTCGTTCGCGAATTGCTTCAGCGAGTTTCATTTCACGGGGGGGCGGCGCACCGTAGGAGGTTCCGTCGACGGCGGCAGCTCTCACCGCCTGCGTTACCGCTGGGTGAGCGTGACCGAGGATGACGGCCCCGTAACTCTGTACAAGGTCGATGTAGCGACGACCTTCAACATCGGTGATGTGTGCACCGCTGGCTGCCGCAACGACGTATGGTCGTCCTCCCACTGAGCGGAACGCTCGAATCGATGAGTTCACGCCTCCTGGGATTGCACGGCTTGAGCGTTCGAATATCTCGTCATTTGAAGGGAGGCCTGCCCCGACGCATAGCGTTGCGGTGCATCCTGCGCTCTCGCAGCGCTGTGGATCACAAGGGTGGATCACGAAATTTCCTGGGCGCCTTCTGCAAACCACCGAGTGAGATAGGTGACAATGATGCCCGCGCCGGCTCTCTTGATAGCGGTCAGTTGCTCAAGGGCGACCACGTCGCCATCGATCCAGCCGTTTGCTGCTGCGGCCATGATCATTGCGTATTCGCCGCTCACGTGATACGCCGCTACGGGGAGATCAATTGCTGCTCGCACCTCCGCAATGACATCGAGATAGGTCACTGCTGGTTTCACCATGATGATGTCGGCGCCTTGAGCGACGTCGCCGGCAACTTCGACAAGGGCTTCACGGCCATTTCGCCAATCTTGTTGATACCCCTTGCGGTCTCCGCCGCCAGCGATCGTCACATCGACGGCCTCGCGGAAAGGTCCGTAGAGACCGCTCGCATACTTGCTCGCATACGCCATGATCGGAATATTGCTGCGGCCTGCGCCGTCTAACGCCGAGCGAATAGCGGCGACTTGGCCGTCCATCATTCCGCTCGGGGCGACCATATGGGCACCTGCATCGGCCTGCGCAATGGCAGCTGCGGCGTACAGCTCGAGGGTCGCATCGTTATCAACGTTGCCGTGCTCGTCGATAATTCCGCAATGCCCGTGGTCGGTGTATTCGTCGACACAAAGATCAGAAATGAGCACAACATCGTCCCCGACATCTGCCCGCAGTTGTTCAAGTGCGACTTGAGTGATGCCATCGGTTGCACACGATGACGACCCTGTCGCATCTTTATGTTCAGGAATGCCGAACAGCATGACCGAGCGAACACCGAGCTCAGCAAGCTCGTTGACCTCACGTCGCAACGAGTCGACAGTGTGCTGCACGACACCTGGAAGCGAAGAGATTGGTATCGGGTCGGCCACACCCTCACGAACAAAGAGCGGAGCAACGAGATCTTGAACGTCTACTCGGGTTTCCGCAACAAGGTCTCGCATCGCAGGCGTCGAACGAAGTCGCCGCGGACGATGGGCCGGAAACGGTGGGGGATCAAAAACCACGACTCGCATGGTACGAGCACCGGCAGCCGACGGCACATCTGTGAGACGTTCTATGGTCAGTTGAAGTACTTCAGCGTTGCGCTGACGAGACCATCAATCGTTGATGGTTCTGCGATAGCAGCTACCTGTAAAGCTTCTTGCTCGGCGGTGTGGGCGGTTGGTGCCCCAATCACCACCACGGGCGGTGAGTTCAGCCCGTAGGCGCGGCATATCGACGCCCACGCTGATGCTGCAGAGCTTGCAGCGAGCAACACAAGCTCTGATGTCGCAGCATGTTCGGCAATGTGCTGATCTACTTCTTTGGGCTGGGTGCGGTAGGTCACGACATCGGTCACCCGCCACCCGAGTTGTTCGATGCCGATGCGAACCTCGCCTGATGCTTGCTCGCCGCGGACGATGACCACGTGCCCTCCACCAGATGGTGCTGTTGGAAACGAGCGCACGAGGTCTTCACCTGAGGCGTTTTCGGGGACAAGATCAACAAACTCTCCACTGACCTCTCTGAGCACTGCCGCCGAGGTAGGGCCCACCGCACATCGATGTGACGCACGCGACGCCCACGGCTCACTTCGACGCGCTCCATTTGCTGATGTAACGACGAGCCAATCGATGGACTCATCTACCGAGGTATTCACACCGACATCCACGATGTTGGTGAGCGGAAGGTGCACAACCGCAGCCCCGTAATATTCAAGGCGTCGTTCCAGGTCGCCGGCATTGGGTCGAGTGGTAACAACTCGACGACCTTGGAGCAACCCGTCGCTCATCGTGAACGTCTCACACCCCGACCGTGGCCCGGGCCTCATTGGCGAGCGCTCGAGCTGCGGCGATGTCTCGCTTGAGATCACCAGTGAGTTCGATTGATACTCGGAAATTCGACTCACCACCGCCGAGGAAAGCGGTGAGCAATCCTCCCGAGACGTGGGCTCCAACTGGGGCAGAGCATCCCGCGCCAAGTTCGCCGAGGTAGGCGCGTTCGATCGTTACTTCGGTTGCGGTGGTTTCATCATTGATGCCAGCGAGCGCTTCGAGAACTTGAGATGAGTCGTTTCGGCATTCGATGGCGATTGCACCTTGGCCAACCGCTGGCACGAAGACTGCTGGGTCCAGCTCTTCAGCGATGTGGCTGGTGAGGTTGAGCACTTCAAGTGCTGACACTGCCATCACAATCGATCCGCTATCCGGGATTTTTTGCAACCGGGTCTCAATATTGCCGCGCAATTCCAAAAAATTGAGATCCGGACGAATCTCCGCGATCTGGGCGCGACGCCGCACCGAACCGGTAGCCACCGTCGCGCCATCTTCAAGGTCGAGGAGCCGGCGCCCGATGAGTGCATCTGTAGAGCTTCGTCGGGCCATGATCGCAGCGATGTCAAGTTGATGCGGGCGTTCGGTTGGCAGATCTTTCGCTGAGTGCACTGCAGCATCGGCACGACCGTCGAGCACCGCTTGTTGAACCTCTTTCGTGAAGACTCCCTGCCCACCGATCTCGTGGAGCGGAGTATTCGCTGCTTGGGTGCGATCGCCATGGGTCTCAACGATGACGAGCGCGCTTCCAACGCCGCGCTGAGAGAGAGCGTGTTGCACGCCCTCTGCTTGTGTGACCGCCTGACGGCTTCCACGCGTCGCAAGCCTTATGACCATGCCCATACCAGTGGTGATCCTAGGCGTCGCCCGCGTGAGGGTCGTCGAGGTTGAACAGATCGATTACTGCTGACGAAAGTCGTTCACCACGCGGCGATCCAGCTTCTAATCGCAACCTCACCGATGGTTCGTGCAGCAACTTCGCAAGAAGTTGGGTCGTGACGACATCGAGGGCGTTGCGCGCATCTTCATCGAGTCGACCAGCAACACGGTCGAGTTCATCACGACGAATGCTGTCGAAATGTGAGCGGAGAGCAGAGATAAGTGGAGCCGCCTGCACTGCAGACGATGCGATGGCATAACGGTCAAGTTCTTCAGAGATAATCGCCCTTACCGCTTCCACAGACGAGGTTCGAGCTTCTCTGCCGCGTGCGGCCCAGCGTTGCACGTCGTCGAGGTTAAGCACGGTGACGTCAGAAAGCTGAGCGACTTCGTGGTGCACGTCTCGCGGTACCGCAATGTCGATAATCAAGGTCGGGCGATCTGGTGAAGATGCAGGCCGGGCCATGTCGGTCGTGATGATCGGTTCCTGAGCGCCGGTGCAGGTGATAACGAGGTCAGATTCAACGAGGGCATGGTCGAGTGCCGCCAACGGTTGCACCGTGCCATCCACACGATCTGCGATTGAGCGGCCGTGTTCTTCGGTTCGGTTGAGCACTGTCATTCGACGGGCACCATGGCCGTGGAGCGCAACTGCAATGCCTTCGCCCATCAGTCCTGCTCCGACTACTGCAACGCTGACATTGTCAAGAGAACCCAGGTGGTCAACTGCCATTTCCACGGCGGCGTGACTCATTGAGGCAGTTCCTCGCGCAATATCAGTCTCGGTGCGAGCACGTTTTCCGGTTTCGAGGCAATGGCGGAATAGCAGGTTAAGAGTTGAACGTGCTGCCCCCTCTGCCTGTGCGATTTCCCAGGCATCTCTGACTTGACCGAGTACTTCGCCTTCGCCAAGCACCATTGAGTCGAGCCCGGCAGCCACCGAAAAGAGGTGATGTGCGGCTGCGTCGTCATGTTCGGCGTACGTGTGAGAGTTAATCGTTTCGAGGTCAACACCAGCGGTGGTGGCAAGGAAGTGCTGAATGTCATCGAACCCTTGGTGAAAGAGTTCGGCCACGGCGTAGACCTCGGTGCGGTTACATGTGCTGAGGATGACCGCTTCTCGAACACTGTCCAGCGCAACGAGGCCGGAGACCGCTTTTGCAACACTTTGTGCATCAAGAGCGATGCGTTCAAGGAGGTCAAGAGGGGCGGTGCGGTGGTTAACACCGACGACAAGGACAGACATGCCGCTGAGGACCTACGCCGTTGCGTTGATCGAGCCGCCGCCGTTCACAGCGCGAAGTTGCGCCGCTGCAGTGAGGCGTCGTTGTTCGTGGTACGAGATGATCTGCAGCTCAACGGAAAGGTCTACTCGTCGAACGCTGATGCCGAACGGCACGTTAACCACCACGGGTGCGAAGTTAAGAATGCTCGTGACCCCGCTTTTTACGAGTCGATCAGCGGCATCTTGGGCGGCTGACGCGGGGGTTGCGATCACACCGATTGACACCGAACGCTGAGCAACGACCTGTGGAAGTTCGTCAAGGTGGCGAACTCTCACTCCTCCGACGGTGACGTCGATTTTCTTGTCGTCAATGTCGAAGACGCCTTCAATGGAGTAGCCGCGTTCTGAGAAGCCTCCGTAGCCGCTGAGAGCCTGGCCTAGGTGGCCGGCACCAACGATGACGATGCTCCACTCGTGGTCGAGGCCGAGTTCGCGCCGAATTTGGTAAACGAGATATTCGACGTCGTACCCGACACCCCGGGTGCCGTAACTGCCCATATACGACAGGTCTTTGCGAACTTTCGCTGCGTTCACTGCCGCAAGCGTTGCAAGTTCGTCAGAGGAGATGTTTGCGACCTCATTCTCAAGCTGTTCGATCAGCAATTGCAAATAGATCGGAAGCCTGGCGACGGTCGCATCAGGAATGCGTCGACGTGATCGATGGGGGGACATCGCTCAACATGATAGGTCGCTTGTGCGCGGCTTCACAAAGTCGCGCTCAATACTTTTTAATCGTTCGACCGCAAGAATTCGACCGCGAGAATTCGACCGTAGAAACTAGAGGCGCAGAAGTGACACTGAGCCCGCTACCAAAATGGCCAACAGCAGCAGTCCGAGGGCGAGGGTCGTTGCGGGGCGCATTCCGTGACCTTACCGACCAAATGCGACTGGTGTCGTCACGAGTTCATCTTCACCTTGGGCGATGACTACCTGCTCCCCGACATCGAGGGCGAGTTCGGCGGCCGCAGATCGACGATCGAGACACACCGCGTACATGCCAAGTGAATCAACTACAACACCGATGCCCCCACCGATATCCGCGAAGTTGGCAGCCATCTGGGCTGACCTGACGACGGTGACTCCTGGTTCAGTCGTATCAGGCAAGGTCAATGAAACAGTCGGACCCCAAGTGAACGGCAGGTCATCGGGTCCAACGTTGAGTTGGCAATTTCCGAAATGGTCAACCCATAACACTTCGGCAATCACCTTGTCGTCTTCTTCCCTAGGCAATGGGATAGCCGACGGCATCAACAACGATGGGTCAAGTTCGGGGCCGAGGTCTTCGATCGCTCCGCCATTACAGAGGTAGGCGGCTGCTGGCGCAAAGACATCGCGCCCATCGAAGGTGCCACCGGCTCCGCTCAACACGATGTCGGAGTTTGTGATGTGAAATGCGCGCTCGGCGCCTCCGGCGATCGCAACAGCTGGGGCTATGAGCCCGTTGTCTGGGGCAACGAATACTCCGGCACCTTCAGCGACTTCCACGGCGATCGCTTTTCGATCGGTACCAACCCCTGGGTCGACGACGGCAAGGATGACACCCTCGGGCAAATAAGCGGTCGAGCGTGCGAGCGCAAGAGCACCGGCACGGACATCAAAAGGCGGGATCGAATGCGTGAGGTCGACAACGCTCACGTGAGGAGCGAGATCGCGAACGACTGCGGTACACACCCCGACGAACTCGTCGGCAAGTCCGTAATCAGAAAGAAACGAGATGGTCTCGAAGCGCCTGCTCACGACTGTGACGCTAACGCCCGGTCGACTGCAACGGTCGCATGTAGCCAAGTCGTCGGAAAATACGGCACAGTGAGATCGACCCTGCCAAGGAGCAAAACAATTTCAGCGCTTCCGACGATGATGCTCTCATCACCACCATCAATGAGCCCAATGCGCTTCATTTTGCACAACCGAAAGGTCAGCCGCAGAAGAACTAATCGAGAGCTAGGCAAACATCAGTTATGTCATGAAATATGGCCTGAAAAACGACTGGGGCTAGTGCCAACCCCCCGATG
The DNA here is from genome assembly GCA_012269985.1 of Acidimicrobiaceae bacterium. Classification (GTDB taxonomy): domain Bacteria; phylum Actinomycetota; class Acidimicrobiia; order Acidimicrobiales; family Ilumatobacteraceae; genus Casp-actino5. The sequence continues at coordinate 10,285 of JAAXJF010000094.1, forward strand.
GCACTAGCCCCGTCGGCGCTTCCGGATATCACCGGTGCGGCTCAACAGTCGTCATGTTAGACCGAAAATCAGGGTGTGAAAAGTGCCACACTGGGGAAATATTTCACAAGCGCATAAGCATCAACTTGCGCCAAGTTCACGGCTACGGGTTTTCGCTGCAGTCACAGCATTAGCCACAAGGGCGCGGAGGCCTTGTTCGTTAAAAACATTGAGTCCGGCTGCGGTGGTTCCTCCTGGCGATGTCACAGCCTCTCGCAGTCCGGCAGGGTCGCCTCGAGCAGTGAGCAGCGCTGACGAGCCAGATAGCAGTTGAGTCACCATTGGCTCAAGCACCTCTTCTGGCAAACCTGCTTCAGCTCCCGCAGCGATCAAGGCCTCGGCAAACGCAAACACATACGCCGGCCCAGAGCCGGTGAGTCCGGTGACCGCATCGAAGTGTTCTTCGTCGACGCGGATGACCATGCCGACTGCTGTGAGTAGTTCTTCAGCCCAGTCGAGCACCGCAGGATTGCTCCTAGCATCTGTGCAGATCGCGGTCACCCCTTTGCCCACCATCGCTGGCGTGTTGGGCATAGAACGCACGACGTCAACCCCGTCGCCACATGCGGCCCGCAACGTTGCCGTTGTGATGCCGGCTGCAATCGACAACACACGCTGGGCGCCAGCGGCGATCGCAGAAGCCGCAACCTCGGCGATCGCCGGAGGTTTCACGGCAAGCACTGCTGCACGACAAGTTGGTATCGACTCACTCACCAACACCTGCGGAAATTCTGCGGCAACTACCTGTCGACGCTCAGCCGAAAGCTCGACGACGGCAACCTGCTCAGCGATCACGATGCCGTCCCGAAACAGTCCGCCCAGCAATGCTGCGCCCATATTTCCGCCGCCAATGACGACTATCTCGTAGTCGTGTCCGATTTCAGCCATACGCAGACGCTACCGAGTGCATCCCGGTAGAGGGTTCTTTGCTGGCCGGGGCAAGGTGAGATGCCCGAGTGGCCGAGAATCTGACCTCCCCAATACGGCCAACCCAAAGCACCTCGAGTATCAGAGGTGAGCGCAATGCCCCGTACGGAAATGTTCGTGCTCGGAAGGTATTAGTCGGCGAATCTGCGAGCGAATCCGAGGCGGATCAGCGCAGGAAAGGCATGCTCAACTGTTTGGTACAGGGTGCCAACAACTCGGTCGAGTTCATCGGTGGTCACTGCGCTGTCAGGAATTGCACCCCGGAGATAGATCGCGTCTTCGTGACCGATAGAAAAGTGGGCGCCGACCAACCGATCGTTCCGGCGCAAAAGTTGGTCTGCGAGCTCTGCAGCGTTGTCTTCTGGCGCCGGCATGACATAGGTCTCGTATCGCAAGGTTCGTTGTCCAAGGGTGAGCCAGATCGTCACAATCTCTTTTGATTCTCCCGCGAGCCTCACATACCAGCGAGGTTCTCCGAACGATGTCTCATCACTGGTGCCTCGATCGATCGCAAGAACATGTTCGCCTTCTTCTGCGAACTCGTTCAGCCAGTTGTCGATCAGCGTGACGAGGTCAGCAAGATCCGATGGCGATTGCAATTCGCTCATCGGCACTCCAACAGCCCTGCCGAGCGAAGCTCGTCATACACCTCGTTCAGGCGAGATGCAGCGACCGTCCATGAGTAGTCGAGTGAGGCGACCGAGCCCGCCATCGACATTGAGGTTGCCATCGCTGAATCGGAAAGCACTGCATCGAGTGCTTCGGCGAATGCGGAAGGTGTGCGGGAGCCGACGAGTATTCCTGTCACGCCATCATCAACGAGCGAAGTGAGACCCCCGACCGCACTTGCCACCACGGGAGCACCGCAGGCCGCAGCCTCAAGCGCGACTAACCCGAAGCTCTCGCTCCTGCTCGGTACAATGACGACGTCGGCGGCTCGGTAAAACGTCGACAGCAGGTGGTGTGGCTGTGGCGCAACGAAGCGAATGCGGTCAGACAAACCGAGTTCGTCTGCGAGCAAGCGCATTTCTTCTTCGTGCGCATGCCCGTTTGATCCACTCGCACCTCCAACAACTAATAAACGAGCATGTGGTTCGTTCATTAGAGCAAGCGCGCGAATTGCAACATCAGGGCCCTTAAGTGCCTGTATGCGTCCGGCGAATAACACCAACGGGACGTTGTCGTGCTCGCCAATGGCCTGTCGAGCACCGCGGCGATCACCGGGGCCGAAAATTGCGTGCTCAACACCGGGCGACACGATGACCACTCTTCCCGCAGGCACTCCGTAATGATCGATGAGTTCTGAGCGCTCCGCATCACACGAAACGCATACTGCGTCGGCACAACCAATCTGTGCAGCCTCCGCAGCTTCTCGGTAGCCGGGCTCGAGATCTCCACCGGCACCTTTCACTCGGGCGAGGGTGTGAAAGGTAACAATGAACGGCACGTCGAGGCGGTGTTTGAGAGCGTGCCCGACTTCACCGCTCAGCCAGTAGTGAGCATGCACGGCATCAACTCCGCCACGGGCTTCAATATCGTCGACAACGGCCTCTGTGAATTCATCGATGATGTCCGTGAGCGCCTCTTTCGGCAAGTGATGCGGGCCGGCTTGAACGTAGACAACCCGGTGCCCGGGCTCGACAACGACTTCTTGGGGGAGCTCCGCCGCGTTGGCTCTGGTGTAAACGACGCACTCGGTTCCTTGTTGAGCAAGCGCAGATGCCATTTCGCGCACGTAGACGTTCATGCCACCACTGTCGCCAACCCCGGGTTGAGCAAGGGGCGAGGTGTGGAGAGAAATAATCGCAACGCGCCGCTGCTTCTCAGTCGTCACTAGTAGCGAAATCTATCTACTGAGATTGATATTCCCGAGCCCGCGGTTCTCAGCTAGTTGTTCTCAGAGTCAAGAAATTCGTCGACGTGGACCTCGCCATCTCTGAATCGGCGCACAAGTTCGGCACCGAGGGCATCGATCTGCTCGAAGCGCTCACGCCGATCTTTTGAGATCTCTCGTTCGAAGTCGGTAAGCACATTCGTCAACGACGTGAGTTCGGCTTGGGTCAGTTCCTCCCCCGATGAAAGGCGGTTGAACCCGTGTTCGGCACAGAGTTGATCAAGTTGGACGGCCCGAGCGTCATTTGCCAGATGGTCGTCGTCGGCTCGCGGAGCACGGGATGCTGATGGAGGCCCAGTGAGGTGCTGAGAGAGAACGCGCTGCAGCTCCCCGGAGAGATCCTCATTTGAATCCTCACCTGATTGTCGAAGCTCAGCGGCGACGAGATCGAGGCGTGCCTGCGCTATGCGACGAACGTAGGAGACTGCATCATCTTCATGTTGTAAACGGTTTCGTTCGGCGCGTAGTTCATCGAGTGACAGCGCTTGCAGATCGAGTTCAGAGGCCATCACATTCCTCCTGAGACCGGTGGGAGCACTGCGATTTCATCGTTGTCACCCACGGGAGTTGAATCGTCTGCGTCGTCACCATTTACCCAAATCCGGCAGGTTGGTAGCACGTCAACAAATCTCTGCCCATACCTCCGGGAGGCAGCTGCCAACACTTCACCAACTGTGGCGCCGTCAAGTTGATCGCGGCCGGTGCCTGCGGCTTCTCGAGCCGATGCAAACATTCGAAGCACTGCCACGACGTAGATAGTAGGTGACGACACTCATTTGACCGAGGAAGCCCCCGCGGGTTCGGTGGGGCCACCGGTACCATCAAGGGCTGTGCCGACACCTGTTCCAAGTTTGCTTGTCATTCGACATGGCCAAAGCCTGTGGAACGCGCTCGCTCGATGGCAGGGAATGGCTGATATCGATCTCAGCGATCTTGGCAGGGAACAGGCACGCATCGCAGCCGCACAGCTCGCGGAGGGCCCACACAGATTTCGCCGAGTGTATGCATCAAAACTTGCGCGTGCGAGAGACACGGCGTCGATTATTGCTGACCACCTCAGGCTTGATGCTCCTACAACCGACGAGCGTTGGAACGAGGCCGATGCGGGGCCGTGGCAAGGGCTCACACCCCAAGAAATTAAAGAGCAATGGCCAGGTTTTCTTGAGCGGAATCGTCGACCCGATGGTTTTGAGCCTTACGACACGGTTGTTCAGCGGTCGCTTGAGGCTACAACCGAACTTCTGGGCTCGATAGAGCCGAATCAGCCAACGATTGTCGTGACGCACTCTGGGGTCATTCGGAGCCTGCGTCGCCATCTCACTGGGGCGAGTGAACGCGCCCCGAATCTTGGTGGTTTGTGGCTTCACCTTGTAAGAGGTCGTGTGCGTCCTGGACATGATTTTGATCCTTTGAGTACAGCCGAGGTTCGGGAATTCTCCGAAGGTCCTGGCCAGGTCAACTGATCTGCGTCGAGCCACCTGCAGACGTCGGCATTTCACATGGCTCCGTGAACGCAGGTGGCGGTAGCCTTCGCAACCGTGGGAACCGCAAAACGTGAACGCAAAAAAGCAAATAAAGCCGCTCGTCAGGTACGGGAGTTTCGTCAGCAACGCATTGACAACGCCCGACGACGCGCAACGAAGTGGGGAACGCTGATCGTTGTTGCTCTCGGTCTCGTTGTCGGCATCGCAGCACTTGGCGGCGCGTTCTCAAGTGATGACGTCGCGAGCGACACATCTGCGGCCACCGACAACTCGACTTCACCCGATGACACGACAGCAACAACTGAACCTGCAGTTGATTGCCCTCCTGTTGATGGCTCAGCTGACCAGCAGCGAAGTTTCGATAGTGCTCTACCGATGTGTATAGACAGCAATGCGCAGTACTCCGCCGAGATCGCCACAAATAGGGGCACGGTCACGGTTGAGCTCGACAGCGACAAAGCGCCGCTCACCGTCAACAACTTTGTGACGCTCGCTCGCTACCGCTACTTCGACGGCATCGAATGCCATCGCATCATCCCTGGCTTCATGGCGCAGTGTGGTGATCCAACCGCAACGGGTGCTGGTGGCCCCGGCTACACATTCGCTGACGAACTCCCTGAAGCCGGCGAGTATCAGATCGGATCGCTTGCCATGGCGAACAGCGGCCCTAATACGAATGGCAGCCAGTGGTTCATCATTACCGGTGAGACCGGAGTGAATCTGCCGCCGAACTACACGCTGTTTGGTCAGGTCACCGAGGGTCTTGACGACACTCTTCGGGCACTCGATGCCGCCGGTAACCCCGAATCAAATGGGGTTCCGCCTCTCGAGCAGGTGATCATCGAATCGGTGACGATCACTGAGGTCTAAGCCTTGCGTTCCATGTGGTTGGTCAGCGACCGGAGTGCCCGAACCCGCCACCGCGGTCATCGCCTGAGAGTTCATCAACCTCATTCCATGTGACCTCACCAACGCGCTGCAGCACGAGCTGTGCCACGCGGTCGCCGCGTGTGACCTCGTAGTCGTCGGTTGGGTCGGTGTTGATGAGCACGACTTTTAGCTCGCCTCGGTAGGCCGAATCGATGAGACCAGGTGAATTCACGACCGATAGGCCATGTCTCAGAGCTAGCCCTGATCGTGGCAACACGAAGCCTGCCCAGCCCAGCGGAATCGCAATAGCGATTCCTGTTGGCATGAGCACTCGCCCACCTCCGCATGGAATGACAATGCTTTCCCGTGCATGGAGGTCGATGCCGGCATCGCCCGGGTGGGCGTAGGCCGGAAGCGGCATTTCGGGGTCGAGTCGTTGAACATCGACCCTGAGGCCGTCAGCGCCGGTAGTCACGCGCCGCTCCCTCAAGGGGCTCTACTTCAAGCGTGATGCCATCGATTGCCACCACTTTGATGGTGTCTCCGGCGTTGACCGGAGTAGCGCGATTGGTTCGTGCACGCCAATCGGCTCCTCCGACGTTGACGATCCCTTCAGGGTCAACGCTCTCGACAACGGTGCCTTCTGAGCCGACCATCCATTCGCGGCCGATTGTTGGTGTGGCAAATCGTGTTCGGGTCATCGATGGCATACCGGCTGTGAATGACAAGATGACACCGCCGATGCCAGCGACGAGCGACAACCATGTTGGGCGCAACGATGCCCCCGGAACAGATTCGAATAGCCAGAGGCTGCCAATGATGGTGAGCACGATGCCAATTCCGGTCCATGTGCGTGGCAGACCTACTTGAACGTCGACAGCAAACGCAAGCATTGCAAGAACGATCAACGCAACTGCCCATGAACGTGCGGGAAGTTCGGCAATGCCGTAGCCGGCGAGCAGGGTTGATACTGCGCCAACGAGCCCGGCGACGCCGACTCCAGCGGTGAAGAATTCAAAGATCAACAGACCAAGCCCTATGAGTAGGAGCAGGTATGCGACAGGCGGGCTCGCAACGGTATGAAGGAGTTGGTCGAAGAGACCGAGCTTTGAGAATCGAGGTGTTGCAATGGTGTTGCGTTGCACCGTGCCCTCCTCGGTCACTACCTCTTCCGTTGTGACCAGAGTGGTCACACCGTTGGAGTAGCCATTGAGGGCGTCGAGCATGTTCGCAATCGTTGCAATGCCCTCGTCGGATACGCGCTGGTCGAGCACGCCGAGGTCCCGCGCTTCAGTGAGGCCAATAATGTCGCCGGCGAGCGGAGCGATGCGGGCGGCTCCCTCTGCGTTAGGTGCAATGATTCGTGGGTCAAGGGAACCAATTTTTGCTCCGGGAGCCATACCACTGACATCGGCAACGGCAAGAAGATGTGCCGAGGCGCCGAGTAAATCAGCGCCTGTCGGGCCCACCCAGACCGCTACGGGGGTCCGCGAGTTATCGATGGCGACCAACACTTCATCAATTTCTTCGTTGGTAAGCAGCGAGCCTTTTGAGTTCACCTGCAAGATGAGCGCCTGCGCCCCATTGGTTGCTGAGCGTTCAACGGCGGTGATGATTTCACTCGCAACGACGTGATCGAGGAGGCCGTCGACCTGCAATACATCGACCGGTGCGACATCATCAGCGGCCGACACCGCTGCCCCACCGAATTCAAGCACGGAGAGCAGGATTCCTAGAGCGATGACTAATCTGCGCACAAGTGCCTCCAGAAACATGTGAATGGTCGAAATTGCGATGAGCGATGCCAGCAACACGGTTGCCCCGTGGTTACTGCCTGATGGAACACTACCGACGGCAGAGCGAGGAGCGCGAGTGCTCCTCGTACTTGGTAAGGGCGGGGTTGGACGCACGACAACTACCGCTCTGCTCGCTCACGGAGCTCATGCAGCGGGGCTCAACGTGCTTGTTGTTGCGATCGACGGCAAATCGTCACTTCATCGTTTGTGTCCTGGTGGGGTCGATGTTCGGTCAGTGACTGCGGGTTCTGCGCTCGAGGATTACCTTCTTGACCAAGGTTTTGGGAACTTCGCTCGCAGACTTGCACAGTCCGGCGTGATCGAAGTTGTTGGCGCTGCTGCCCCTGGAATTCACGATCTCGTGGTGCTTGGCAAGGTGAAACAGTTCGCCAATATCGGTCAGCACGACGTTGTCATCCTTGATGCTCCGGCCACAGGTCATGCAACGTCGATGCTGTCGTCGGTTTCGGGGTTGCTCGACATTGTTGAAGGGGGTCCGATTCGTGAACAGGCCCTCGATGTTCAGCGGCTGCTCATGGATGCTGGTCGATGTGGCGCGGTGGTCGTCACCAAGGCAGAAACGACTCCAGTTAACGAGTCGATCGAGTTAATTTCGGCCATTCGAAGTGTTGATGTTGCCCTCGCTGGAGCCATCGTCAACGCCGTTGAGCCTGACGAGCTGCTCATCAACCTGTCGAAGAAAGAGCATTCCCGCCTTCCTGCTCAAGTTGCAGAGGTGATTGATGCCGCCATCGCCCGCCATCAACAGTCGCAACACAACATCAGCCGATTCGTTAATGCGCTCGGCACCAGTGTGATGGAAGTTGAGAAACTTTCGACTGCCGACCTCAACCGAGATCTCGTCGCCAAACTTGCCACTGCTGCGTATGGAGAACCGGTTTCATGATTACCGATCTCATTAGCGAACGGTCAGTGATTGTCTGTTGTGGTTCAGGCGGTGTTGGAAAGACGACGATGGCGGCGAGCATCGGGCTTGCGGCTGCCACTCTTGGGCGAAAGGTGGTGGTCATCACTGTTGATCCCGCACGTCGCTTGGGTGATGCTCTCGGTCTCGACAGTGGCCTCGGCGCTGACCCTGCCCAAGTAGTGCTTCCCGATGATGTCTCTGGCGAGCTGTGGGCAATGATGCTCGACCCAGCTACCGAGCTTGAGCGCGTCATTCGTACGACGGCGGTTCGCCCAGGCCAGGCCGATGAGGCACTGGCGAATCCGTTTACTCAATCGATTGCGACCTCGCTTGGCGGCACGCAGGAATATATGGCAACTGAAGCGGTCTACCGGTTGACATCAGATGAGGCGTTCGACCTCGTCGTTGTTGATACCCCTCCGAGTGACAAGGCGATGGCCGTTGTTGAGGCGCCCGACGTGTTGGTGAAGTTTCTCGATCATCAGGTGTTCAAGCTGTTGATGGGAACTGGTGGCCGAGCGGCTCGGTTGTTATCGGCTGCCACTCAGCCCTTGCTGAGAGCAGTTGGCCGAGTGATCGGATCAAATGTGCTCAATGATGTGGTCAATTTTCTTCGTGCATTCACTGGCATGGAAACATCATTTCGACAGCGGGCGATCACAGTGCAGAAGATGTGGCGCAGCGACTCGACCGCGTTTGTGCTCGTTGCGACGCCGACCACTGAATCACTTAATGAGATCTCACGGTTTAACGACGAACTAATTTCTGCGGGAATTTCTTCCACTGCGCTCATTGCGAACGGCGCAACCAAAGAAGTTTTGATTGACGCCGAGACATCTGGGCATCTTCCAGCATCTGCAGCCGAGTGGTTGGGGTGGCAGTCAGAGTTGGCAGAGTCAGAGCGCACCGTGTTAAGGGCTCGAAATGCCAACCTACCTGAAGTAGCAATGGTCGGCCGCTTGCATGAAGACGTCCACGACGTGGATGGCTTGTTGCAGCTTGCGGATGAACTTGTCTCAACCAGTTCTCCCAAGAAATTGCAGTAATGCGTCACTGAGATAGCCTCTCGGGCGTGCATATTCTCCTTGCCACCGATGCCGACTGGGTAGTCGATGAAGTCACTGCTGCTCTCGGTGATAACGAAACGTCATTCACCGTGTGTCGTGAGGGTCGTCTCGTTTCTGAGCTCGTTGCGATCGGAAACATCGATGTTGTGATCGCCGACCTTCAAATTGGTTCGATGGGTGGTATGGCGGTTGCGATGGATCTTCGCCTCGATGCGTCATCGGGTGCAATTCCTGAGACCCCTCTCGTCATGTTGCTCGATCGCAATGCCGATGTGTTTTTGGCGCAACGCTCCGGAGCCGAGGCGTGGCTCGTGAAGCCTCTCGACGCCCTGCGGCTGCGTAAAGCGATCGCTGCAGCGGTTGCGGGAGATTCGTACACCGAGGGCGTGCCGCTCGAAGAGGCTGTGGTCGAGGCCTCTGACGATGCCGAGTCCGAGCCCGCTGACACTGAAACTGCAGAGGCAGAAACAGTCGACGCCGGATAGGCTCCGTATCCGCTACGGGGTGTAGCGCAGCTTGGTTAGCGCGCCACGTTCGGGACGTGGAGGTCGGAGGTTCGAATCCTCTCACCCCGACCACTTTCAGAGATGTGCGCTCTTGCTGTCAGGATGGGGAAATGGCTACCCCAGATTCCCTCTCTGTTAACGCTCTGTTCTCCGTCGCCGGCAAAGTCGCTGTTGTCACCGGCGGCTCGCGCGGCATCGGTGAGATGATCGCCGCCGGACTTCTCGCTAATGGAGCGAAGGTTTATATCTCATCTCGCAAAGCCGATCAATGTGATGCAACGGCGGCTCGCCTTGCAGAAACTTACGGCGGAGAGTGCGTGTCGATTCCTGCTGATCTTTCAACGATGGAGGGCATCGCCGCTCTTGCCAGCGCCGTCACTGAGAGCGAAACGCAGGTTGACATCCTCGTCAACAACGCTGGCGTGTCGTGGGGTGCTCCAATTGAAGAGTTCCCCGAAAAAGGGTGGGACAAGGTGTTCGACACCAACGTCAAGGGAGTGTTCTTTCTCACCCAGCAACTTCTGCCCCTTCTCGAGGCTGGGGCAAGTGAAGATGACCCCTCTCGTGTCGTGAATATCGGCTCCATCGATGGGCTTCGAGCACCGATCTTCGACACACACTCGTACGGGCCGTCGAAAGCGGCAGTTCACGCGCTCACCCGCGAAATGGCGACCAAACTCGTGAAGCGCAACATCATCCTTAACGCAATCGCTCCCGGCCCATTCCCCACCTGGATGCTCTCAACCGGTGTCGGTGGTGGCGGTGACGTCGAGAACACCGACTGGGATGGCGTGGCCCGCACGAACCCTCGAAAGCGCGTCGGTACAGCAGAAGACATTGCTGGGTTGACGATCTTTTTGTGTTCACGCGCCGGCGCATACACGATTGGCGAAACGATCTGCTGCGACGGTGGTGTTGCCATCTCTTAGCCAACACCAATTTGGCTCCAAAAATATCTCAAAACAATTTTCAAAAAGTGTGAGGACACATACGACACAACTCGGGCTTCGTCTGGCGCACGCTGGGATGACCCCGAACCGCGTTTATGGCTGCAGACGTTCGACGCGTGCGAGCAAATGTTGAGCACCGATACGGTCGCAGATGGCCGAGAAGTCATCCGTCGGGCCGTTCCATTTCCAATCGTCAACTGAACCAACTTTGACATCAGTTATCAGAGTGGCCAATGTGCGATACAGCATTGCATCGTCACGACGTTCAGCCAGTGTGGTGGCAAGTTTGGCAGCGCCTCGCAAGCCCGGAACATCCCATCGACCGGCTTCCTCGGGAATGTCTTCAACGTGACCGTAGCGGGAAAGCACAGATGATGTGCTTTTGGCACCCCAACCGGGCAGCCCAGGGATGCCATCTGCTGTGTCGCCAACGAGCGCTAACCAGTCAGCAATGCTCGCCGGTCCGACACCAAATTTTTCGTTGACTCCCGACTCGTCAATAAACAGCCCCTTGCGGCGGTCGAACTGCACAACCCGATCCCCGACAACACATTGCCCAAGGTCTTTATCTGGCGTGACGATGCGCACCTGGCCAACTCGATCGTCTGCGTTGGCCACCGCCGCCGCTGACGCAAGCGCATCGTCCGCTTCAAATTCGATCATCGGCCAGACCGTTACTCCCAAAGCTCCAAGAGCATCTTCCATGACTGGAATCTGCATGGCGAGTTCTGGCGGCATACCAGAGCCATCTTTGTAGCCGTTGAATAACTCGTTTCGAAAACTTTCGATGGTGTGGTCACTCGCTACCCCGACATGGGTTGCGTCATCAGCGAGCAACTGAATCGTCGATGCCAACACCCCTGTCGTCGCATCGAATTCGCCCGGAGTGCGAGTGCCCCCAGCAGTCGCTCCGAAGTGCTGGCGAAACAATTCGTAGGTGCCATCGACCACATGCACATCCATTGGAACATTCTGGCGCAACAAGTCGCATTACGCCGCCGTTGAGAGATGTCAATTCCCAAATACCGACGACTTATTCATGCTTATTAGTGCTTGCCGAATCTCTCATTCATCATTGCGTTCAGGCACACTGTCGGGCATGCCTGCGGTAACTGCTGACACCTTGACGCTCCCAAGAATCGTTCACTCACCCGACTCGATAACGCGCCCGGTCAAGCTCGTGAGCGATGCACCGAGTGGCTTTGAAGGTGAAGGGTTTCCGGTTCGGCGCGCTTTTGCCGGCATTAGCGATGCCGATCTCGACCCCTTCATCCATATGGATCAAATGGGTGAAGTGAATTACGCGCCATATGAGCCTCGGGGCACCGACTGGCATCCGCATCGCGGGTTCGAAACAGTCACGTACATCATCGATGGAATGTTTCTGCACCAAGATTCACAAGGTGGTGGCGGTTCAATCACCAACGGTGCAACCCAATGGATGACCGCTGGTTCAGGAGTTCTACACATCGAAACGCCGCCCGAGTCCCTCGTCGTCACCGGTGGCTTGTTCCACGGGCTGCAGTTGTGGGTGAATCTTCCCTCTTCGAAGAAGATGACCGAGCCCCGTTATCAAAATCTGGAACCGGCCGATGTCGTTCTTGCGACCTCTTCTGACGCGGGGTCGATGATCAGGGTCATTGCCGGTGACATCGATGGGCACCAAGGGCCGGGTGGAACACATACCCCAATCACCATCTGCCATGTCACGGTGTCAGCCGGCCACCAGGTGGTGCTGCCATGGAAACCTGGCTACAACGCGTTGGCCTACACGCTGAGCGGTGCTGGCTCGGTAGGAGCCGAGCAGGTGCCGATGCAGACCGGTCGAATCGCCGTCTTCGACGCTGGCGAGTCGTTGACCTTCACCGCATCAGAAACACAAGACCTTGACCTGTATGTGCTCGGCGGCGAGCCAATTCGTGAGCCGGTTGCGAAGTACGGGCCGTTCGTTATGAACAACCGAGCAGAGTTGCAGCAAGCCTTTGAAGACTTCCAAGCCGGTCGTCTCGGCACCGTTCCCGCAGATGGCCTGAGGCCATTTCGCGGATAAGTCGCCGAACATGCGCAGAGGCCCCGTCGGCTGAGGCGACGGCCAGGCGATCTGCGGCGCACGAGCGATGCCGCTGAAGGCTGCTCCCTTCCGGGCCTGACCTGATTCACGGGCGCCCGTCGCACAGGACCCGACCGTCACCTCACCCGCCGGGGCCCGACGTGCGAGAACGATCACACGCTACCCGCCGATATCGTGCAAGAGCACAATTAGGAGAGGTGCGAGAGCGGCCGAATCGGCACGCTTGGAAAGCGTGTGAAGGGCAACCTTCCGTGGGTTCGAATCCCACCCTCTCCGCCAAGGGGTCTTAGAAGAAAAAACCCGATCCGTTAGAAGAAAAAGTTCTGAGACACAGGCCTCGGTTGAGTTCTGCGATGCAACATTTCTTTTCGGGGTGGGGACATGTTGTTGCTACTGATCTAGTCCCCACCCACTGACGAAAAAGACATAGCCGATCTTCAAGATGGTCAATAGGGTGAAAGCAGTGCTGTTCCGTAAGTCGACGTCTGCTCTCCTTGTCTTAGCAGCCACCGCTATCGCTAGTGGAGCGATGATCGTGTCCGCCTCGACGACGATCAGTCAAATAGGGAGTGACATTGATGGCGAAGCTGCAGGCGACTATTCGGGATTTTCGGTGTCGTTGTCATCTGACGGCACTGTGGTCGCGGTCGGCGCCCAGCGGAACGGCGCCTACTCGGGGCATGTTCGCGTCTATGAGTGGAACGAAAACGCGTGGCAACAGAAG
>JAAXJF010000055.1:0-68821 GCA_012269985.1 Acidimicrobiaceae bacterium
TCGTGAGGGTGGTCGGACCGTTGGTGCGGGCCGCGTCACCAAAATCATCAAGTGACGCTCCTCACCCAACGAACGAAAGCAGATTGACATGGCTCAAAATATTCGTATTCGGCTGAAGGCGTTTGATCACGAGATCATTGACCAGTCGACGAAAAAGATTGTTGAAACGGTGAACCGCACCGACGCAAATGTCCGCGGCCCGATTCCGTTGCCGACCGACAAGCATCGTTACACGGTTATCCGTGGACCACACGTCGATAAAGACTCGCGTGAGCATTTCGAGATGCGAATCCACAAGCGGCTCATCGATATCGTCAACCCCAACGCGAAGACCATCGATTCGCTCCAGCGCATCGAGCTTCCCGCTGGTGTTGATATCGAGATCAAGATCCAGAATTCTTGAGCCTCTTGATTTCTTCGCTGTAGGCGTTACTCTTCGCCTTCGGTGAACGAAATCACAGAATCACAAAATCAGAGGAGTGCAGCGGTCTCGCTGCGTGGCATTTCGAAATTCTTCGATGATGTCACCGCGGTTGACAGCGTCGACCTTGATATTGGCGACAGCGAATTCTTTGCGCTACTCGGACCATCGGGCTGTGGAAAGACCACCACGCTCCGCATGATTGCGGGCCTGGAGATTCCCTCTGCGGGCAGTCTCCAGATCTTTGGTGAGGAAGTGGGCTCGTTGCCGCCCAATAAGCGGCCGGTGAACACTGTTTTTCAGAACTATGCCTTGTTCCCGCACATGAGTGTCGCTGACAACGTTGCGTTTGGGTTGAAGATGCGAAAGATCCCGAAATCGGAGATCTCAACACGGGTGCACGAGGCAATTTCGCTGGTTCGGATGACGGGAATGGAAGATCGTCGGCCGAATCAACTTTCTGGTGGTCAACAGCAACGTGTTGCGCTCGCGCGAGCACTCGTTAATCGACCGAAAGTGTTGCTCCTCGATGAACCACTTGCCGCTCTCGACCTGAAATTGCGTCAAGAGATGCAATTCGAGTTGAAGCAGCTACAGCGCGAGGTCGGCATCACATTCGTCTTCGTCACCCACGATCAAGAGGAGGCGCTTGCGCTTTCTGACCGAATTGGTGTCATGAACGACGGACGCTTGTTGCAGGTCGGCACCCCCGAAGAAATGTATGACGCCCCGATTGACCGTTTCGTGGCCGATTTCATTGGTCGCTCAAACTTTCTCAACGGCACTCTGGAATCGGCCGAGGTTGTCTGTCTCGCCAATGGCCAACGGATACGTGTGCCGGAGGTTGATGCAGTTTCAATAGGTGACGAGGTGCAGGTGAGTTTGCGGCCCGAGCGAGTGATGATCGGTGACCTCGATAGCGCACCGCATGACAGCGCGCAACTGTCAGGAACTGTCGATACCGAGACGTTCTTGGGCAACAGTGTTGTGTACCGAGTCGCTCTCGACTGGATGACCATTGAAGTGGAGGCTGATCACCGGCCTGACGTCGAGCGCTATCACGCTGGTGATCGAGTCGATCTGTGGTGGAGAGACGATGCCGTTGCGGTGGTTCGGCCGTGAAGCTCGGAGCCGCTGAACTCAAACGTGAGCGTGAAGAGCGCCGCCGCGGCTTTTTCCTCGCCCTGCCATCGTTCGCCTACATGTTGCTGTTCTTCGCACTGCCACTCGTCATCGTGTTGATCTACAGCTTTGCCACTCGCACCAGCACCGGGTCGACCGCACTGTCAGATTGGAATCTCGACGCATATCGCAAGCTCGGTGAACCAATCGTTCGAAATGTTGTGGTCCGGTCGGTGGTGCTTGCGGTCATCACGACGGTGATCTGTCTCGTGGTGGCATACCCATTTGCCTGGTTCTGTGCTCATCAACGACCAACTGTCCGCAACGTGTTGCTCATCGCAGTAATGATTCCGTTTTGGACAAATTTCCTTGTGCGCAATTACGCATGGCGAATCTTGCTCTCCAAGGGTGGACCAATTTCGACGTTTACTGAAGCAATCGGGCTCGGAGAAGTCGACATTCTGTTTACCAAGACAGCCGTCGTCATCGGCTTGGTCTATGCGTATCTGCCGTTCATGATCCTTCCGCTCTACGCATCGATCGACCGCCTTGACCGACGTCTTATTGAAGCGGGTCGCGATCTGTACGGCTCAGGGCCCCAAACATTTCGGCGCATTATCCTCCCGCTCACCATGCCGGGCGTGATCGCAGGCTCAATTTTGGTGTTTGTTCCTTCAATGGGGGCGTATGTGACCCCTGAACTTCTCGGCGGTGGAAAAGAGACGATGCTCGGCTCATACATCGTGACGCAGTTCCTTACCGCTCGGAACTGGCCGGTCGGCGCGTCACTCTCGTTCGTACTGATGACCGTCATGTTGATCTCAACGGTTATTTATTTCCGATCTGGTGGAAGGAACCTGTGAGCCATTCGCATCAGCGCAGACTGCCGGTGTGGGCACTTCGCACCAACGGTGGCGCGGTCCTTCTTTTCCTCTATGCGCCAATCATTTTGTTGGTGATCTTATCGTTCTCGGCGAGCCGAATACCGGGTCAATGGGGCGGGTTCACCACCGAGTGGTACGCAACGTTGTTCGATGACAGTCGTTTACAACGGACGATCTCGGTCTCGGTTCGAGTTGCGCTGGTCTCGACGCTCATTGCAACGGTGCTGGGCACGATGGCAGCCCTTGCGCTCGAACGGTTCACCTTCAGAGGTCGTCGGGTATTCGACGCGTTGCTGTACCTACCCATCATCATTCCCGACGTGACGATGGCGGTCATGATGCTGATGTTCTTCTCTCAGTCATTCAATGTGGTCGATGCCGTATTCGGGCTCGGAATCTCGAAGGGTTTCGGCACCATCGTGGTGAGCCACGTCGCATTCAACATTGCATTCGTCTCAGTGGTCGTGCGAGCGCGCATCGCTGGCATGAATGCAACGCTCGAACAGGCGGCATCTGACCTGTACGCATCTCGCTGGCAGGCCTTTCGGTACGTAACCCTTCCGCTGATCGCTCCAGGTGTGTTTGGCGGGGCACTCCTTGCTCTCACCCTCTCGCTCGACGATGTCGTTGTCACCCAGTTCGTCGCTGGTCCCGGATCGACTACTCTGCCGGTGTATGTGTTTTCGCTCATCAGAAAAGGCGTGACTCCGACAATCAACTCGGTGTCAGTCATCATGCTGGTAGCATCGCTCATTCTTGTTGCGGGCTCTGTGGCTTTGCAGCGAGCTAACGCCTCTCGCGGGCGCCAACAACTCCAAACATCAGGGGGAACATCATGAGAACAACAACATTACGATTGGCAGGTGTAGCCGTTGCTGGGGCAATGATTCTCGCCGCTTGTGGCGGGGACTCATCGTCAGATGATGCTGCAGCAGAGGAGCCCGCAGCAGAGGAGACTGCAGCAGAGGAGACTGCAGCAGAGGAGACTGCAGCAGAGGAGACTGGGTCGAAGTGTGCTACCGGTCAAGTCGATGGCGATCTCTACTTGTATAACTGGTCTGAATACATCGACCCAGAACTGAAGACTGCCTTCGAGGAACAATATGGCGTCGCTGTGATTGAAGACAATTACGACTCGAACGAAGCCATGCAACCCATCGTTGCTGCGGGTAATTCTGGTTACGACGTCATTGTGCCTTCGGACTACATGGTGTCGATCATGATTGAAGAAGGCTCTCTACAAGCACTCCAACTCGACGCGATTCCGAATATGGCAAACCTTGATCCGGTGTTCTACCCGGCACCGTACGATCCGACAGGCGAATACACAGCCGCGTACCAGTGGGGAACTACAGGCCTCGGCGTCGATCTCACCGTGCTCGGCGACGACACCCCTCGCACTTGGGGCCTCGTGTTCGACCCAGAGCTCTCCGCGAACTTTGGTGGCAACATCACACTGCTCAACGATCCACGTGAGACGATCGGCGCAGCCTTGAAGTACCTCGGATACTCACTGAACACCACGAGCATGGAAGAACTCGATGAAGCAAAGGCACTCGTCGCTGATGCTGTTGCTCGAATTGCTGCCTTCGATTCCGACCAGTACGACGAACTACTTGTCTCTGGCCAGACACAGCTCGCTCACGGCTACTCGGGCAACATGCTGTATGGCATCTATGAGGCCGAGAACCCTGATGACTACACCTATTTCGTCCCAGATGAAGGTGGCACCATCTGGACTGACAACATGGCACTTCCATTTGATGCACCGCATCCGTGCACGGCGCACACTTTCATCAACTTCATTCTCGATGCCGAGAACGGCGCGGCGTTGACGAACTGGAACCTGTACGGCAGCCCGAACGCTGCTTCGGAGCCATTCATCGATGCTGAGGTGCTCGAAAACGAGATTGTGTACCCAGCAGACCGCTCGAAACTTGAATTCATCACGAACACCGGTGATTTTGAGACCAACTTCTCAGACGCATTTAGCGAGGCCAAGGGCTGACTCAGTCTTGGTGAGAACTAAGTGAGAATGGCCCGCTGCGACTAGCAGCGGGCCATTTTGCTTGCTAAACCAGAGAGCATGGCAGAGTTACCTCCCCCTATAGCGCCGCCGACTGACGTACAAGAAGACCCAGGTGAGAGCAGGCGTCGCCGTCGCCCATCGGCGACAGTGGCCATTTTGCTGTTGATTGCCTTGGCCTTCGCCGGGGGAGCGGTGATCGACCGATCAGTTGGAGACAGCGAGGACTCCTCGGTCTACAGCCCACCTGATGTCGTTGAAGAAATTGACGATCTCGATGACGACGAAGAAGAGCCCGTTGTTTCGGAGTCCGGCTCAGATGAGACGGTCCCGGCAGCGGTGACGAACCCATCGGAATCTGAATTCGCATTCACGATTGGCCCCGAGCGAACCGGACCATTCGAACGAATCGACGTTGCTGCTGTCGCTGCTCAGGTGGGCCCAAGCACCGTCACGGTGATGGCTGAACTAGCAACAGGCTTCGGCCAGAGTGGATCGGTAGGAACCGGCATCATTGCAACTTCAGATGGCGAAATCGTGACAAATGCTCACGTTGTGGAGGGTGCGACATCACTCCGTGTTCGTCTTGCAGGTGAAACGGAGCCTCGAGAGGCAACTCTGCTTGCGATCGATGTGGGAAATGACCTCGCTCTGCTCGATATCGAAGGAGAGGGCTTTCCTGCGGCAGTATTCGCACGACCAGGGTCGATTCGACTCGGTGACGAGGTTGTCGCCATTGGGTTTGCCCTCGATCTCGACGGGGCACCGACTGTGACCCTCGGCATCGTGTCTGCGCTCAATCGAACACTTGTGACCGATGTTGGTGCTCTCGACGGGTTGTTACAGACCGACGCAGCAATTTCTTCAGGAAATTCCGGCGGTCCACTGGTAAATGCGGCCGGAGAAGTCGTCGGAATCAACACTGCGGTCGCTCGAGGATCGTCAACACTCGCGGCGTCAAATATTGGCTTTTCGATTTCGGTTGACGAAGCGCTGCCGATTTTTGAGCAACTACGTAAGCAATCTCGAGGCGAGCAGCGAAAAGAGGGATTTCTCGGGGTTGCTCTCGACGAGCGCGTCGACGGCGGTGTTGGTGCAGTCATTAGAGATGTGAATGTTGGGACGCCGGCGGATGCCGCTGGTTTGCAGGCAGGCGACATCGTTATTGCGGTTGACGGTGCGACAGTTGAGGGTGCAGCTGGGCTTATTGCTGCAATTCGCGACCTCGAACCGGGCGATTCCGTGCAAATTACGGTGCAACGCAGCGATGAACGTCTTGAAGTTGTCGCTGAACTGACCTCGCGCCCAACTTCCTGACCGGAGTGCTGACGTCGTAAAGGTTGGAACCTGCACGAATGCCGATAGCGTTTCGATCTTGTGCCCAGCGACTGTTGGGTACGACATACAAATGATGTCCGTGTGAGCCCGGAAACGGGGACCTCACGGCGACCTCCAAACCCGTGCTCCGCAACTTCGGTTGGCGGAGCACTTGCGTGAATCCACTCCGGGCGGCTCACGTTGACTCAACCGGAATGTAAATGTGTGGATAGCCCGCAAGGGCTCGATCAACCAAAGGAAGCCGTTATGGCACAAACAGCGATCGTCGGCGAAAAAGTCGGCATGACCCAGAAATGGGTCGACGACCGAATGCTCGCCGTGACCGTGCTCCGTGTAGAGCCAATGCGGGTGGTGCAAATCAAGACCACCGAACGCGACGGCTACACGGCATTACAGGTCACCTACGGGCACCGAGATGCCCGCAAACTCAACCAACCCGACGCCGGTCACTATGCGAAGGCGGGAGTTCAGCCAGGACGCCGACTCGTCGAAATCCGCCTCGATTCGGTCGATGCCTTTGAGGTTGGCCAAGAAATCACCGTCGACCAGTTCGCCGTTGGCGACCGCATTGACGTCACTGGAGTAAGCCGCGGAAAAGGTTTCGCAGGAACGATGAAGCGTCATAACTTCAAGGGTCAGCCAGCCAGCCACGGTAACCACAAGAAGCATCGTGCGCCGGGTTCTGTGGGAGCGGGCTCGTTCCCTGGTCGAGTGATCAAGGGAATCAAGATGGCCGGACACATGGGCCATGAACAGGTCACCACGTTGAACCTCGAGGTCGTGGAAGCTGACGCTGAACGCCAGGTGATGTTGGTGAAGGGCTCAGTTCCTGGTCCGAACGGTGGTCTGATCCAAGTTCGCAACGCCGTCAAATCTGCAGTGAAGGGATCGTGAGATGGCAACGCTGAAGATGAAGAACGCTGCAGGAAAAGAAGCCGGATCGGTCGAGCTCGACGATGCCGTCTTTGGTGTGCAGCCAAACGTGCCAGTGATGCACCAGGTAGTGACCGCCCAGCTCGCAGCTCGTCGGTCGGGTACGCAAAGCACAAAAACTCGTAGTGAGGTCCGTGGCGGCGGCGCAAAGCCTTTCCGCCAGAAGGGCACCGGTAACGCCCGACAGGGTTCAATTCGTGCCCCGCACTTCAGCGGTGGCGGTATCGCCCTTGGCCCGAAGCCACGCAAGTACAACCAGCGCACGCCAAAGAAAATGGTGCGCCTCGCACTTCGTTCTGCTCTTTCTGATCGGGTCAACGAAGGATGTGTCACCGTCGTTGATTCATGGTCATTTTCTCAGCCGAGCACGAAAGAAGGCGTGAAGGCGCTCGCAGCTCTCGGTATCGAGGGTCGCGTGCTCATCGTTCTTGGAGCTGGTGATGAGAACGCAGCGATGAGCTTCCGCAATATTCCGGAAGTGCAACTCATTTCGATGCATGAGCTCAATGCCTATGACGTGCTGTGCAACGACCACATCTTGTTCACCTCAGCGACTCTGCCGTCAGCGGTTGCTGCAAACGAAAGCGTTGGTGAGTGATGAAAGACCCACGCGACATCATCATTGCCCCGGTGGTCTCTGAAAAGAGCTACGCCGCAATGGAATCCGGTGTGTACACATTCAAGGTTGCGAGTAGTGCCAGCAAGCCCGAGATTCGCGACGCCGTCGAATCAATCTGGGACGTTGAGGTGCTGAAAGTCAACACGATCAACCGGAAGGGCAAGTCCACCCGAGTGCGCAATTCGAATCGTCGAGGCTCAAAGCCCGATAGCAAGCGTGCCATCGTCACCCTGGCAGCGGGCGAAATCCCGTTGTTCGAGAACTGAGGACATCATGGCTATTCGTTCACGCCGCCCAACCAGCCCCGGACGCCGTTTTCAAACGTCTTCCGACTTCTCTGACATCACGAAGAGCTCACCAGAGCGCACTCTGCTCGCACCATCGAGCAAGTCAGGTGGTCGAAACAACTACGGTCGCAAAACCTCACGCCACCGCGGTGGCGGCCACAAGCGTCGTTACCGCGTTGTCGATTTCCGTCGCGTAAAAGACGGTGTCGCCGGCCGCGTTGCAGCAGTTGAATACGATCCGAACCGCACGTGCCGCATCGCCCTCATTCACTACACCGACGGCGAGAAGGCGTACATTTTGGCGCCGAAGGGTCTCTCTGTCGGCGACACCGTGATGAGCGGTCAAGGTGCTGATATCCGTCCGGGTAACGCAATGGCATTGCGGTATATCCCAGTCGGTACGGTTATTCACAACGTTGAGCTTCGCCCCGGACAAGGCGGCAAGATCGGTCGTTCAGCCGGCATTGCTGTGCAGCTCGTTGCGAAAGATGGCGATTTCGCCACACTTCGTATGCCATCAACCGAGATGCGCCGTGTGCTCATTGACTGTCGTGCAACCGTTGGCGAAGTCGGCAACTCAGAACACGAGCTGGTGAAGATCGGTAAAGCCGGTCGTAACCGCTGGAAGGGCGTTCGCCCCCAGACTCGTGGTGTCGCAATGAACCCGGTCGACCACCCACTCGGTGGTGGTGAGGGTCGCACTTCAGGTGGTCGTCCCGCCGTTTCACCATGGGGTAAGCCAGAGCGCCGTACCCGCAACAAGAACAAGTCGAGTCAGCAACTCATCGTCCGTCGCCGTCGTACCGGCAAGGGCCGTCGGTGAGTCGGGGAGAGGTAGAAACTTATGTCTCGTAGTCTTAAGAAGGGGGCGTTCGTCGACGGTCACCTGTTGGCAAAGGTCGACGCTCAGAACGCTGCAGGAGAGCGAAAGGTCATCAAGACCTGGTCACGTCGCTCCACCATCATTCCTGACATGGTCGGGCACACGATCGCCGTTCATGACGGTCGTAAGCACGTACCGGTGTACATCACGGAGTCAATGGTCGGTCACAAACTCGGTGAGTTCAGCCCGACACGCACCTTCAAGTTTCACGCCGGACAGGAGAAGGGGGCACGTCGCTAATGACTGGTCCGAAGCTCAATGAGAAGGCGATGGTCGCAGGGGAGCGTTCTGGCACCCGTGCGGTCGCTCGCCACGTTCGATCATCAGCATCGAAGGCTCGAGTTGTTCTCAACTTGATCCGTGGCCTTGATGTTCGTTCAGCAGATGAAGTGCTCATGCTCACCGAGCGTGGAATCGCCCGCGATATTCGCAAGGTGCTGCGCTCTGCGGTTGCAAACGCGGTCAACAACGACGAGCAAGACGCCTCAGAGTTGTATGTCATCGCCTGCTTCGCCGACGAAGGCTCGACCTTGCGTCGGTTCCGTCCCCGTGCTCGTGGTCGTGCAACCCGCATTCGCAAGCGCACCTGTCACATCACCGTGATCGTTGCTCGCATGAGCGATGAACGTCTCGCAGTGATTCAGGCACGTGCCGAAGGCGCATCGGCGTCGGCTCAAGCAAGTCGCCGTGCACGTGTTGAGCGGAGCCGCCAGCGTGCCGAAGAGGCCAAGGGCGAAATCGACGCTCTTGACGAAGCCGAAGATGAGGTCATCGACGAAAGCGCTGACGTAGAGGCTGCTGACGACGCAGAAGCAACTGACGTTGCCGAGGACGCGGTCGAAGAGGCAGTTGAAGAGACCGAAGACGCTGCTGAAGCAGAGGCCGAGTCAGATGACGAAGCGGAGGCCGAAGCCGCCGAAGCAGAAGCTGAAACTGAATCCGAGACCGACGATGACGCAAGCACCGAAGAGGAGCAGAACTAATGGGTCAGAAGATCAACCCTTATGGCTTCCGCCTCGGCGTGAGCACCGACTGGAAGAGTCGCTGGTTTAGCGATCGTGAGTACAAGCAGTACCTCACCGAAGACTGGCAGATTCGTGACTCAGTTATGGAGCGTCTCGAGACCGCAGCCATCAGCCGCATCGAGATCGAGCGCACCCGTGACAAGCTCCGCGTCGATATTCACACCGCCCGTCCGGGCATCGTGATCGGTCGTAAAGGTGCTCAAGCAGACGAACTTCGCCAGATGATCACCAAGATCACCGGCAATCCTCGTATCCAGCTCAACATCGTTGAGATCAAGACCCCCGAGCTTGATGCAGCGCTCGTGGCACAGGGCGTGGCAGATCAGCTCGCAAATCGCATCGCGTTTCGCCGGGCGATGAAGCGTGCCGTGCAGAATGCCCAGCGCGCCGGCGCACTCGGAATTCGCGTGCAATGCTCAGGCCGTCTTGGTGGCGCAGAAATGAGCCGCACCGAGTGGTACCGCGAAGGCCAGGTGCCGTTGCACACCCTTCGGGCAGACATCGATTACGGCTTCCGTGAAGCAAAGACCGCAAATGGTCGCGTTGGTGTCAAGGTATGGCTCTATAAGGGCGAGATTCTTCCGTACCGGTCATCAAACGATGAAAAGATTGCCCGTGAGGCAGCAATGGCCGTTGGTGAAACATCTGGCCAGGCCGCAGACACCGGCCGCAAGGTCGTGTCATCAGCAGGTCCTCGTGCTACTGCCGAAGAAACCGAGCCAGCTCCGCTCGTCCGTGAGGCCGATCCTGAGCTTGAGAAGTTGCTCGATGAAGAAGAGACCATTACCCGTCAGACGCGCGAAGCAAACGAAACCCCGCACTTCCGCGGTGACGACTGAGGGGATAGGAGTTCATCATGTTGATGCCTCGAAAGGTTGCACACCGTAAACACCACCGTGGCCGTACCCGTGGTATGGCAAAGGGCGGTACCGAGTTGGCATATGGCGACTACGGAATTCAAGCACTCGAACCGGGTTGGATCACCGCCCGCCAGATCGAGGCTGCCCGTATTGCAATGACCCGTTCCATCAAGCGTGGCGGCAAAGTCTGGATCAACGTGTTCCCAGACAAGCCGGTGACGAAGAAGCCAGCCGAGACCCGCATGGGTTCAGGCAAAGGTAATCCTGAGTTTTGGGTCGCCGTCGTTCGTCCAGGTCGCGTGATGTTCGAGCTCTCGTTCCCAAATGATGAGCAGGCAAGGATCGCTCTCAACAAGGCGATTCAGAAGCTCCCGATCAAAGCTCGCATCCTTACCCGCAACGAGCAGATCTGAGGACTGTCATGGCACGTAAGAACGAATTCAACGACATGGACTTGGCCGGGCTTGCAGACGAACTCCGCGCCAGTAAGCATGAGGCCTTGAACCTCCGGTTCCGTAACGCAACCGGTCAACTTGAAAAGACCTCCGAAATTCGCGCCGTCCGCCGGCGTATTGCTCGTATCAACACCGTGATCCGTCAGCGTGAGATCGCTGCGGCAGAGGCAGAGAGCTGAACCAATGAGTGAGACCAGCACGACCAGGGCTGCCCGCAAGGTACGCGAAGGCATCGTCACATCGAATGCGATGGATAAGACAGTTGTCGTCACTGTGACCGACCGTGTTCGCCATGCCCGTTACAACAAGTTCGTCATGCGCACCAAGAAGTTGCATGCACATGACGAGGCCAACGACGCAGGCGTTGGCGACAAGGTTCGGGTCATGGAGACCCGCCCGCTCAGCAAGAACAAGCGCTGGCGGGTCGTTGAGATCGTGGAGCGTGCACGATGATCCAGCAGGAGAGCCGCCTTCGCGTGGCTGATAACAGTGGTGCAAAGGAAGTGCTCTGCATCAAGGTGCTCGGTGGTACCCGGCGCCGTTACGCCTCGATCGGTGACATCTTCGTGGCAACCGTGAAAGACGCCATCCCTGGCGCCGGCGTGAAGAAGGGTGACGTCGTGAAGTGCGTCGTCGTTCGCACGAAGAAAGAGAAGCGTCGTGCCGATGGCAGCTACATCCGTTTCGACGAGAACGCGGCCGTCATCATCAAAGACGATCTCACGCCACGTGGTACCCGCATCTTCGGACCAGTTGGCCGTGAACTTCGCGACCGTCGCTTCATGCGTATCGTCTCGCTCGCACCGGAGGTGATCTGACATGAAGATCCGTAAAGGTGACACCGTTCTTGTCATCGCTGGCAAGGACAAAGGCAAGGAAGGCACCGTCGACCGTGTGCTTCCAAAGGAAAACAAAGTCGTGGTGACAGGTATCAATACCGCCGTTCGCCACCAGCGTCCGCTCCGCGCAAATGAGCAGGGTGGTCGCATCGACAAAGACATGCCGATCGATGTTTCGAACGTCATGCTCGTTCACAAGGGCAAGCCAGTGCGCGTTGGATATCGCACAGAGTCTGATGGCAGCAAAGTGCGTATTGCCCGTCCAAGCGGTGAGGTAATCAAGTGAGCACATTGACTCAGCCCCGCCTGAAGGCGAAGTACAACAATCAGGTCAAGAGCGATCTGCAAGCATCGCTGTCGATTGACAACGTCATGCAGATTCCGAAGATTGACAAGATCGTGATCAACATGGGTGTTGGGCGTGCTGCTCAGCAAGCGTCGCTGCTCGAAGCGGCAGTGTCTGATCTCTCACTCATCTCAGGTCAGAAGCCGGCCGTGACGATCGCAACCAAGTCGATCGCCGGGTTCAAGCTCCGTGAAGGTCAAGCCATCGGCTGCAAGGTGACCCTCCGTGGCGATCGCATGTGGGAATTCCTCGACCGCCTCATCGCTGTCGCAATTCCTCGTATCCGTGACTTCCGCGGGCTCCCTGCACACTCATGGGATGGCCGAGGAAACTACACGTTCGGTCTCTCCGACCAAACCGTGTTCCCGGAAATCAACCCAGACAAGGTTGACAACCCCCGTGGCATGGACATCACCATCGTGACGACCGCAACCACCGATGCCGAGGGTCGTGCACTGCTCGACGCATTCGGGTTCCCGTTTAAGCAGGGCGCCGATGCCGACAACGCACCACGCCGCAAGAAGAATCGCCACCCGCAGTTCCGCGGTGGCAAGAAGAAGTGACCTGAGCGACGAATCAAAGAGGACGACGAAGATCTCATGGCCAAGAAAGCCCTAATCAACAAATCGAACGGAACGCCGAAGTACAAAGTGCGTGCGTATACCCGCTGCCGCCGTTGCGGCCGTCCCCGTTCGGTGTACCGCAAGTTTGGACTCTGTCGTGTGTGCCTCCGCGAGATGGCGCACGCAGGAGAGATCCCCGGCCTGACCAAGTCGAGCTGGTGAGAGGAGCGCAACGATGTTGACAGATCCCATCGCTGACATGCTCACCCGTGTTCGTAACGCGAACACTGCGATGCATGACACCGTGACAATGCCGTCATCGAAGCAGAAGGTCGCATTGGCCAAGTTGCTCGAGTCCGAGGGTTATATCTCGGGTTTTGCTGTGGCGCCCTCGACAAAGGGTCCGGGCGAGGTGTTGACCATCACGATGAAGTACTCGACCGAGCGTGACCGGACGATCTCCGGGCTTCGTCGAATTTCTACCCCAGGCCTTCGCGTGTACCGCAAGGCCGACTCGGTGCCACGCGTTCTTGGTGGACTTGGGGTGGCTGTCCTGTCCACGAGTCGCGGACTCATGACCGACCGCGAGGCGCGTCGCCAAAAAGTTGGCGGCGAGGTCCTTTGCTACGTCTGGTAATAGGCGAGCGGAAGGAGAGACGTCATGTCACGAATTGGTAACGCACCGGTCGCAGTACCGAGCGGAGTTGAAGTGTCCGTGAGTGGCCGCACCGTCACGGTGAAGGGCCCCAAGGGGACGCTGAGCCGAGATATTCCAGGCCTCATCGAGATTGTTCAGGAAGAGGGAACGCTGACGTTCTCTCGTCCGAATGACGAGCGGCAGAACCGTGCAATGCATGGTCTCGTGCGCAGCCTTGTCAACAACATGGTCACCGGGGTCACTGAAGGTTTCAAGAAAGAACTTGAGATCGTTGGCGTCGGTTACCGTGCAGAAGCTCAAGGTGCGAACGGTCTTCGTTTGAACCTCGGGTTCAGCCATCCAGTCAGCGTGTCTGCACCAGAGGGCATCTCGTTCGAAGTTCCAGCCCCGACGCAGGTGATTATTTCTGGAATTGATAAGGAAGTCGTTGGCCAGGTAGCCGCAGACATCCGCAGCATTCGCAAGCCAGAGCCCTACAAGGGCAAGGGTGTCCGCTATGCCGGTGAGCGTGTCATGCGCAAGGCCGGTAAGGCCGGCAAGAAGTAAGCCGGAACGTAAAGGAACACATCGATCATGAGTGATATCGCAAAGGCTCGACGCAAGGGTCGCATCACCCGCCACCGTCGGGTGCGTAAAAAGATCAGTGGTACCGCTGCTCGGCCTCGCTTGGCTGTCCACCGCTCAAACCGTCACATCACCGCTCAGGTGATTGACGATGAGTCAGGGCGCACCATTGCCGCAGCATCTTCGGTTGAGCCTGCACTTCGTTCAAATTCGTCAGGATCAGTTGAAGCCGCAACAAAAATTGGTGCTCTCGTCGCTGAACGAGCCCGCGCCGCAGGGGTTACCGCAGTGGTCTTTGACCGGGGCGGAAACCTCTACCACGGCCGTGTCGCAGCGGTCGCTACCGCCGCCCGCGAAGCAGGTTTGGAGTTCTGATGGCAGCACAACAAAACGACAACAACAATCAGGCAGAAAACGACGGTGGCCTCCGCGAATCTCGCGTGATCACCATCAACCGTGTCGCCAAGGTCGTGAAGGGCGGACGTCGCTTCGCATTCACCGCTCTCGTCGTCGTCGGAGACGGCAATGGTCGCGTTGGCCTCGGCTACGGAAAGGCCAAAGAAGTGCCGTTGGCGATCCAAAAGGGCACTGAAGAAGCAAAGCGAAATCTGTTCGAGGTTCCGCTCGCTGGCTCAACCATTACCCACACGGTCACCGGCATCACTGGTGGCGGCAAGGTGCTCATGAAACCTGCTGCTCCCGGTACCGGTGTTATCGCTGGTGGAGCTGCCCGCATCATTCTCGAAGAGGCTGGCATTCACGACATCTTGTGTAAGTCGCTCGGGTCGGCGAACCATATCAACGTTGCGCGAGCAACCATTGCTGGTTTGAAGTCGCTGCAGCGTCCAGATGAAGTTGCGAAGCGCCGCGGAATCCCTGCCGACACTTTCGTTCCGAAGGGTCTGTTGAAGGCATACGAAGAGCGCCAGAAGCAGAATTCTGCTCCGGCCGCCACCGGAGGTGACCAGTGAGCGAAAAGCAGATCAGCGTGACTCAGGTCCGCTCAGCAATTGGCCAGAAGCCGAAGGCTCGTGGAACTCTTCGGGCGCTCGGTCTCGGCCGTATTGGTAAAACAAACACTCTTCCCGATCGACCAGAGGTACGTGGCATGTTGAATCGCGTCCCACACCTGATCGAGATTTCAGAAAGTGGTGAATGATTATGCGCGTCGATGAACTCGCACCAGCACCAGGATCAAACAAACGTGCAAAGCGTGTTGGCCGCGGTACTGGCGGCAAAGGCGGTAAGACCGCAGGCCGGGGTACCAAGGGTCAGCGTGCCCGCAACACGGTTCGGCGCGGCTTCGAGGGTGGTCAGATGCCACTCAAGCAGCGTGTGCCGAAGTTGAAAGGGTTCAATAACCCGTTCCGTGTCGAGTACAGCCCGGTCAACTTGCACCAGCTTGAGAAGCTGGGTGCAAGCACCGTCGATGTTGACGCTCTGGTGGCAGCAGGTCTCGTCCGCAAGGGCGCATTCGTGAAGGTCCTCGGTTACGGCGATCTTTCCATCAAGGTTTCGCTCTCCGTCCATGCGATTTCCGCTGCTGCTCGCTCAGCGGTCGAAGCCGCTGGTGGCGACGTCACCATCGTTCCCCTCCCGCATGAGGGTGAGGGTAAGGCCGGTCGCCCTGCGGTGAAGGGCAACCAATTCGCTAACCGCTGATTACTGATCTGGAGGCAGCGATTCCATCATGATCGCCAACATCAAGAACATCCTGAAGATTGAGGATCTGCGTAACAAGATCCTGTTTACGCTGATGATCGTCGGGTTGTACCGCGTCGGAGCAGCGATTCGTGTACCGGGCGTTGACCCACTCGCGATCGAACAGCTTCGCGCCGGTGCTCAAGATGGTGCACTCGGCCTCTTCAACTTGTTCTCCGGTGGAGCCTTCGAAAGCTTCTCAGTATTTGCGCTGGGAATCATGCCGTACATCACGGCGAGCATCATTATGCAGATTCTCGGTGTGGTGATTCCAAAGCTCGAAGAATTACAGCAGCAGGGCGCAGTCGGTCAACGAAAGATCACGCAGTACACCCGCTACGTGACGGTCACACTCGCTCTTCTGCAAGCGACCGTGCTCGTGTTCTTGTTTGGAAATGGTGGCTGGTTAGCGTTCTATTCTGATTTTCAGGGACCATCTGTTCCGCTGCTTCCCGACGGCATCTGGCCCCGCGGCTATCTCATCATCCCGACGCTGGTCGTCGGCACTGCGGTTCTCATGTGGTTTGGCGAATTGATCAGCCAGCGCGGAATCGGCAACGGCATGTCGATGGTGATTTTTGCATCTGTTGTTGCTGGCATTCCTTCAGGCTTCTACTCGATCTTGCTGCAGAACAAAGTGTTCTGGTTCGTGATGATGGTGCTGTTGTCAGTTGGAATCATCGCGGCGGTTGTGTACGTCGAACTTGGCCAGCGTCGCATCCCGGTTCAGTTCGCAAAGCGGGTCGTTGGGCGTCGAATGATGGGTGGCCAAAACACCTACATCCCGTTGAAGGTCAACCAGTCGGGTGTGATCCCAATCATCTTCGCTTCCTCGCTGCTGTTACTCCCGGCAATTCTCGTCAGTTTCTTGGGTAATGCATCTGCTAACAGTTGGCGCGGTCGCATTCAGGGATACGTCGACCAGTACATCTTGAACAGCCAAAACGCCGTCTACATCACGCTGTTCGCGGTGCTCATCATTGCATTCGCCTATTTCTATAACTCAATCGCATTCGACCCGGTTCGACAGGCCGATCAGATTCGCCGTCAGGGCGGATTCATCCCGGGTATCCGGCCAGGTGCGCAGACTGAGGAATATCTCGCAAAAGCGGTGAACCGCATCACTTTGCCAGGCGCAGTGTTTATTGCTTGTATCGCAATTCTTCCGTACATCTTGTTGTGGGCCGCAGGTGTGAGCACCTTCGGATTCGCAGGAACCAGCATCTTGATTTCTGTTGGTGTGGCTCTTGAGCTCATGCGTCAGATCGACTCGCAATTGATGCTGCGAAACTACGAAGGCTTCCTCAAGTAAGCGGTCCCGATTCATGCCGGGAGCCCGTCTCATCATCCTTGGTCGTCAAGGCGCCGGTAAGGGCACGCAATGTGTGCGCTTATCTCGGCACTTTGTCGTGCCCCACATCTCGACCGGAGATATGTTGCGTTCTGCGGTACGTGAGCGCACGCCGCTTGGCATCGTTGCAGGCGAAATCATGGACGCTGGAGGCCTTGTCGATGACGAGACCATGGTTGGCATTGTAAAAGAGCGTTTAGCTAAGCCAGATGCGATGAGCCGTGGCTACATCCTCGACGGGTTCCCGCGGACGGTTGGCCAAGCTGAGGCGCTTGCCGGCATAACTGAAGATCTTCCCATTCATGTGGTGATCGATCTCGACGTGCCCCGCGAGATCGTGCTCGATCGCATTTCATCGCGGCGAGTGTGTCAAGACTGTGGAACGAACTACACAAGTTCAGGTGATGACCCATCACCATGGATTTGCGATGTGTGTGGCGGTGACGTCACGCAACGAGGCGATGACACTCCCGAAGCAGTGAATCGTCGTTTAGATCTCTACGAATCACAGACCGCTCCTCTCATCGAGTTTTACGGAGGGCGCGGGCAGTTAGCGGTGGTGAATGGAGTCGGGCATCCAGATCACGTGTTCAAGCGCCTCACCGATGTCGTAGAAAGTCGGCGGTGAACGAGATGCAATCACCATTGGTGTTGCCGTCTCACGCCGATAGCATTGCCCGTCGGCCCGTGTCCGTGCACTCGGAGACAGGCCGAAACGTTGACCAGACCGGCCAACACGTACAGTAGTCCGCCCCGCGGTCAAGACCGCAACAATTAAGGAGAATCCACTGGCTTCACCGAAAGAAGATGCAATCGTCCTTGAAGGAACGATTCTTGAGTCGCTGCCCAACGCGATGTTCCGCGTTGAGTTAGAAAATGGCCACAAAGTGTTGGCCCATATCTCAGGAAAGATGCGGATGCACTACATCCGAATTCTTCCGGGCGACAAGGTGCAAGTGGAACTCACCCCGTACGACCTCACCCGAGGCCGTATCACGTATCGCTACAAGTGAGAGAAGAACGCAGTGAAGGTCCGACCCAGCGTCAAAAAGATGTGTGAGAAGTGTCGTGTGATTCGTCGTCACGGCCGGATTCGAGTGATCTGTGAAAACCCGCGCCATAAGCAGCGCCAAGGCTGAAAGATAAACGGAGAGCAGTAAACGATGGCACGTATCGCCGGTATCGATATTCCCCGCGACAAGCGGTTGGAAGTTTCGCTGACCTACATCTACGGAATCGGACGCACCACCGCGATCCGCATTTGCGAGGACAACGGTCTTGACCTCAACTCTCGAGTGTCCTCTCTCACCGAAGATGAGGTCAACAAGATTCGCTCATGGGTTGATGCCAACCTGACGATTGAGGGTGACCTCCGTCGTGACGTTCAAAATGACATCAAGCGCAAAATTGAAATTGGTTGTCACCAAGGTGTTCGTCACCGCAAGGGGCTTCCTGTCCGTGGGCAGCGCACCCACACCAACGCTCGTACCCGCAAGGGCCCGAAGCGCACTGTTGCTAACAAGAAGAAGGCTGTGAGGTAGTAATGGCTAAGACAAAGCCAGGTGGCCGTCGGCCCCGCAAGCGCGATCGCAAGAACGTTTCTGTGGGCGTTGCTCACGTAAAGAGCTCGTTCAACAACACCATCGTCTCCATCACCGACGTTGATGGCAACGTCATCTCTTGGGCATCATCAGGTGCCGTTGGATTCAAAGGTTCTCGTAAGAGCACCCCATTCGCCGCTCAGCTTGCAGCGGAGCGCGCCGCGAAGGCAGCGCAGGAGCACGGCGTTCGTCGCGTTGACGTTGAAGTCAAAGGCCCAGGTTCTGGCCGCGACACCGCGGTTCGTTCATTGCAAAACTCAGGCATTGAGGTGACGACAATTAAAGACGTCACCCCGATTCCGCACAACGGATGTCGCCCACCGAAGCGACGGAGGAACTGAGATGGCTCGCTACACAGGCCCCAAAGTTCGCACCTCTCGTCGCCTTGGCGTCAACGTCTTCGAGAACGAGAAAGGTCGTCGCGCAATGGAGCGTCGGCCCTTCCCGCCCGGCGTTCACGGCCGTACTCGTCGTCGCAATGCAGGTTCTGAGTACCTCGCTCAGATGCAGGAGAAGCAAAAGGCGAAGTACATCTACGGTGTGCTCGAGAAGCAGTTCAAGAAGACCTACAACGAGGCAAGTCGCCTTCAGGGTCCAACCGGTGAGAACCTTCTCATCCTTCTTGAGTCACGTCTCGACAATGTCACTTTTCGTGCTGGCTGGGGATCAACCCGTCCTCAGGCCCGTCAATTTGTGAATCACGGTCTGATTCAGGTCAACGGCCGTCGAGTTGATATTCCGTCGTATCGGGTGCGCAAGGGTGACGTCGTCACGCTGTCGCCAAAGGCCGCTCAGATGATCGTGATCCAGCACAACATGGACACCAACGACCGCTCATTGGTCGGCTGGCTAGAAGCCGGTGATGGTGGCAAGGAAGTTAC
The DNA here is from genome assembly GCA_012269985.1 of Acidimicrobiaceae bacterium. Taxonomy (GTDB): domain Bacteria; phylum Actinomycetota; class Acidimicrobiia; order Acidimicrobiales; family Ilumatobacteraceae; genus Casp-actino5. The sequence continues at coordinate 19,358 of JAAXJF010000055.1, forward strand.
CGTCCGTGATCTGCCCCAGCGCGATCACATCGACGTCCCCGTCCGCGAATCGCTCATCGTTGAGCTTTACTCGAAGTAATCGTTCTAGGAAAGGAACCGGCAGACATGCTTGTCATGCAACGTCCCTCAGTGGAAGTACTCGGCGAGGTCGTCTCCGTCGGCAACGGCGAACGCCAGCCGGTCGGTATCGAGCCACTTGAGCCTGGCTTTGGCCACACACTCGGAAACTCGCTCCGTCGTACCCTCCTGTCGTCGGTACCGGGCGCAGCGATCACCATGGTTCGGTTTGATGACGCGCTCCACGAGTTCGACACCATCAGCGGCGTCATTGAAGATGTCACCGACATCATTCTCAACCTCAAAGACATCGTGATTCGTTCGGACGCAGAAGAGGCAGTCACACTCCGTCTCGACGCGAAGGGCCCCGGCTCGGTGACCGCCGGCGATATCGATTGTCCCGCCGACGTCTCAATCTTGAACGGTGATCTCCATCTCGCAACCCTCAACGGCAAAGCCCGTCTTGCGATCGATCTCACCGTTGAGCGCGGTAACGGGTACGCGAGCAGCCAGCGCGAGGTCGAAAACCCGGTGATTGGCAATATGCCGATCGATGCCATCTTCTCACCCGTTCGCCGAGTGAGCTTTGCGGTTGAACCAACCCGTGTCGGTCAGTCGACCGATCACGACCGTCTGGTGCTCGACGTCACCACAGACGGATCAACATCGCCGAGCGAGGCAATGGCATCTGCTGGAGAGACCCTCCGCACGATTGTCGCTCTCGTCGCCGAACTCAGCGATGAGCCAAAGGGCCTTGCGCTTACCGAAGAGCCTGACACCGCGAGTTCTTCGCCTGATCTTGATCTTCCAATCGAAGACCTCGATCTTTCAGAGCGTCCGCGCAACTGCTTGAAGCGGGCCCAAGTCAACACCGTTGGCGAACTTCTCATGAAGAGCCACGACGACCTTCTCAACATCACCAACTTTGGCCAGAAGAGCCTTGACGAAGTCATCGAAAAACTCGATGAGCGTGGGCTTTCTCTTCGCCCGTGAGATTTTTGACAACAACGGAGAACTGATATGCCTGGAACCCCACGACGTGCTCGCCGGTTTGGTGGCGACGCGGCCCATCAGCGTTTGATGATGGCCAACCTTGCAGCATCGCTGTTTGCTGCAGAGGGCATCACCACCACTGAGGCGAAGGCGAAAGCTCTGCGTCCAATTGCAGAGAAACTCATCACGAAGGCCAAGAAGGCTCAAGATGACAGCCCAATGCGCGTGCACCGCATTCGTCAGATTCAGGGTTACCTCGGTGACCGTGAGATGACGCACAAACTCGTGAATGAGGTTGCGCCTCGCTACCTCGAGCGCAACGGTGGCTACACCCGCATTCTGAAGCTCGGCACCAGGTCTGGCGACAACGCCGACATGGCTCGTATCGAGCTCGTCTGACCACCCCTAGAACGATGACGACCGGGTCCGACATTCGTCGGGCCCGGTTTGTCGTTTCTTACCGAGGTACCGCCTTTCGAGGTGCTGCCGAAAGCCCGGGGGTTCGCACGGTGATCGGTGAGCTTCGCGCCGCGTGCGAGCAGATCCTCGGGCAACCGATCGAGTTCACGTTGGCGGGACGCACCGATGCCGGAGTTCATGCTCTCGGTCAAGTGATTTCGTGTGATCTGCCAGATGCAGTTGACCCATCAGATCTCGCTCATCGACTTTCGCGCATGTGTGCCCCAGACATCGCCGTTCGGTCAGGCGACTGGGCTCCTGATGATTTCAATGCACGGTTCTCTGCATCTTCTCGTTCGTACCGCTACCACGTGTGGAATGCGCCAGAGGGCAATCCGCTCCTACACGACCTCACATGGCATGTGGCCCAACCGCTCGACCTTGATCTCATGAACGAAGCCGCACAGGCCGTTGTGGGACAACACGACTTTTCCTCGTTCTGTCGAGCACCAGACCCCGCTCCAGATGGCACGCCATTCTCACTCGTGAGAACGGTGATCTCTGCAAGCTGGACGAGAGGGGACCCATCTCACTTGGTGATGTTTGACATCGTCGGTATGGCGTTCTGCCATCAGATGGTTCGATCGTTAGCGGGCACGATGGTCGATATCGGCTCAGGGCGTCGTTCATTACACGATATGAGCACCATTTTGGACGGGAAAGATCGCCAACTTGCAGGACGAGTCGGCCCGCCACAAGGTCTTATCCTCATGAAGGTTGGTTATGAGAGAGATCGCAGTGGGGGCGCCGCGTAGTGAGTGTTGGGGAACTACCCGCTTCACCCGTATCCTCTTAGGGTTCAGTGGACCTGACCTCCACCGAAAAATCGCAAAAACGACTGGAAATTGACGTGATGAAGACCTACACACCTAAGGCGAGTGAGATCACCCGAGAGTGGCACATTGTCGACGCTGAGGGAATGATCCTCGGTCGCCTCTGCACTGAAGTTGCTCGAGTGCTTCGTGGCAAACACAAGCCAATCTTTGCACCACACATCGACACCGGTGATCACGTCATCATCGTGAACGCCGACAAAGTCGTGATGACCTCTGGAAAAGAGAGCCGTCAGATGATCTACCGCCACTCGGGATATCCGGGGGGATTGAAGAGCGAGTCGTTCGCGGAACTTCTCGATCGTAAGCCAGCTGACGCAGTTCGACGTAGCGTCCGCGGCATGTTGCCAAAGGGCCGTCTTGGTCGTCAGCAGATGACAAAACTCAAGGTCTACGCCGGACCAGATCATCCGCACCAAGCACAGTCCCCAACCCCGCTTGCGGTGCCTGGTGCCGCAGCCCGCTGATTGATTCGAGGCAATTGATATGAGCACTCCTCTCACGCAAACAACCGGCCGCCGTAAAGAGGCCGTCGCCCGAGCTCGGCTTCGTGAAGGCTCAGGTGTCGTGACCATTAACGGTCGTGCATTTGATGCCTACTTCCCGACCGCAGCGCAGCGCATGGTCGTTTCAGAAGCTCTTCGGGTTGCCGATGTCGAAGATCGTTTTGATATCGACGCATCGATTCACGGCGGCGGCGTTTCTGGTCAGGCAGACGCGCTTCGCATGGCGATCGCTCGTTCACTTGTCGATCTTGATCCCGAAACTCGTCCAGCGTTGAAGCGGGCTGGCCTCCTCTCTCGAGACTCACGAAAGAAAGAGTCGAAGAAGTACGGACTCAAGAAGGCCCGCAAGGCTCCTCAGTACACGAAGCGCTGATCAGGCAGCCCGATGCGTTTTGGCACCGACGGTGTCCGCGGGAGGGCGCACAGCGAACTCACCGAAGCGATGGCATCCGACCTTGGTCGGGCCATCGCTCGTGTGTTTTTCGGAACCCCTGTGGTCATCGGAGGCGACAGCCGCGAGTCGACCCCTGCATTCATCACTGCGGTATCGCAAGGGCTGATCAATGGCGGGGCAGAAGTCGAGTCGCTCGGAGTAGTGCCCACTCCGATCGTCGCCGCTGAATCGTCGAGAAGGAACGCAGTCGGTGTTGTCATCTCGGCGTCTCACAACCCGTTCTTCGATAACGGCATCAAGGTGTTCGGCCCCGGCGGGGTCAAACTCTCAACCGAGACAGAGGCACAGATTGAAGCTGAGTGGAATCGGCAGGATGCCTCCGACGAGGTCGCCAAGCCTTCGGGAAACCTGACCACCGGAGAGATGGCTGACGTACAGGTTCGCTATCTCGAGCGCATCACCAGTGCAATCGAACAACGATCACTGCAAGGCATCCGTGTGGTGATCGACGCCGCAAACGGTGCCGCCTCTGAACTCGCCGGCGAGGTCTTTGCTTCGGTCGGTGCCGATGTCATCGTCATTCACGCTGACCCGAATGGCACCAATATCAACGAAGGCTGTGGAGCGACTCACACGCAAAGCCTGCAAGAGGCGGTACTCGCCTATGGTGCCGATGTCGGGCTCGCACTCGATGGTGATGCCGATCGGCTCATTGCTGTTGACCATCTCGGCAGTCTCGTCGACGGCGATCGAGTCATCGCCATCCTCGCAAGCGACATGCGCTTGCGAGGCATGCTCACCGGTAACACCGTTGTGGTGACGGTCATGGCGAACCTTGGTTTTCGTCGGGCGATGAACACCGCAGGTATCGAGGTGGTGGAAACACCCGTGGGGGATCGCCATGTTCTTGAGGCATTGATTGAGGGCGGGTTTTCTCTAGGTGGTGAACAGTCAGGCCACATCATTATTCCGACTCACGCAACGACCGGCGACGGCATGCTGACAGGAGTTGTGTTGCTCGATGCAGTTGTCCGCTCGGGCCAGTCACTTGCTGAACTGTCATCTGCATCCATGGACTCGTATCCGCAGGTACTCATCAACGTTTCGGTCCCGGTACGTGGTGAAGTTCCAGATGAGGCCATCCGCGAGGTTCGGCAAGAGCTCGAGGCCGAACTCGGCGAAGATGGCAGAATTCTCATCAGGCCAAGCGGTACCGAACCTCTCGTTCGCGTGATGGTCGAAGCTGCCCTTCACGCGAACGCCGAACGAATCGCTACGACGCTCGCCGATGCCATTGAACGCTCGTATGAGCCGATGAATGACGACGACGGCGACGAGTAGGCTGATCAAATGTGCGGGATTATTGCGGTTCTCAGTCGTCGTGACGGTCGTACACCGCCGACAGCTGCTGAGTTGTGGACATTGCTTGCCACGGCGCACGATTCTGTCGCAACCGACCCCGTCGGAGCCGCCAGTGCGCTGACTGCAGTCGACAAGGCGTTGCGCGGTGTTCCTGGGGTCATCGCTCTCACCAATGAGGCAGAAATTGTCGATTCGATCATTGCGGCACTTGCCGACATTGAGGGCAAGGTTGCTGAACTCGAAGCGGAAGTCGAATCTGGGACGCGCAACGATGACGCAGCCGTGATCGCTCTTCGTGACGCGTTATGGGCAATTGGTAGCGACCGCATTCGAACCGCTCAAGAAGTTCACGCGCTCGCAGACGGCGCTTCAGAAGGTTCCTTTAATGGTTATCTTTCGATACAGCGTGCGCTCTCTGCTCTTGATCGGCTTGAAGTTCGGGGTCGTGACTCGGCGGGAATTCATGTCTTGGTAAGTGACCACGGGCTTGCTGTCGACGACCCATTTGTCGCTCAGCAACTTTCCGAGCGGTCGAATGACGCCCTCTTTCGCTCACATTCGGTTCGATGGGTCGATACGACGAGTGGGCCGGTGTTGTCGTTTGTCTACAAAGCAGCGGCTGAGATCGGTGAGCTTGGCGACAACACAGCTGCGATTCGACAGGCCGTTCGCAACGATGGGTTGTTGCGAGCCGTACTGTCATCACCAACCGGAGTGACCGCAGTGCTGGGTCATACGAGGTGGGCGAGCATCGGGGTGATCTCGGAAGCAAACGCGCACCCGTTGAACAGTGAAGAACACGAGGCGACTGCTGGCCCGTACGTCGTCGGGGTATTGAACGGTGATGTCGACAATTACGCAGACCTCAGCCGACGTTTCGGGCTACAGATTCATCATCAGATCACGACCGATGCGAAGGTGATTCCAACGATGACCTCCCGCCGTATTGGCGAGGGCCTTGACCCGGTCGAAGCGTTTAGACGCTCGGTGAACGAATTCGAAGGCTCGGTTGCCATCGGAGCGATTGCCGCTGATCGCCCACAGCGTCTCATGCTGGCGCTTCGCGGAAGTGGCCAGGGTGTGTATGTGGGTATAACCGAAGACGGGTACATCATCGCAAGCGAGCCTTATGGTGTTGTCGAAGAGACCGACCGATATATGCGCCTTGATGGGGAAGCCGGTGGAGAAATTCTCGTCGTCGATCTCAATCGTGCTGGCCTCGATGGGCTGCACCGTCGTTCGTATTCCGGTGCTGAGATGCCGATTCAAGATGATGACGTTCTGAGCGCAGAGGTCACGACACGTGACATCGACCGCGGGGACTCACCTCACTACCTGCTGAAAGAAATTCAAGAATCACCCCGATCATTTCGGCGAACCCTCCGAGGTCGAATCGACGAGCATGACGGAACTCGTGTCGTCAAGCTTCCCGAAAGCTCGGTACCAACAGCGGTGCGTGAGCGGCTCGCAGCGGGACATATCTCCCATGTTCGGGTGATCGGTCAAGGTACGGCCGCTGTTGCCGGTCAAGGTGTTGCCGCAATTCTTCGAGATCTATGTGAAGGAGATCTTGACGTCGATGCCGTGACAGCGACGGAAATTTCGGGTTTCCAACTTCGAGCCGACATGTCAGACACGCTGATCGTCGCTGTCAGCCAAAGTGGGACGACAACCGACACCAACCGGACGGTCGACTTGCTGCGGTCTCGGGGAGCGCCGGTTATCGCGATCGTGAACCGGCGCGGAAGTGATCTTGCGGTTAAAGCTGATGGAGTGGTGTACACATCTGATGGCCGAGACGTCGAGATGAGTGTTGCATCAACGAAGGCGTTCTACGCACAAGTTGCAGCTGGAGCGTTACTCGCATGCGAAATCGCTTCGTCGGCTGGAATTGGAAGCGAACGCAGACGTGAGCGGTTGATCCGCTCGCTGCAAGAGATGCCTCCAGCGATGGAAAAGGTGGTGAGCCTTCGATCATCGATCGCCGAAATCGCGGCAGCGACTGCCCCTTCGGAGCGTTACTGGGCCGTTGTCGGAAACGGCCCCAACCTTGTCGCAGCTCATGAGGTTCGCATCAAACTCAGTGAGCTCTGTTACAAGTCGATCGCTGCGGATGTCACCGAAGATAAAAAACACATCGATCTCTCGAGCGAGCCCCTGATCTTTGTGTGCGCGGCCGGCCTTCAGGGTTCAACCGCAGACGATGTCGCCAAAGAAACTGCGATCTTTAACGCCCATAAGGCAACCCCGATCGTGGTCTGCGATGAGGGTCAAACGCGGTTCTCGGTAGGCATGGTGATCGAAGTACCCGTTGTTGACCCGGCGCTCGGGTTCATTTTGTCGGCCATGGTCGGCCACCTCTTCGGCTATGAAGCGGCACGAGCGATCGATCGGTCGGCGCTTCCTTTGCGTGCAGCTCGAGATGTCATCGAACGATCGATCGAGTCTGATGAAACGGCTGACGATCTAATCGTTCACCTTGCAGAAGATATCCAGGTGCACATCCGAGATTTTGAAGAGGGTGTGCGAGCACAGATCTATGACGGGCACCTCGAAGCCTCAACTGCAGTTCGGGTGAGTTCTGCAATCGGTTTTGTGCGGTCGCGTCGACCCGTTGAAGATTTCACGATTGCAACAGGCAATATCGGAACTCCTGAACTTGTGATCGCTGAAGTCGTCGATGCACTCTCTGCTGCGATCGATGAACTCACTCGACCGATTGATGCCATTAAGCACCAAGCGAAGACGGTTACCGTCGGAATTTCTCGTAGTGATTCTGACCTCGTTGACAACGCTCTCGTACAGGCGGTGATGTCACGTGGGGCTGGACGAGATGTTGTGTCGTATCGGTCGCTGAAGGTGCTCGCTGCACTTGATTTAGCAGTCGCTGACGTAACTGGTGCAACGCGTTACGGCATCGTTGGTGAATCGATTTCGGTCGTAGATCGCGACGGTGTTGCGACAACCCTCTCGAGCCGTGTTGATGGCGATCCGGCGTTGACCGGCACAAAGCGGTACGTCGCTGAACAGCGAGACGTGTTGGTGGCCCGCGGACGACGTGATGACCGAACGGTCATTCTGGTGCCCGAGACGAAAGCGGGTGTGTGCACCGGTCTCATGCTGTTGCACGTGAATTTCCACGATCACGTGTCGGTTGATGATGCCCGAACCTTCTTGCAGGGCTACGACAACCGCTACGAACGTCTCGTCGACTGGGTGACGGAAACCGAAGGCGCCTTCGATGAGGCAAAGCTCGCCGAAGTGTCGGTTGCCGACCTCCTCATTCTTCCGGTTTCAGAGACCGCAAATCACTGGATGTCGTGATGATCGGTGTCGGCGTTGACGTTGTCGACATCGAGCGATTTCGTCGTTCGCTGGCTCGAACACCGTCGATGCGAACCCGGTTGTTTACCGACGCCGAACTCGACTCGCTGTCAGGTCGTGTCGATGACGTGCCCGGGCTTGCTGCTCGTTTTGCTGCCCGAGAAGCATCGATGAAGGCCCTTGGTCTTGGGCTTGGGGCGTTCGGATTTCATGACGTGTCGGTGGCGAAAGCCGAAAGTGGTGCTCCATCGTTGCTTGTTGTCGGAAGAGCGTTTGAACTCGCAACCGAAGCAGGGGTCGAGCGTTGGCATCTCAGCCTGTCCCACGGTGACAGCGTGGCGATCGCGCAGGTGGTTGCTGAGTGATGAAGGAAGATCTCTCGTTGCAGCGATGGTCGGGGGTGGATGTCGACACCAACGCCATCGAGAGCAATACGCGTCACCTTGTGGAGCAATCTGCACCAAGTTCTGTGTGGGCAGTGGTGAAGGCGAATGGCTACGGGCACGGTGCGATAACGGTGAGTCGGGCAGCTGTTGCGGGTGGCGCAAGTGGTCTCGCCGTTGCGCTCGTGCAAGAGGCCGTCGAGTTACGTCACGCCGGCATTGAGTCACGGATATTGGTGTTGAGCGATCAGCCTCACGAGCAATATGAGACGCTTCTCGATGCAAACGCCGAAGTGATGGTGTACCGGTCAGAGTCGATCGACACTCTTGGAGCGGTCGCACAGCAACGCGGAGTGATTGCGAGAGTTCACCTCAAAGTCGATACCGGAATGCGCCGAGTTGGTGCAGAACCCTCGTCTGCTGAAGCGCTGATAGCACGCATTCAGCAGCACCCCAATCTTCAACTTGTCGGTGTGGCGACCCATTTCGCAACGGCTGACATACCTGGTCATCCCGGAATTGCCCAGCAGAGTGACGAGTTTGCGTCGGTTATCTCACTCGTTGAACCCGACATCGAAATTCATATGGCAAACTCTGCGGCGGCGTTGTCGGTGCCTGATAGCCGTCACACCTATGTGCGAGCCGGCATTGCGCTTTACGGCATTGACCCATCCACTGAGGTCACTCTAGATCGAGACGTGTTTTCGGCTGCGCTGCGCTGGTGGGCTCGGGTGTCGTACGTGAAAGTGGTTGAAGCAAGGGAGCACGTTTCGTATGGGTGGCGATATCAAACGACTCGATGCACACGGCTCGCAACCATTCCCGTCGGGTATGCCGACGGAGTCCCTCGTCGGTGGTCTGAAGTTGGTGGCGTGGTGCTCATCGGTGCTCGCCGTCGACCTGTCGTCGGCATCGTGACCATGGATCAACTCGTGGTCGATCTTGGCCCCGAAGATGCCAGTGACCCGATTGACATCGGAGACGAGGTCGTACTCATCGGCCGCCAAGGTAACGAGCAACTGACCGTTGAAGAGTGGGCAGAACGACTGGGCACGATTGGTTATGAGATCGTCTGCCAGATCAGTGGGCGCGTTCCACGACGAGCAGTGGGGTTGCCGACTGAGCAGTCGTAGCATCGTTACCAATATGTGGTTTCGAACGACATCCCCGAGCGACACGCGCGACTTCGCGGCCGCTCTCGCGCGGATCGTTCGAAGCGGCGACACCGTCGTGTTGACCGGTGAAATGGGTTCCGGGAAAACGGTGTTTGCCCAGGGTATTGGAGCCGCCCTCGGCGTTACCGAACCGATGACCTCTCCCACGTTCACGCTGGTGAACACCTACGACTGTGGCAATCTCACCGTGCACCACGCTGACCTCTATCGGCTCGATCGAACGGTAGAGGTCGCAGACCTTGCGTTGAGCGAACTGGCGGAATTCAGCGGCGTCGTGCTCATCGAATGGGGAGAGGCCGCCATCGATGAGATCGTCGACTATTTAGAGGTCCACATCGATGTTGACATCGATGATGACGCGGGTGAACTCCGAGAATTTACTCTTGACACGGTGGGGCCCAGTTGGGACCGTCGTCGCGACATGCTGTCATCCGCTCTGGAGGCATGGTCGTGATCGTTCTCGGTATTGAAAGTGCAACCGAATCGGTCGGCGTCGCCCTTGCAGCGTCAGACGGGGTGTTAGCCAGTGTCGAAGTTGCTCGAGGCCGTCGTCATGCAGAGTCGATCGTTCCCTGCGTTCAGTTCGTCTGCGAACGAGCCGATATCGAACTTTCTGAAGTGGGAGCGATTGCAGTTGATGTCGGCCCCGGATTATTCACCGGCATGCGGGTCGGAATCGCAACCGCAAAATCGTTGGCAATGGCACTCAACATCCCGATGGTGCCGATGACATCACTTGAGGTATTGGCTGCAGCAGAAGCGACTACCGACGACATCATTGTGCCTGTTGTTGATGCGCGAAAGTCTGAAGTCTTCTGGGCGATGTACCGGCGCACTCACCAAGGCCTTGAACTCTTGCATCAACCAACCGTCGGGTCAGTCGACGATTTGGTCTCAGATTTGATGGCGCGAGACCAATCGAGTGTGTGTGTCGGCGATGGGGCCCACCGCTACGGTGATGACATCACAGCCGGATTCAGTTGCTCGATTGGTGCTGCGGTGCACCCATCAGCTTCGGTGCTGGCGAGTGAGGCAGTTCTTCGGGCGATTCGTGATGAGACGGTTGCAGAGCAGATGGTTGAGCCGGTGTACCTTCGCCAGCCCGATGCCCAGATCAATTGGAGCACGCGCGAGGTGAGGTCATGATGCGGCGAGGAATCGTGATTGAAGCGATGAAGCGACGCCATCTGCGACAAGTGCTTGCGATTGAAGCTGCGACCTACAACCGCCACTGGTCGCGTCAGGTATTCCTTGACGAACTTACCCAGGTCGGTCGAGGAGGACGTCACTACCTCATCGCCCGCCGTGGTCGGACGATCATTGGATATGCCGGGTTGTGGGTTGTTGAGGCTGCAGGTGAACGAGAAGCGCACGTGACAAACATTGTGGTGAGTGAGTCAGTGCGCCGTGAGGGCATTGGTGCTGCACTCATGATGAAACTCGCCGAACATGCGCGGGCACAACGAGCGACGGCGTGGACTCTCGAGGTTCGCGCGTCGGCTGAGCCGGCGCAGGCCATGTATCAGCGGTTCGGGTTCGCACCTGCCGGTTACCGAAAGGCCTACTACGAGCACGGCGAGGACGCCGTAGTGATGTGGTGTCATCGACTCGGCGATGATGATTATCTTGACCGTTGCGCAGATCGGCTGACAGGGAGGTGTGCGTGATGTCGCTACCAGAGGTTGTCGTTGGGCCAGATACGGTCATCCTCGGAATCGAGACGAGCTGTGACGAGACTGCCGCAGCCGTGGTGATGGGCGGCGATGACGTGGTGTCATCGGTGGTGTCGAGCCAAATTGATGTACATGCCGAGTTCGGTGGCGTTGTTCCTGAGGTGGCGAGCCGTGCCCACCTCGAATCGATCAACCCGGTTGTGCGTCGGGCGATCGATGACGCAGGTATCGACGAGCACCGCATCGATGCAATCGCGTGCACTGTCGGCCCCGGTCTCATCGGAGCGTTGCTTGTCGGAGTGTCGTCGGCGAAGGCACTCGCGTTGGCCTGGAACACACCGTTTGTCGGAGTCAACCACCTTGAAGCCCATCTTTACGCAAGTTTTCTTGAAGACCCGACCTTGGAGTTTCCCCTAGTTGTGTTGCTCGTATCGGGGGGCCACACCATGCTCGTCGAGATGCAAGGGCACGGCGACTACCGGCTGCTCGGTCGCACGATTGATGATGCGGCTGGGGAAGCGTTCGACAAAGTCGCCCGTTATCTTGATCTCGGTTACCCGGGTGGCCCAGCGATTGATCGTGCGGCCACCGAAGGTGATCCGGGAGCAGTGAATTTTCCAAGGGCGATGATGGACGACGGTCTCAATTTCAGTTTCAGCGGACTGAAGACTTCGGTGGTGAACTTTGTTCGCAAGCATCCGGAAGTGTCGTCTGTTGACATCGCAGCATCGTTCCAGCAATCGGTGAGCGATGTGTTGGTCCACAAAGCGATGAAGGCAGCTCGCGACGTGGGAGCAACTGGGGTTGTTCTCGGAGGTGGTGTTGCGGCCAACACCCAACTGCGGTCTGATCTTCAAGCAGCCTGCGCGGCCGACGGCATTGGAGCATTTCTCCCTGGGCGCGAGATGTGCACAGACAATGCTGCGATGATTGCGGCCGCGGGCTGGCATCGGCTGCGGGCCCTTGGCCCAAGCCGCCTCGATATCGGAGCGTTTCCGTCGATGCCTCTCGTGGAAGCGGGGATCGCCGATGGCTGAGCGAATCCAAATGAAGATCGGTGATCACACGCTGGCTGCGCCGGTGGTGTTGGCGCCGATGGCGGGCGTGACCAACGCCGCTTTTCGATCAATTTGTCGTCAACACGCTCCCGGATTGGTGTACGTCAATGAGATGGTGATGGCGGCAGCCATCGTGCATCGAAACGACAAAACGATGCGAATGATGTCATTCGCTCCCGATGAGAACCCGCGAAGTCTGCAGATCTACGGCAGTGATCCAGCTCAGTTGGGGCATGCCGTATCGATCGTGTGCGAAGAAGGACTCGTCGATCATGTCGACCTCAACTTCGGTTGCCCGGCAGCAAAGGTGACGCGAAAAGGTGGTGGAGCTGCTGTTCCCGCCCGCCCGGCATTACTTCGAGCGATCTTCCGTGCTGCGGTGAAAGCCGCCGAACCGTTTGGTATTCCGGTGACGGCAAAGTTCAGGATGGGCCTCGACGACGCCTTTCGAACCGATCGAGACGCTGCGCTGATTTGTGCCGACGAGGGAGCCGCATGGGTGGCAATGCATGCGCGAACCGTCGAGCAGCACTATTCAGGTGATGCAAGGTGGGGCGCGATCACGCAACTCAAACAGCTTGTTGTCGACGCCGGTCACAACATTCCAGTGTTGGGCAATGGCGACATTTGGGAAGCTCAAGATGCGCTCAACATGATGAATCAGACCGGGTGCGATGGAGTCGTCATCGGTCGTGGATGCCTCGGCCGGCCGTGGCTGTTCTCTGATCTGGTCGATGCATTTGCAGGCCGAGAGGTTCCAGCGCTTCGCTCACTCGGTGAGGTCGCCGATGGAATGCTCTCGCACGCTCGGGCCCTTGTTGATCATTATTCGGCTGATGTGGTGATGAAGAAGGGCAAGCGGCTCGATGGTGAGAATTTCGCAATGCGAGATTTCCGCAAGCATGCCTCGTGGTATCTCACCGGGTATCCGGTTGGCCCTGAAGTGCGGCGTCGCTTTTCGATGGTGGCGACCATTGCTGAGCTTGAGCAGTTGCTCGCCGAACTCGACCGGTCAGCCCAGATCGTTGAGGGAGGGGCGCGCATTCGACGCGGTCACACGAATGGCCCCATCAAAGTTGCGTTGCCAGAGGGCTTTCTCACCGCTGACGATGCAGATAGCGATATGACGATTCCTGATGACGCCCGAGAGATGGCGATTTCGGGTGGCTGAACTTGTTCTTGCATCGGGTTCACCGCGCCGGAAATCACTGTTGAGCGATCTTGATGTTGACTTCATAGTGGTGCCAGCTGACGTTGACGAATCGTCGCTGGTTGGTGAGGACGCCAAAACTTATGTCGCTCGTGTCGCCACGTTGAAGGCACAAGCGGTGCGTGAGTCGTACCCGAATGCGGTCGTTCTCGCCGCCGATACGACAGTTGATCGCGATGGAGAGATTCTTGCGAAACCGGCTGATGCTGCAGACGCAGCCTCGATGTTGCGGTCGTTATCAGGTCGGGAGCACTTCACCCATACTGCGGTCTGTGTAGCCCATGGTGACCTTGTCGACACGGTGGTCGTGTCAACTGCGGTGACGTTTAGGTGTCTCGGTACTGAAGAAATCGACTGGTATGTCCGCACCGGAGAACCCCTCGATAAGGCGGGGGCGTACGGTATTCAAGGCCGGGCCGCAACATTTGTCTCATCGATCTCGGGCAGTGTGTCAAACGTGGTCGGGCTTCCTCTTGCGGAAACCATCGAGTTGCTGCGAAAAGCTGGTGTGAACGCTGCAGGAACCGATCGCTCAACCGACTAGCACTCCCTATTGCCGGTTGCTAATCAGTCACCTGCACCGTAGCCTTAGCACTCGTCAATTATGAGTGCTAACAAACTAATTGGCGTTATTACATCAACCCCTGTTCACGCCATGGAGGCTTGCAACATGAATTTACAGCCGCTCGATGACCGCATTGTCGTCAAGCCGAATGAGGCCGAGACGCAGACTGCGTCAGGACTCGTGATTCCCGATACGGCAAAGGAAAAGCCACAGCAGGGCACCGTTCTCGCTGTAGGCCCTGGAAAGCGCGCCGAGGCCACCGGTGAACTGATTCCGCTTGGCATCAACGTTGGTGACGTTGTCCTGTACTCAAAGTACGGCGGAACTGAAGTCGCCGTCGATGGCGATGATTTGCTCGTTCTTTCGGGCCGCGACGTACTTGCAATTGTGGAGAAGTGAGGTAACAACATGGCAAAAATTTTGAAGTTTGATGACGACGCCCGTAAGTCCCTTGAGGCCGGTGTCAACAAGCTCGCCGATGCGGTCAAAGTGACCCTCGGGCCGAAGGGCCGCAACGTCGTGCTCGACAAGAAGTTTGGTGCTCCAACTATCACCAACGACGGTGTCTCGATCGCAAAAGAAATCGAACTTGAAGACAAGTTCGAGAACATGGGCGCCCAGCTCGTGAAGGAAGTCGCGACCAAGACCAATGACGTCGCAGGTGACGGCACCACCACCGCAACCGTGCTCGCACAGTCAATGGTGCAGGTCGGCATGAAGAACGTCGCCGCTGGCGCCAACCCCATGGGCGTGAAAAAGGGTATCGAGCAGGCTGTGAAAGCAGCTGTCGACTCGATTCTCGCTCAGGCCAAAGATGTTGACGACAAGTCAGACATTGCCAACGTTGCAACCATCTCAGCTGCAGACAACTCGATCGGCGAGGTCATCGCTGAGGCGATCGACAAGGTCGGCAAAGACGGTGTTGTCACCGTTGAAGAGTCGAACACATTCGGCACCGAGCTTGAGTTCACCGAGGGCATGCAGTTCGATAAGGGCTACTTGTCGCCATACTTCGTGACCGACACCGACCGTCAAGAGGCAGTCCTCGAGGAGCCCTACATTCTCCTCAACCAGGGCAAGATCTCAACGGTTCAGTCGCTCCTTCCCGTCCTTGAAGGCGTCATGAAGACCGGCAAGCCACTCGTGATCATCGCTGAAGACATCGAAGGTGAAGCACTCGCAACCCTCGTCGTCAACAAGATCCGCGGCACGTTTGCTTCAGCATCGGTCAAGGCTCCTGGCTTCGGCGATCGTCGCAAGGCAATGCTCCAAGACATGGCAGTGCTCACCGGCGGTCAGGTCATCAGCGAAGATGTCGGCCTCAAGTTGGAGAACACCACGCTCGACCTGCTCGGAACCGCAAAGCGCGTCATCATCACCAAAGATGCAACCACCATCGTTGACGGTGGCGGATCAGGTGAAGATGTTGTCGGTCGTATTAACCAGATCAAGGCTGAGATTGACAACACCGATTCAGACTGGGACCGTGAGAAGCTCCAAGAGCGCCTCGCAAAGCTCGCTGGCGGCGTTGCTGTGATCAAGGTTGGCGCAGCCACCGAGGTCGAACTCAAAGAGAAGAAGCACCGCATTGAAGACGCAGTGTCAGCAACACGTGCAGCAATCGAAGAGGGTGTCGTCGCCGGTGGCGGTACCGCTCTCGTCCGTGCCCGTGCATCAGTTGCCGATGTTGTTTCTGGTCTCGAAGGCGATGAGCAGACCGGCGCACGCTTGGTCTATGAGTCACTCGTGGCACCAGCTCGCAACATTGCGATGAACGCTGGCCTTGAGGGCTCAGTCATGGTTCAGGCCGTTGAGGTTGAGTCTGGGGCCGTCGGCCTCAACGCAGCCACAGGCGAAATCACCGATCTCGTCAAGGCTGGCATTATCGACCCCGCCAAGGTGACTCGTGCAGCATTGCAAAACGCTGCATCGATCGCTGCGCTTGTTCTCACGACCGAGTGTGTCGTTGCCGACAAGCCAGAGCCTGCCCCAGCAATGGGTGGCGGCATGGACCCAATGGGAGGTATGGGCGGCATGATGTGATGCCCATACGACTCTGAGTCGTTTGATGGAGCCCGGGCACATGCCCGGGCTCCATTGTTTTTCGGTTCCTGTTGAAAGCGACGCTCAATCAATCCGTCCGTAGAATGACCTCATGGCTTTTGAACGTCCAGCACCTGATCTCAACAAGTTGCAGACCGCATGGGACGAATGGGAGCGCGGCGAGCAACTCCCAGGCAAGGTGCTTGCAAACCTGAAGACTGCTGGCATGGCTGAAGTGCTCAACGAACTTGTTCAATCCGGATGGGTGCCAGGAACCTCAACGAGTGAGTGAACTAGCGCCTCGGGGCGGACAGCAGGTAGTTCCGCGTCCGACGGTGTGGAATCGGGTGATGAGCCCGCCCTGGAACGTTGATGCTGAAGCGATCATCTCTAACCAACAGATAACCGAGGTTGTCGATACCGAGGGTTTACCAATCCAGCCAGCATTCGACGGCGCTCGCCACGCTGCTGTTCTGGTCGCACTCGCTCCTGGTTCGCAAGGGGTTGAAGTCTTGTTGACACGGCGCTCTCAGCAGCTCCGCCAACACAAAGGGGAGATCTCGTTTCCGGGTGGTCGGATGGATCCAGGAGAAACCGCCACGCAGACCGCCTTGCGGGAAGCTCATGAAGAAGTAGGTCTCGACCCATCGTTGGTGACGATCGTCGGTGAACTTTCCCATGTGAACACCGTGGTGAGTATGAGCTACATCATTCCAAAGGTCGGCTTACTTGACGCTCCGGTGCCACTCGCTCCACAGACGATGGAAGCTGACAAGGTGATGTGGGTGCCACTAGCTGAACTCACGGCGACTGGCACTTATCACGGGGAGTTGTGGGGGAGTTCGCCTACCGATCGGCTCTTGCACTTCTTTGAGTTGGCTGATGAGACGGTGTGGGGTGCAACCGGTCGAATGTTGGTCGACCTACTCGTTCGGCTTTATTCGCCCTCGGTCTGAAGTGACGAGACCGGTTGATTCTTTCGTGCGCCGGCAACGATTCGCCAGCCGATGAAACCAACGCCGCTGATCACGAGACCGAAGACGAGCATTTGACGCCAGCCGCCTTTCGCCTCACTTCCGCAGCCTGGTTTTGGAATCGCGCTGATGCAGTCGCTGAGGTCTCGTTCTTCAGGAATGAAGTCGTTGTAGGTCACCGATGGTGTGTTGGCGTGACCGATATCAGAGCCTTCTTCAGCTGATACCAACCTGGTACCCATTGTGATAAAGGTGATCGCGGCAATGGCAGTAGCGGCAGCGAAGGCGAGGCGTCGAGAAATTTCTCGACGATGATCGGATGCGGAGCGTTGAATGGCCACATTGAATGTCTACCATCGGTTGGGTGACGCCCGCCCTTCCGTCAAATGACTCGTCGACTCGTCAAGAAGTTCTCGTCGTTGACTTCGGGGCTCAGTACGCACAACTCATCGCTCGCCGCGTTCGAGAATTACAGGTGTATTCGCGAATCGTTCCACATCGCATCTCTGCAGACGAGGTCGCTGCTGCACAGCCGGCAGGAATCATTCTTTCCGGTGGACCGAAGAGCGTGCACGTTGATGGCGCCCCCACACTCGACCCTGCGATATATGACCTTGGGATTCCCATTCTCGGTATCTGTTATGGCGCGCAACTCATCGCCTCACAGCTTGGTGGCGCAGTGGGCCGAGGTATGCGAGGTGAGTACGGTCGTGCGGAGATGACCTGCACGGGGGCATCTGATCTCCTTACCGATGACATGCCGACCGTTCATGACGTGTGGATGAGTCACTTCGATGCCATCACAGAAGTCCCGGACGGCTTCGTTGCAACCGCATGCACCCCTGACGCTCCGGTTGCAGTGCTTGAAAGCACTCCTCGAAAGATCTGGGGTGTGCAGTTCCACCCCGAGGTGGTGCACTCGCCTCACGGCATTGCAGTTCTCAGCCAGTTTCTACATCAGCTTGCTGGGTGCGACCCCGAATGGAAGATGTCGTCTGTTGTTGATGAGCAGGTGGGGCTCATCAAAGAACAAGTCGGTGACGCTCGGGTCATTTGCGGGCTTTCTGGAGGTGTTGACTCGTCGGTCGCGGCTGCACTTGTCCATCGAGCGATCGGTGCTCAATTGACCTGCGTCTACGTCGACACCGGTCTCATGCGTAAAGGCGAGAGCGAACAGGTGGTCGAGACATTCCGACGCAACATGGGTATCGAACTTATTCATGTTGACGCAGGGCAACGGTTTTTTGAGCGCCTCGGGGGAATATCTGAGCCCGAGGCAAAACGCAAAGCGATTGGCGAGCTCTTCATCCGTATTTTTGAAGAGCACACCGGAGGCTTGTCGGAAGCAAAGTTCCTAGTTCAAGGCACCTTGTATCCAGATCTCATCGAAAGCGGCGGAGTTGACGGCACCGCAGAGGTCATTAAGAGCCATCACAACGTGGGTGGTCTTCCAGAAGATATGACCCTTGAACTTGTCGAGCCGTTACGAGAGCTCTTCAAAGACGAAGTTCGGGCACTCGGAACTGAACTTGGTCTTCCCGATGAAATGGTGTGGCGGCAGCCGTTCCCGGGCCCGGGGCTTGGCGTGCGTATTATTGGCGAGGTCACCCCCGAGCGGGTGGCGGTGTTGCAGGAGGCTGACGCCATCGTGCGCGAAGAGATCGCGCTCGCTGGCCTCGACAGCGAGATTTGTCAGGCGTTTGCTGTTCTTCCTGATATCCGTTCGGTTGGTGTGATGGGTGATGAGCGCACCTACGGACACCCGATCATCATTCGGGCGGTCACCAGCGACGATGCGATGACCGCAGATTGGGCGCGCCTCCCATATGACCTTCTGGAGCGGATGTCACAGCGGATCATCAACGAGGTGCCGGGTATTAACCGGGTGGCGTATGACGTCACATCAAAGCCCCCTGGCACCATCGAATGGGAGTGACGGTCTGGCCGTCGACCTGATCGACATCATTTCGTAACATACGGTACGCTTGAAATCTGATGTTTTCCGCTCGTGATGTTCGCCCACAACGTCGCCGATCTGCAATCGGCCTTGCGGCTTTCGTGCTGACAGTGGTTCCCGTGTTACCGCATGCCGCTCATGCTCAAACGGTCGATCAACAGGAGCAAGAAGTTCGACGAATTGTTGATGAACTTGAACGCCTTCACGAACGGGCTGACATTCTGATCGAGGATTACGCGGTGGCAATGGACGAACAACGTCTGCTAGGAGACGATATCGAACTTGCGAAAGGTCGAGTTGCCCTCCGACAAGCCGAACTTGGTGAGCTACAGAGTGATCTCTCCACCGTTGCGGTTCGGGCGTTCACTCGCTCTAGCACTGATGTTCTTGGCCCATTGCTGTCGAATGCCACCGCTTATAGCGACATATTGACCCGTGACCAGTTGTCCCGAGTAGCACTTCGTGTTGGTGTTGGTACGACCGATGACCTTCAGGCGGCAATTCGCGAGCTTGAACTCGAACAGCTTGAACTCAACCGGCTTCGTAAAGAATCAGAAGATCTTGCTGCCCAGATAACTGGCATGTTGGACGAGGTTGAGTCTTCAACCGTTGAGTACGAATCGGCGCGAAAGTCTGCTGAACGGAAGCTAGGAGCCCTGATTAAAGCTGAGGAAGAACGGCGGCTAGCCGCAGCTCTTGCCGAATACCAGCGCGAACAAGCCGAGGTTAATAGGAGGAACTCTGGAGGATCAGGGTCGCCATCTGGGGGTGGGTCAAGTCCCGCTACTGAAGAACTCATTGCAAACTACCCAGCGCCATCCGGAATGGCAGGGGTGGCAGTAACCGCGGCCCTTGGCCAGATTGGAGTGCCATACCGGTATGCAACATCTTTGCCAGGGGTTTCTTTTGACTGCTCAGGATTGACTCATTACGCCTGGGCACAAGCGGGTGTTGTGCTGCCAAGAAACTCTCGTATGCAGTCAAATGCACTCCCATCGGTGCCTAGGACTGAGGCAAAGCCCGGAGATTTAATCTTTTACCACAATCCGATTAGCCACGTAGGGGTTTACCTAGGCGACGGTCAGATGGTGCACGCTCCATCCCCAGGCAAATTTGTGAGCATCACCAGTGTGAATTGGAACAAGGTTGTTGACGTCGGCCGGCCCGGCTAACCGAGGACATCGGCGCCGAAGTAGTTTCATTCGGTATGTCGACCCCAGGGATAGATAGCGAGCTGGTAACCGCTTGGCTCGATGCGCACATCGAGGGAATTGAGGGGTCGTACGAATTCACGCTAATCGAAGGCGGTCGTTCAAATCTCACCTACAAGGTGACCGACCGGCACGGGCGCCGGTTCGTGCTTCGCCGTCCACCACTCGGACATGTCCTTGCGACCGCTCACGATATGGCACGCGAGCACAAGATCATTTCAGCCGTCGGAACAACCGATGTGCCAGTGCCGAAAACATTGGGATTGTGTGCAGACGATTCAGTAAATCAGGCTCCGTTTTATGTGATGGATTTCGTTGATGGCATCGTGCTTGACAGTCCTGAGAAAGGGGCTGAGCTTTCGATCGAGCAGCGCGAGGCAGTTGCATTTGATCTCGTCGATGTTCTCGCTGACCTGCACGCGATTGACGTTGACGCTGTTGGGCTTGGAGATCTTGCTCGTCGAGAGGGCTATGTCGAACGACAGGTGAAACGTTGGACGCGTCAGTGGGCTGATTCTCGAACCCGAGATCTTCCCGAAATCGATGAGGTTGCCTATCTGTTGGCTGCATCAATTCCTCAGCAGCATTCGGTTTCGATCGCTCACGGCGATTATCGACTTGGAAACTGCCTCACCAACCTCGATAGCAACCGTGTTGCTGCGGTGCTCGACTGGGAGCTATGCACCCTTGGTGACCCGCTGGCTGACCTTGGATATCTCGGTGTGTATTGGGCAGACCCTGAGGGCAATGGTCAACGCTCGAACGACCCAACGGGTGCCGGAGGATTCCCCTCGTATCAGCAGTTGGTTGAGCGATACGCAGCTCGAACCGGTCGCGACGTGAGCAATATTCCCTATTTCGTCGCCTTTTCGGCGTTCAGGCTGGCGGTCATTTCTGAAGGTGTGTACGCCAGGTATCTCCATGGCGCAATGGGAGACGACGTCGACGAAGAGATCCTCAACGGTTTCCGTGACGCGGTTGAAGAGCTTGCAGTCGGAGCTCTTTCGACCCTGCGAAGCGGCATCTGAGCTCGACGGGTAAGCCCTAGATACCTCCGGTGGTGCATCGCTGAGCGATGGCATAACGTGTGGGCTGTGGGTAGTACTCGGCTCAAACTCTCTGTTCCTGAAATGACATGTGGTCACTGCGAGGCCGCAATCCAAAAAGAGGTATCAGCGGTTGCCGGTGTGTCGTCTGTAGTAGTTGACCTTGAGACAAAGTTGGTCACGGTTACCGGTTCAGGGGTTGACCATGAAGCAGTTGTCGTAGCGATCGATGAAGCTGGATTCGACGTCGCCTGAAGTCACCGTCGAACTTGTCATTGACGGAATGACGTGCGCAGCCTGCGCATCTCGCATCGAGCGGCGACTCAACCGAATTGATGGCGTCGAAGCCTCAGTGAATTATGCCGCTGAGCGAGCATGGGTAACCGCAACCGACACGATCGACGTTGCGTCGCTTATCTCGACAATCGAACACACCGGCTATAAGGCGAGCACTCTTGAAGAAGTTGGCCGTGAACGGCGTGAACGCTATGTCGATCTCGAAGGCCGACTTGTTGTTGCGATCGCACTAGGTATCCCCGTGCTGTTGATGTCGATGGTGAGTGTCCTGCAGTTTGGCGGCTGGCAAGGGTTCACCCTCGGGCTCACGCTCCCGGTCGCGCTCTGGTCGGGCTTCCCGTTTCACCGTTCGATGGTGCTGAATCTTCGGCACGGCAAAACCACCATGGACACACTCATTTCCATTGGCGTGCTTGCCTCGTTGGCATGGTCGGTGTGGGCGTTGCTCGCAACATCTGCCGGAGACATCGGAATGTCGATGCCGATGTCGTTTGCTGGTGGGGGAGACCACCTGTACTTCGAGGTGGCATCAACAACAGTTGCGATCGTGCTTGCGGGCAGGTGGTTCGAGCATCGGTCAAAACGGCGTATTGGTGATGAGGTGAATGCTCTGCTGGAAACGGCCGGTGACACTGTCGAGGTTCGTCGAGGAGACGGAACAACAAGCATTGTTGAGGTTGATTTACTGCAGGTTGATGACGTATTTGTCGTCGCTTCTGGCAATCGAATCGCAACTGACGGAGTCGTCATTGAGGGATCATCTTCGGTCGATATGTCGATGCTCACCGGTGAGAGCGTGCCCGTTGAGGTCGAACCGGGTTCCGATGTTGTTGGAACGGCGATAAACGGTGACGGTGTACTAGTCGTGCGGGCGACGAAGATTGGACGAGATACCCAGGTTGCTGCAATCGCACGACTTGTTATGAATGCCCAGTCAGGTACTGCTCCCGTTCAACGAATTGCTGACCGGGTGTCGGCGGTATTTGTTCCGGTAATAGTGGCGTTATCAGTGGTGACGACAATCGCATGGCTGCTGTTTGGCTCATCAGCTGAAGATGCGTTTTCGACCGGCGTTGCGGTGCTGATCATTGCGTGCCCGTGCGCCCTCGGACTCGCAACTCCAATGGCGTTGCTCGTGGGGACCAGTCGAGGAGCTCGAGCAGGCATTTTGATCAGCGGACCTCACATTCTTGAACAAACGCGCACGGTCGAGACACTTGTTCTCGATAAGACGGGCACGATCACGACCGGGCAGATGTGGGTAACGTCGGTCACCGGCGTTGGTGGCTGGTCGCGTGACGACGTGCTTCACCATGCTGGGGCCGTTGAAGCATCGCATCAACATCCGATCGCCCGAGCAATCGTTGATGCGGCCCTGCAGGAGACCGAAGGTGAACTCCCGGTGGCGGTTGATGCCGTCAACATTCCCGGCTTTGGCGTGCGAGGTGCAGTAGGAGGCGTCATTGTTGAGGTATGCACCTCGGCAGATCCATCGAGAAGCGCAGAGACCGGCGTTGATGTGGTCGTCGATGGGACACTGGTCGGAAAAATCTTTGTTGCCGATCGAGCGAAACCATCTAGCGCAGATGCGATCGCAGAAATGAAAGCTTTTGGAATTAGACCTCTGATGGCAACAGGTGACCGTCGTGCGGTTGCGGACGTCATTGCCCACGAGGTCGGTATCGATTCTAAAGACGTGTACGCAG
Source organism: Acidimicrobiaceae bacterium (assembly GCA_012269985.1). GTDB lineage: Bacteria > Actinomycetota > Acidimicrobiia > Acidimicrobiales > Ilumatobacteraceae > Casp-actino5. The sequence continues at coordinate 42,584 of JAAXJF010000055.1, forward strand.
AGCTCAGTCCCTCAGAGAAGTTGTCGCTCATTAGCGACCTGCAGGCCGAAGGTCGACAAGTCGCAATGGTGGGAGATGGCGTGAATGATGCAGCCGCCCTTGCTGCGGCTGATCTTGGAATCTCGATGGGAGCGGGTTCAGATGTCGCCGTTCACGCCAGCGATCTCACACTCATGCGCAACGATCTCACATCGGTGGTCGAGGCGATCGAACTGTCGCGTCGCACACTTCGAACGATCAAGGTGAACCTGTTGTGGGCGTTTGGTTACAACGTTGCTGCCGTCCCCCTTGCCATGTCAGGGCAACTTTCCCCACTTGTCGCTGGTCTGGCGATGGTCTTATCTAGTGTCTTTGTTGTGTCAAACAGTCTTCGCCTCAGGACGGCAACGTGACTGTCGACATTTCTGACGAGCGGCATCGCCAGTCGGTTTTGCAGGCGTGGAGTGAGTACGGCGATGGTCGGAAGATCATCGACCTTGGCGAATTGTCAGCGATGGTGTCAACAAACCGTGTGTACCGGCTGCAGCTTGATGATGGCGGAACGATCATTGCAAAATCATCAAACTATGGGTCGTTCTTCCTGTTTGCCGAAGATCACGATCGCCTGCACCGAACGTCTCGGCTGCTCGACGGGGGGCCATATGAGCAGTTCATGGCCAGCACACTCACGGCCGACGGACGACCCTACGTGTGGTACGACGGCGATGTCTGGGTTGCCTTTTACCGTGAGGTCGAAGTGCGGGATCACCTGCCGGCGATTCTTGCTCCCGAACAGGTCACCAACTTTGGTGAAGAGGTGGCACGGTTCCATCGGGCGACCGCTGGCGTGGCTCGCCTCGTGCCACCCACATCGAAAACTGTCACATCCGACGCGATTGCGCTATACGACCTGACCGCCAGCAGGCGAGCGGCAGATGAACTTAGTCTCGACCCGTCGAGAATCGATCTTGTTCGTCGACACACGCATCGATTTCTGATGGCAGTGCATGAGTCGGGTTACGACTACTGGGCAAAACAACCAGTGCTCATCGACTGGAACCTCGGAAACTTCTCTGTTGACTTCTCTGATTCTGGTCGGTTTCGTTTGTTTAGCCGATGGGACTACGACTGGTTCCGCTACGAAACGCGGCTCCTCGACTTCTATTTCCTCTCGCGCGTGTCATCTCGCACCGGCGACCGTTCAACATTTACCTACGGTGCCCACACCATGTTCGAACCTCGGTTCCGGCAGTTCCTTCGGGCATACCATTCGGTGTTCCCGTTGAGCCCAGAAGAGGTCTTGTTCTTAAAAGAGGCGTACCGATTCTTCTTGTTGAACTATGTCGTGCGCGAGGGTCGCTTCTTTTTCCGACATGACATATGGCAACAACTGCTCCACGATGTCGTCGATCGTCATTTGCCGAGTCTCGATAGTTACGACTTCTCTGAACTTCTTCGAGAACTTCAGCTGTAGTTGATCACAGGCTGAGCTCAGAGCCGCTTCGCATACGCCGAATATTGCTTGCGTGACGAAGAGCGATAAGAAGGGCGATTCCGATCGAGGCCGGTATCTCCCAGAGCTCGCGGCCTGTCACCCAGACTCCGACGGGAATTGCGCACAGCACGATCAGCGAAGCGAGTGCGGCTGTTTTCGTTGCCTTTGATATGACGACCCATGTCGGCACGAGTATCACGAACACCAGGGGGGTTAGCACTGCATATGCGCCACCTCCCGTTGCGACACCCTTTCCGCCGTTGAAGCCTCGAGTGGCCGGATAGCAATGCCCAAGAATTGCCGCTGCACCAGCGAGATAGGCGAGTGGCCGACCATCGATTGCGAGGCCGGCTCCCACTGCGGCTGCACCTTTTGCCGCGTCGAGCACAAAGACCCAGGCACCGCGTTTCCAGCCGAGGTTCCGAGTGATGTTCGCTGCACCTGGGTTTCCGGAGCCAACCGACGTGATGTCGACACCGGCGGCTCGAGCAACGAGGATTGCACTCGGGAACATGCCGACGACATATGCCGCGACAACGATGAGCACCCAAGTCATACGTTGCTACGACGACCAAGCTGAACCGCAACCGGTTTCGAGTGATCACCGCTCGGTCGAGGGATCGCACCCGCAGACGCCAGTGCGTACTCACCGTCACCACCAACGCATTCTGGGTCAGGGCCATCGAGAGGCAGACCCGTGAAGAACTTTGCTGCCATGCATCCGCCCTGACAGGCATCCCACGAGCCACATGAGGCACAGGCGCCAGCCGATTGAGGTCCGCGCAATTCAGTGAAGCAGTCGCTCGTTCGCCAAACCGCCGCGAACCCACCGTCATCGCGAACGTTGCCCGCAAGGAATTCATCATGGATAACGAACGGGCACGCGTAGACATCACCAATCGGATCGATCAAGCACACAACACGGCCAGCTCCGCAGAGATTGAGGCCCGGCAGACTCTCGCCGAGGGCGTTGAGGTGGAAGAACGAATCACCGGTCAACACATTCTCACCGTGACCGAGCAGCCACTGGTGCAGGGTGCGCTGCTGATCAAGGGTTGGGTGAAGCTCTTCCCAGGTATCGACAGCGCGACCTGAAGGCCGAAGCCGGGTAATCCGAAGTTGGGCACCGAACTCGTCAGCTATCGCTTTGAACTCATCGAGCTGTGCAATGTTGTGTCGGGTGATGACGACAGAAATTTTGAATTCACCAAAACCTGCATCTTTGAGGTGACGCATTGCGGTCATTGCAGTGTCGTACGAGCCCTCGCCCCGAATCGCATCATTCGTCGCTGCGTCGGCACCATCGAGGCTGATCTGAATGTCGAGATACTCCATCGCTGCGAGCCGTTGCGCCGTTGCAGCGTCGATGTATGTGCCGTTCGTTGAAAACTTCACACCAACGCCACTTGAAGTTGCGTACTCGACGATCTCGAAGAAGTCTCGGCGAATCATTGGTTCACCGCCACCGATATTGACGTAGAACACCTGCATGTCGCGCAGTTCGTCGACAACTCGGAAAGCTTCTTCGGTGGTGAGTTCTTTCGGATCACGTCGGCCTGATGATGAAAGGCAGTGAACGCATGAAAGGTTGCAGGAATAGGTCAATTCCCAGGTGATGCAGATCGGGGCGTCAAGCCCGTCTTTCATGCGCTCGGTCAGAGCGGTCATCGTGCCACCACAACGTCTGATTCGATCAGCGAGCAGATGGCTTTGTCGTAGTTATCCCACTGCTGCTCATCGATGCCGTGAGCCGAGAGGGTCGACCGCAGGTCGGGGTGCTGCGCGAGGTCTTTTACGACATCAACGATTGTCGGGTGTTTCAAGAAGATCAGTCGTCGGTTGTCGTAGTGGTATGCCAGTGCGCCAAACGGCTCGGGACGCAAGGCGACCGAGGGGTGCAACTTCAGAGGCGAATCGAGCACGGCGAGGTGAATTTCAGTAAACGCCGCACATGCCGTCGATGGAAATTTCCTCGACGAGTTCGAGCTCTTCGGCAACAGCTTCGGCGTCTGAAACGTCTTCTGGACGTTCTTCGGTGATCTGAGGCTGAGTTGTGTCCATACAGAGATGGTACATCGTCGTGACCCGGCTATGGCTCTCGGCGCAATTGACCACTACTCTTCAGGAACGGAGCGTGCCATGTCGTGGCGCCACATCTAGGGGGTAATCAATATGAGGACACGAGCAGCGGTCTTGCACGAGCTTCACGCACCGTGGAGCATCGAAGAGATTGAACTAGATCCACCAAAAGCCGGCGAGGTCCTCGTGAAGCTTGCCGCCTCAGGAATGTGCCATTCCGATGAACACCTCGTGACCGGCGATCTGGCTGGAGCAACTGCCGAAATGCCAATCATCGGTGGCCACGAAGGCGCCGGAGTCGTTGTTGAAGTTGGCGAAGGTGTGACGTGGCTTGAACCGGGCGACCATGTCGTCTTTGGATTTATTCCTGCATGCGGTCGATGCGGGCCATGCTCTGAAGGACACTCAAACCTTTGTGATGTTGGCGGCACCGAGTTTGCACGAGGCATGCAGATCTCCGATGGCACCGCCCGACATCACACGCTCGACGGGAAAGACCTCACATTGATGTGCTTGCTCGGCACCTTCGCGGAGCACACGGTGGTCAACGAGGCGAGCTGCGTGAAGATCGAAAAAGATTGGCCGCTCGACAAAGCATGCTTGCTCGGATGTGGCGTGGTGACCGGTTGGGGATCGGCCGTGTACGCAGCTGACATTAAGCCGGGCGACTTTGTTGCGGTTGTTGGTTGTGGCGGTATTGGCTCCAACGCGATTCAGGGTGCGAAGCTCGCAGGAGCTCGTTCGCTTACTGCGAGCGATCCGGGGGAATTCAAGCGTGAGATGGCAACGGAGTTCGGTGCGACCCATACCTATGCGTCGGTCGCAGAAGCCCTCGAAAACCTCGGTGAGGCAACGTGGGGACGCGGTTTCGACAAGGTCATCATGACGATGGGCGTTGGCGATGGAAGCGTCCTCGGCGAAGCGTTCTGGTTGAGTGCGAAGAAGTCACGAACCGTCGTCACCAACATTCATCCGACCCACGAGCAATCAATCTCGATTCCTGGAGCGTTCCTGACCCTCTTTGAAAAAGAGATTGTCGGGTCACTGTTTGGTTCAGCCAACATCAGGACCGATATTCCAAAGCTCATGGAGTTGTACACGCAGGGCCAGTTGAAACTTGATGAGCTCGTGACGCAGACCTACACCCTCGATCAGATCAATGAGGGGTATGAGGCAATGCGTAATGGCGAGAACATTCGCGGCGTCATCATCTACGACTGAAAACAACCTGTGACATGGTGACTACTCGACTGGTCGTCGACCAACTCTCTGCTGAGGTGGTCGGACGCCGTCGCGAAGCTGAATTGGTAGTCGCTGCGCTTGCGGCTGACCGACACGTGTTGCTGGAAGGGCCGCCAGGAACCGGCAAGTCGACTCTCCTTCGAGGGGTTGCGTCTGCGGTGGGCTTGGGCTTTGAGTTTGTCGAGGGAACAGCCGAACTTACGCCTGCCCGCTTAATCGGTCATTTCGACCCGGCATTAGTGCTGGCTGAGGGGTATTCACCCGACATTTTCGTCGACGGCCCGCTGGTGCGAGCCCTTCGGAATGGCTCACTGCTGTACGTCGAAGAGATCAATCGCGTGCCAGAGGAAACTCTGAATGCTCTTGTCACCGTGATGAGCGAGCGGGAGGTGCACGTGCCGCGGCTCGGGCGGGTTGAGGCACAGGAGGGCTTTCGTCTGGTTGCGGCGATGAACCCATTTGATGCGGTCGGAACCGCCCGCATTGCGGGTGCGGTGTATGACCGTGTTTGCAGGGTCGCCATGGGTTATCAGTCGGCAGAAGATGAACGGTCGATCGTCGGGTCTCAGCATGATGACGTTCCTGCCCGTGTGCAATCAGCAGCGGTTGAGATCGTTCGTGCCACCCGTGAGCACCCTGATCTTCGAACGGGTTCGTCGATCAGAGGTGCGATCGACTTGTGTGCTGTGGCCCGAGAACTGGCTGAATTGCGATCGCTTGCGGTCGACGATGATGAGGTCACTCTCGACGCTGCGCTTGTTGCGCTCTCGGGACGGGTGAGAGTGCGAGAAGGCGTGTCTCGCACATCTGAAGAGATCGTCACCGACCTGTGGAGATCTATTTTTTGCCGACCGAGCGATGAGGAGACCGCGCCTCCGGAGGGAAAAGTGGCGAGCCCGGCCACGACGAGTCGGGCAATCTAACCCCTCCGCCGTCTGGCTCTCCGGGAGGAGTCGCTCCCCGCACAATGGTCTCTCGGCAACAGATGACAGCGATCGAACATTTCGATGAGCTCTCTCCTGAGGTTGGCGAACTTGACGAGCATGTGATGGATCGGTTGCTCGCTGACAGTCCTGATAAGGCCGTATCGCTTCTCGTCACACTCGGTGATGCAGTTGACCCTGAACTCCGGGCAAAAGCCCGACGTGTCGCTGAGCGAATTGTTATCGATATTGCGCGACGTGGACGCGCAGCGCAAGGAAAGGTTGGGCGTCTCCGTTCGCTTCCACTTCGAGATGGTGGTGATCTCGATGTCGATGCTGCAGTTGAGTTGGTGGCTGAATCTGGGGGTTCGCTTGTCGACGCTGACATGATGCGCGTCATCGACTGGGAGCGACCCGATACGGCGGTGTGTTTGGTGATCGATCGTTCGGGATCGATGAAAGGCGAGGCGTTGGCCTCGGCGGCTCTTGCAGCGGCCGCAGTCGCTCTTCGGGCCCCTGCATTTCACGCGGTCATTGCATTCTCAGGAACAGCAGAGGTGGTGAGATCAATGGTGACATCTGCCCACGCTTCAACCGATGGCGTTGTCGACGCAGTGCTCTCTCTCAAGGGTCACGGAACTACAAACGTGTCTGATGGTCTTCGAGCGGCCATCACCGAACACGAAGCCGCTCGATGTGGTCGTCACCTCACGGTGTTGCTGTCTGATTGTCGCGATCGTGCAATCGATGAGGCGGTCCCGTTCGCGCAGTCACTTGAAGAATTAGTCATCGTGTCGCCGGCTGATGACATCGCCGATGCTCAGTGTTTTGCAGATGTGACCGGAGCCGCTGTGGTGGGTGTTGAAGGCCCACACGATGTTGCGAGAGCACTCGACGAAGTTCTCAGTCGCAAATAATGTTCGGGTCAGGTACCCATCCCAGGGTGTTGTCGTCGGGTGTGTCTTGCTGCACGAGACCGACGATGAGGGGTGTCGACTGACCGGCGGCACCGACCACAGACGCTTGCTCTTCTTGTTCTTCTTGCTGCTCGTCAGCGATCACGGTTGTGGTCGTGGTTGCAATGTCATCGAGAGTGATCGACGTTCCTTCGATCAGAGAATCACCCTGAAAGATGTCGAGAATCGCCCGCATTTCGCTATTTCGAAGCGTCGGAATGAGTACCGATTCGCCGCTCACAATTCGGCCGGCAGCAGCGATTTGATAGGAGCGTGCGTTTGCGGTGTCGACCGAACGCAGAATATTTGCGAAGCCAAGCATTGTCGACACTGAAAGTTCGCTGTCGGTCACAACCTGATCAGCATTCGTTTCGATGAGGGCACTCGCAACCGACGGAGAGGTGAGTCCAGAATTGACCACCTTGGCAAGTGTCCGCTTAATGAAATCTTGCTGACGAGCGATGCGACCCCAGTCGCTCGAAGGGTCAATGACCCAGTTGTCGCTCCCTGCGGGACGCTCAAATTCAAGTTTCCGGGAGCGCACATAGGCGAGAGCGTCGTCACCATTGAGCGTGCTACACCCTGCTGATGAGATTGCAAGACCGGTGCCACGGTCGCGCACTGGCGACTCAAACGGGATCCCAACGCCATCGACAGAGTCGACGAGATTTTTGAATGCGCAGAAGTCAATCTGAACGTAGTGGTCGGTCTCGATTCCAAAGTTTGATCGGATCGTCGAAATCAAGCCGTTTGGGTCATCGGTATCGAATGCGTTGTTGATTCGGCCACGGCGCCCCCCGTCGAGGCGAACATATAGATCGCGGGGAAATGACAGTGCGGCAATGGCCCCGGTTTCGGTATTTACTCTCCACATCTGAATGACATCGGCTCGCTCACCGAAGTCGGCGCGCCCGAGCAGAAAGGGGGCGTATCTTGAGTCGGGGTCGATGCAGGCGTTGTTGTCGGTGCCGACAAGAAGGAAGTTTCGAGCTCCCGGTTCGATATCGCCGACAGTGACCTCAATAACTTCTTCGACCGTGATGCTCTCTTCGTCGTCACTACCGACTTCGATCAGGCGTTCGACGGGGCCGGCGGCCGCCGTCAGTGGTGCGTCAGAAGCAGGTTCGATGACCACAAGTTGGCGTTGACCGAGCACGAGACGTCCACCGATGAGCGCTATCGCAACGATGAGACACACCACGGAAACAACTACTGCCGCAACGATGGTGAGGCGCTGAGGCCATGTGCGGGGCGCAGTAGTCGATTGGGTCATCTAGAGATCATTCTTGTGGTGCGAGTGTGACGTCACATGTCACGGCATCACCGTCGGTGTCATTGACGGTGATCGTTTCTATTGATCCTGCCCGACAGAGGTCGTCGATACCGGCATCGAGTGCGGCTCGTTGACCAGATGGCATCGAGACGGTGACCGATTCAACGACGGCACGTTGACTCACCTTGGCTTCTGTCTTAGCCCTGCGAACCTGGGCGAGTGCATCGAGAATAGGGCTGAGAAGCTCTGAGTCTCCGTTGACGTTCGTGGTGGTCGGCCACGATGAGATGTGGATGCTGGTCTCGTTATCCCACCGCCATGCTTCTTCTGTCGCAAACGGAATGAGTGGTGCAAACAGTCGTTGCAAGGTGGTGACAGCGGTGTGTAGCGCCAAAAGCGCAGAGCTTTGGTGCTCATGCTCGGTGTCGTAGGCGCGTGACTTCACAAGTTCGACGTAGTCATCGCAGAACCACCAGAAGAATGATTCGGTGCGCTCAAGTGCTCGGGCATAGTCGAATTCTTCGAACGCTGTTGTCGCTTCGGCAATGACGGCGTCAAGACGGCTGAGCATCGAGGCATCGACGGCGTTCAGTGCAACATCGTTGGTCGGGGCGCTTCCGAATCCGTGGACGAACCGTGTGATGTTCAACAGTTTGTTCGCAAGTTTGCGACCCACCTTCATCTGATCTTCGCTGAATGCGGTATCAACACCGGGTCGAGCTGACGCGGCCCAGTAGCGAACGGCATCGGTGCCGTACGACTCGAATAACGCCATCGGTGTGACGACGTTGCCTTTCGACTTCGACATTTTCTTGCGATCTGGGTCGAGAATCCACCCCGAGAGCGCTGCATGTTGCCAAGGAATTTCTTGGTGCTCGTGATGTGAACGAACCATTGAAGAGAACAGCCAGGTCCTGATGATGTCATGGCCCTGCGGTCGCATGTCCATAGGAAAGACCTGACTGAAGAGAGTGTCGCTCTCTTCCCACTTCGAGGCAATATGTGGGCTCAACGAGCTCGTTGCCCAGGTATCGAGGACGTCGGGATCGCCCGTAAACCCTCCGGGCACATCGCGTTGATCTACTGAGTACCCGGCAGGCACATCGGTCGAGGGGTCGATGGGAAGGTCTGACTCGTTCGGGTGTATTGGATTGTCGTGGTCTGGCTCTCCATCAGCGTCGAGCGGATACCAGATTGGCAGTGGCACACCAAAGAACCGCTGACGGCTGACAAGCCAGTCACCATTGAGTCCCTCAACCCAATTTTCGTACCGGTGACGCATGTGGTCGGGGTGCCAGGTGAGCTCGTGACCCCGATTGACGAGCGCATGCCTAGTGTCGGTATCACGTCCTCCGTTAGAGATGTACCACTGGCGGCTGGCGACAATTTCGAGAGGGCGTTCACCGCGTTCATAGAACTTCACTGGGTGTTCGAGTGGTCGAGGCTCGCCAATGAGTTCTTGAGATTCGGTCAGCATCTCAACAACTTTGCGTTGAGCTTGTTTGACGTTGAGGCCCGCTATTTCTGCGTAGGCGTCAGGGTTCACACCTGTTGGTGGTTCGGCGATGATGCGGCCGTTACGGCCAATGATGGCTCGTGTGGGCAGTTGCAATTCGCGCCACCAAATGACGTCGGTGAGGTCACCAAAGGTACAGATCATTGCGATGCCTGTTCCCTTGTCGGGCTGGGCAAGCGGGTGGGCAACGACGGGAACTTCGACGTCGTAGAGCGGCGTTGAGACCGTAGATCCGAAGATCGGCTGATAGCGCTCGTCGTCTGGGTGAGCGACAAGGGCGACGCACGCAGCGAGAAGTTCTGGGCGCGTCGTGTCGATGAGGATGTCGCCCGATCCGTCAGTGCGATGGAATGCAAGTTTGTGGTACGCCCCGGGACGGTCGCGATCTTCCATTTCTGCCTGAGCGACGGCGGTCTGGAAGTCAACATCCCATAGTGTTGGAGCCTCGGCACTGTAGGCCTCTCCACGTGCAAGATTGCGGAGGAACGCTCGTTGGCTGACGCGACGCGAACGCTCGTCGATCGTTGCGTATAGAAGTGACCAGTCGACGGAGAGCCCGAGGCGACGGAAGAGGTCTTCGAAGACTTGCTCATCAAGAGCGACGAGTTCGTCACAGAGTTCGAGGAAGTTGGGTCGAGAGATGGGGATTGCCCGATGGTCTTTGGGTGGGTCACCGCGGAAGGGGGGTTCGAAATCGCTCTCGTAGGGCCGTGAGGGGTCGCATCGGACGCCGAAATAATTTTGTACTCGTCGCTCGGTGGGAAGGCCGTTGTCATCCCATCCCATTGGGTAGAACACCGACTTGCCGTTCATTCGGTGGAATCGTGCGATTGCGTCCGTATGGGTGTACGAAAATACGTGACCCATATGAAGTGACCCTGAAACCGTTGGCGGGGGAGTATCAATCGAGAAGACATCGGCTCGAGATGCTGTTCTGTCGAAGGAGTAAATGCCCTCTTTGTCCCATGCCGCAGACCACTGCTGTTCAATTCCGTCGAGGGTTGGTTTCTCCGGGACGTTCGCCATGAGTATCAAGGCTAGGCCGTCGGCAATAGCCTCAGACTGGTGCTGCACCTTTATGACACGGCGACAAGGCAGGTTCGAGAGCTCGCAATGCGCGAACCAGGGCGGATCAGTATCTATCTGTGTGGTCCAACGGTCTACGGGCCGCCGCATCTTGGACACGGTCGAGCAACGCTTGTCTACGACATTTTGCGCCGGTATCTCGAGTGGTCAGGTATCGATGTGCGTTTGGTGTCGAACATCACCGATATCGATGACAAGATCATCGACCGGGCTGAACGTGAGGGTCGGGAGTGGTCTGATATCACCACGAAATGCGAGAACATTTGGTTTCGCGCAATGGAAGGCATCGACGTCCTTCGACCAACCGATGTGCCCCATGCGACCGAGTGGGTCGACGAGATGGTGGAGATGATTTCGACGCTGGTGTCGTCGGGAGCCGCGTATGCGACCTCTGATGGGGTGTATCTCTCCGTCGAATCAGTTGAGGGTTACGGACTGCTTGCCCATCAGTCGCTCGACGACATGATGGCTGGTGGGGGTGAGCGTGAGGTGTTCGGTGCCGGAGAAAAGCGCCACCCTGCAGATTTCGCTCTCTGGAAACTCGCAAAGCCTGGCGAACCTGCCTGGGAGTCGCCATGGGGGGCCGGCCGTCCAGGCTGGCATAGCGAGTGTGTGGTGATGAGTCTCGGGCTGCTCGGCGATGGATTTGACCTGCATTGCGGTGGTCAAGATCTTCGCTTTCCGCATCACGAAAACGAGCGAGCGCAGGCGGTGGCACTTGGCCGGGAATTTGCTCGCCATTGGATGCATAACGGATTCGTTGTCGATGCCGAGGGCGAGAAGATGTCGAAGTCTCTCGGCAATGTGTCGAACCTGCTCGACCTCATCGAGGTGTACGACCCGCGCGCCTATCGAATGGTGTTGCTGCAGTCGCACTACCGAAGCCCGGTTGGTATCTCTGCCGATGGGTTGGAGGCGGCTGGTCGTTCGCTTGCGGGTCTCGACAGTTTCGTGGCGCGCACGGCATCACTTGGTGAGGCAGAGGCTGACGCTGAGACGGTGGCTGCGTTCAGGGCAGCGATGGATGACGATCTCGATACACCCAAAGCGATGGCACTGTTATTTGACACGGTGCGCCAAGCAAACTCAGCGCTCGACGGCGGCGACGAGTCGATTGCGGCTGGTTTGACGAGCGCGGTTCGCGAAATGTGTGGTGCGGTTGGGTTGCGGCTTGTTGAACAAGTTGCGGTGCCGGCCGATGTGCTTGCGCAGGCTGGTGCACTTGATGCTGCTCGGGCGGCGAAAGACTACGACACCGCTGATGCGATTCGTGCCGACTTGCAAGCGGCCGGTTGGCAGGTGGAGACCACCCGGGACGGTACGACGGTTCGTCGCTGATCATTATTCGCTGTCGGTCGATGAAGAGACCGGAGCGTCGGGTGTGGGCCCTCGAGCGCACACCCGAAGGTTGTGTAGTTGGGTCATGATGGCGGAAACACATTCATCGTTACCATCGCCGTGCATATTGAGTTACCCATCGGTAACTTATGGGTATGAGTGAATTTTCGATGGCCCTCAACGATGACCAGCAACAGATTAAAGACTGGACACACGGATTTGCCGAAGACGTCATGCGTCCAGCTGCCGCCGAATGGGACGAACGCGAAGAGTTCCCGTATCCGGTAGTGCAGGAGGCGGCAAAGATTGGGCTCTACGGCTGGGAGTTCTTGATGAACGCTGGGCAAGACCGCACCGGTCTTACTTTGCCAGTTGCGGTTGAAGAACTGTTCTGGGGTGATGCTGGCCTTGGCATGGCGATCATGGGAAGTGGCCTCGCCGCAGCAGGCATCGCAGGTAACGGCACGCCTGAGCAACTTATGGAGTGGGTACCGCAGTGTTACGGCGATGCAAATGACGTGAAGCTCGGAGCGTTCTGTGTGAGCGAGCCAGACGCCGGCAGTGATGTGTCGAACCTTCGCACACGAGCGGTGTACGACGAAGCGAACGACGAATGGGTGCTCAACGGCACGAAAGCATGGATCACCAATGGTGGTATCGCTGATGTGCACGTCGTCGTTGCTGCGGTCGACCCCGAGTTGAAGGGACGTGGCCAAGCGTCGTTTGTGATTCCTCCGAATACGAAGGGCCTCTCACAGGGCCAGAAGTACATGAAGCATGGTATCCGTGCATCGCATACCGCAGAAGTGGTGCTCGATGACGTGCGTATTCCAGGGTCATGTTTGCTCGGCGGCAAAGAAAAACTCGACGCCAAACTCGCTCGTGCTCGAGAGGCTGGCAAGTCTGGTGCGCCGCAGCCAGCGATGAAGACATTTGAAGCAACGCGCCCGACGGTGGGAGCACAGGCACTTGGTATTGCTCGAGCTGCTTACGAGTATTCACTCGAGTACGCGAAAGAACGCCATGCCTTCGGCAAGCCGATCATCATGAACCAGGCGATTGCATTCAAGTTGGCAAACATGATCACTGAGATCGATGCGAGTCGTCTGCTGATTTGGCGTGCCGCGTGGCTTGCCCGCAATGGCGGATTCACCAACGCCGAAGGCTCGATGAGCAAGTGGAAGGCCTCGGAGGTTGCGGTTCGAGTAACTGAGGAGGCCATACAGATTCTCGGTGGCTATGGCTACACCCGGGAGTACCCGGTGGAGCGTTGGCATCGAGACGCAAAGATTCACACCATCTTCGAGGGAACGAGTGAGATTCAGCAACTGGTTATCGCTCGGGCGATTTCAGGTCTGCGCGTCGAATAATCGGGAAGTGTGTGAATGTGTGCGACTTTAGGGATGGCAGTCCATTTGCCTTACCAACTGCTCCGCCATTGACCATGGCATCGTTGATGGCTACGGTCATGGAATGATCAAACTCACCGTGTCCTACCCAAAGGGTGACGACGTCACCTTCGACCACGATTACTACAAGAACTCCCACGTGCCGATGTGCGTCGATGCATTTTCACCAGCCAAGGTTGAACTTGAGCGCGGAGTTGATGGCCCTTCGGTTGCGAGCGTGTCGTTTTACTTCGAGTCGAGTGATGCGATGAAGGCGGCAATGTCAAGCCCAAAGATGGGTGACATCATGGGTGACGTTGCGAACTACACGAACGCTGCGCCATCAATGCAAGTTTCAGAAATCGTCGACTGATTCGTTGAGAACATCATCGGTCGCGGCATCAAGTTCACCGATGCCCTGACGCTTGCGTAACTTTTCAATATCTCGAATCGGGACAGAGAGTTTCCGGAAGCGGGTGCCATCGGTCGCAATCGCTCCGAGTTCGTTATCGAGTTTGTTGAACGTTGCGCGCACTTTGTCAACTGCGGCTGAGTAATTGTCGAACTCTTTTGAGAACTTGTTGATCTGCTGGGTGATCTCGGCTGCCGTCTGCTCGGTGTGGAAACTTTCTGTTGCCTGTCGAATGACGACGAGGAAGGCATACAAGGTGAGTGGGGAACAGAGCACCACTTTTCGCTCAAGGGCCCAGTCGATGAGATGTGGGTCAGCTTCGTGCACAAACCCTGAGATGCTTTCGTTGGGAACGAACATCAGCACGTAGTCGAGGGCGTCTTCAGTGGTCTGATCGATGTAGTCGCGCTTTGCTAAGGCGTCAACATGGCTACGAACTGCTTTGACGAAGTCTGCTTTCGTTGTCGCTCGGGTGGCGTCATCATCGGCATCGAGGTGGGCGACATAACGATCGAGAGGAAATTTGACGTCCATAAATAAGACACGGTCGGGTGGCATGGTGAAAGTGAAATCGGGTCTGCCGCCGGCTGCGGTGGTGTCTTGTTTCGAGTAGTTCACTCCCTCGACGAGTCCGGCTGCACGAATCATGTCTTCAGCAAGTCGCTCGCCCCATTGGCCCCGCTTTTGAGAGCTTGAGAGCACCTCGTTCAGATTTGCGGTTCGTTGTGCGAGCAATGTGACCGCTTCGCTGACCGATGAGAATTGGCCGGCATTGTGTTGGCGGAGTTGATCTAGTTCGTGGTTGAGTTCGGCGAGTCGTTTGCTGACGTCATCATGGACACCTTTTAGCGTGGTGCTGATGACCTCGGCTCGCTTGCCGAGCGCCTCGCCACTTTGTTGGGTGACCATTTGTGTAACGGTTCGGATTGTTTCTTCTCGATGGGCTTCCGCTCGTTGATTGAGTTCTGCGATCGCGCCGTTGAGTGCTTGTTCGTTGACCAGTTTGATTTGGCTGGTCAATTCTTCGGTCGAGGGGAACGCAGGTGCAGGAGCCGTTGGTTGAGGAGCAGGTTTACGGGAGGTTGCAATTACCCCTGCGAGGGTGACGAGCACCGCCACCAGCAAGACAACGATAAGAATTTCCATGTTCTGAACCTAAACGGCGGGTGTGACGTTCACGGTGATTACTGAGATGAGATCGAAGCTCTTAGGGGCAGCCAAGTCCGTGGAGAGTTGCACACTGTTGGCAGAGCACGGCCACACCTTCAGGTGTGCTCCATCGTTGGGCGAGATGGGAGCCGCAACTCATGCACGAGGCAAGGTCGCTGTCGCTCTCTGACCGCTGCTCGGCAAACAACGCCTTCCCATCGACGATTCGCTCCTCCATGACTGCGAAGGTACCAGGGCGCATGAGTTGGAGGCCGCCTCTGAAAGACTCAACCCCGATGACACACACATCACCTTCGGTACGGCGATTTAAGCCTGATTGGCCAGTTGATGTGCTGGGGATTCTCACGATTGCGGTGTACGGATCGTGGTACTACGGGTTTGGTGTGCTCATCGATGACATCGGTGCTGGCCTCGGGGCAGGTTCGGCATCACTTGGTTTGGCCTTCGGCTTAGCTCAGGTGTTGCTTGGCGCGCTCTCTCTTGCAACCGGGCGGCTCCTCGATCGATTCGGCCCGCAACTCCTCCTCGGTGTCATCGGACCAGTCGGAGCAATCTTGGTGGGCTTCAGCGGACGCTCAGCAGAGGTATGGCAATTCGTTGTTCTTTTCGGTGTCGGAGGCGGTGTGTCGGCGGCCGCCGGCTTTTACGGAATGACCCAAGCGATGTTGGTGAGGATGGATCCTGCTGCGTCAACGCAGCGAATCATTCGCCTCACCATTTGGGGAGCATTTGCGTCTCCTATTGCCATTCCGGCAACCGAATATCTTCGTGGCACGTTTGGTTGGCGGGTCGCCATTGAAGTTCCTGCCGGTGTTGCCTGTTGTGTGTTCTTACTCGCTGCCCGCGTTGTGCGGCGGGTTCCACGGCACGGTGAGTTTGAGCGGTCGTCAACATGGAGGATTGCGGTCACAACCGCAGCCCGATCGGGGGCAGTTCGCTGGCACGCAATTGGGGTGTTCTGTGCATATATGTCGATGTCGACGTTGTTGGTGTTTCAGCTTTCAATTATGAGATGGGCGGGGCTTTCCGCTGCTGCCGCTGCCGGTTTTGGTGGAGCGAGGGGTCTACTCCAACTCCTCGGCCGGTTGCCATTACAACGGGCGCTCCGACGTTACGGGCATTGGTTTCTTCTTGCGGGGGCACGATTGTCTGTCGCAGTTGCGTGTGGGCTTGTACTCATCAGCGGGAATGCGGTCATTGCGTCGCTGTACGTAGTGATCGCCGGCGTCGGCATCGGTGCCATCAGTGCGCTCGATGGGATCGTTGCGCGAACAGTGATTCCAACCGGCGACTTTGGGGCGATTAGCGGGGTCGTCACGTTCCTCGGTGCAATCGGTGGGGGAGTGGCACCGGTGCTTGCTGGACGTCTCACCGATGTAAGAGGTGCACCGACGATGGCATCGGTGGTCGCCGCATCTGCTGCAGTGGTTGCAGTTGCTTCGCTGTATCGGACGAAATGGCATTTCACTCGGGCGAGTGAGAGTGCCCTTTAGTTCGTGCGAACTAGGCGGTGAGAACCGCCTGGGTTTGGGTGGTTCGAGAGACAACTTTTCCGTCTGGGTTGATGACATCGCTGGTGACGGTGATCGTCCGACGTCCGGCCATCACAAGGGTTGACACGATCGAATACACCGCTTGTGGAGCGGGGCGAAGAAAATTCGTTGACGATGAGATTGTCGAGGTTCCAGCTCCTTCCGGCAGGTGTTGAACCGAGAGGAACGCTCCAACTGAATCTGCGAGCGACATGAGGTATCCACCATGCAGATTGCCATTCACTGTGCAGAATTGCTCTTTCCATGCGACTCGCCCGGTTACGCGCTCTGGGGTCAATGAGTCGATGACGACCCCGCAGAGGTCGGTAAACGGCATGGATGTTCTGATCCATTCGGTGTTTGCTGGATCGCCGGGAACAAGTGGTGTTTCAGTGCTCACGCGCCGAGCGTAGGCCGTGGGGCGACGTAGGTCGTGAGTGGGCGGCCACCAGTCTCGTTGGCGAGTGTGAGCGACCGTGTCTCAGGGTGAGCGGTCGGCTCGTTAGGTATGTCGGGAGGTCATCCCGCCATCGACGGGCAGGATGACGCCGTTCATGTAACTCGATGCAGGAAGCACCAAGTTCAACATGCCGTGGGCGATTTCTTCTGGTTGTCCGTAGCGACGAACGGGAACACGACGTTTTGCGAAGATCTCTTTGTGTTCGTCGGCAATGTTCGCCGTCATTCCGGTCACGATGGGTCCCGGGCAGACTGCGTTTGCGGTGATGCCGTGACGACCGAGTTCAACCGCAAGTGATCGCACGAGACCGATAACCGCGTGCTTTGAGGCGTTGTATGCAGGAATTCCGCCAGTTGCTCCAAGACCTTCGGTCGACGCAGTGCATACGATCCTGCCGCCATCACTTTTCATGAGGTAGGGGAGTGCCGCTCGGGTGAGCCGTGCATATGAGGTGATATTGACGGCGAGAGTGGAATCCCATGCGTCGTCGAATACGTCGGCGGTTGTTGTCATGTCAGCGTTAAACACGACCCCGGCATTGTTGATGAGAATGTCGATGCCCCCGAACGCTTCGGCAACAGCATCTGGAAGGGCATCGAGTGCGGCCTTATCGGTGACGTCGACCGTCCAGCCCTTCACTCGGTCTGCTCCGTGCACGTCCGAGATCTCTCCAACCACTTGGGCGACGCCTTCACCGTTGCGGTCGACGACAGCAACGAGGGCACCTTCATCGGCGAAGAGGTGGGCGGTGGCGCGCCCGATACCTGATCCGGCGCCGCTAACGATGGCGACACGACCGGCGATCGAACGGTTTCCTGAGGTCAAGCGAGTTGTGCTCATGCACCGAAGGTAATGACAGGAGATTGATAACTCAGCACCGGAACTCGCGCTCAGAAGAGATGACAGGAGTGTTCGCAGATACCCTCGCGGTATGGGAAATCCGTGGTTTGAGTCGGTCGCAGTTGCTCAGCGGCGTGCCGAGCGTATTCTTCCGCGCCACGTGTATGACGCGCTGATCGCCGGTAGCGAGGCAGGACTCACGCTCGACGACAACCGCGCCGCCTACCGTGAACTCGGGTTTCAACCAGTGATTGCCGATCGACCGTCAGAGCGTCATCTTGCGACGTCGGTGGTTGGTCTTGACCTCTCGATGCCAGTGATGATTTCCCCAACCGGTGTGCAGGCGGTGCATCCAGACGGTGAGCTCGCAGTGGCCCGGGCAGCAGCAGCTCGTGGTACAGCTATTGGACTTTCATCGTTTGGCTCAAAGCCGATGGAAGACATCGCCGCAGAAAATGAGAACTTTCTTTTCCAGATGTACTGGATCAACGGGCGTGACTGGGTGAGCGCACAGATGGATAGGGCCCGTTCCGCCGGAGCGAAAGCGGTCATTTTGACGCTCGACTGGTCGTACAGCCACAGCCGTGACTGGGGGAGCCCTGAACTTCCTGATGGCATTGATCTCAAGACGATGGTGAAGTACGCGCCGTCGGTGCTTGCCCGCCCACGGTGGCTTGGCCGATTCTTGAAGGCGGGACACCTTCCCGACCTGACGGCTCCAAATATGAGCATTGATGGCTCACCCCCTCCAACATTTTTTGGTGCCTACGGGCAATGGATGGGTTCGCCGCAGCCCACGTGGGACGACCTTGCGTGGTTTGTCAATGAGTGGGGCGGCCCTTGTGTGGTGAAAGGTGTGATGCGTGTTGACGATGCTCGTCGTGCACGTGATGCCGGCTTCACCGGACTGTCGGTTTCCAATCACGGAGGCAACAACCTCGATGGAACGCCATCGCCACTTCGGGCATTGCCGGCGATCGCTGAGGCGGTTGGCTCAGAGATTGACGTGCTACTCGACGGAGGTGTGCGCCGTGGCAGTGACGTCGTCAAGGCGGTCGCCCTGGGCGCCCGGGCGGTCATGATCGGTCGTGCGTACCTGTGGGGGCTTGCCGCGAACGGACAGGCGGGTGTCGAGAATGTGCTCGATGTCTTGCGCATGGGAATTGACTCGGCTCTTCTGGGAATGGGCGTCGAATCAGTGCATGATCTTCAACGGGAACACCTTGTGATTCCCGATGGTTTTGAGCGCCGCTTGGGCGCCCTCTGAACGCAGTTACGAGTTGCGATTACACCCACGTTGCCCAGGTGTTGAGCGGAAGTCGTTCGGCGACGAGGTCGTTGACGGGAGCTTCGGTATTTCGGTATCCGATTGCCATTCCGCAGAACAACATTTCTTCTTCTGGTGCGCCGACGAATTCCATGACTGCGCCATGGCGGCTTGACCAGTATTCCTGAGCACACGTATCGAGACCGGCCTCTACTGCCAGCAGCATGAACGTTTGAAGGAACATTCCGAGGTCTGACCATTGAGGCTCGTTGAAGCGACGGTCGATGGTGATGAAAAACGCAGCGGGAGCATCGAAGAAGCGGGCATTGCGAGCGAATTGTTGGAGGCGGCCGGCTTTGTCTTCGCGGGGAATGTCGAGGAGACCGTACATCTGCTCGCCGAGTTCGAACCGGGCGGTTCGATGAGGCTCCCAAAGGTTTGCCGGATACACGTCGTATTCGGACGGTTCGATATCCGGTTGGGTGCTGAGGAAGTCGAGAAAATCGGTCATCCGTGAACCGTTGAGCACGTAGATACGCCACGGTTGGACATTGCCGCCTGACGGCGCGCGGGCGGCGCGCTCGAGAAGGTCACGAAGGAGTTCATCGTCGACTGGGTCGGTGAGGAAATCTCGGATTGATCGGCGAGCTGCAACGGCGTCGGATACGTTCATGAAACCAGTGTTGCAGTCGGCGGTTGGTGATTTCGCGTCAGAGATGCTGCGCCGATGATCGACGTTTACGCACCACTTCGATGATCACGTTGATGGCAAGTGCGGTGAGAAACGCAATGAGAAACGCCGCTGTGTGGTTGTCTTGGAGTGCTTTTCCGAAAATCGCTCCGAGGACCGCTGCATAGGTAGCCCAGATGCTGACGGCGAGCGCGACCCACTTCACGAACCACCGCTGTGGCTGTTGGGTGAGTCCGCATGAAATGGTGAGCGCCGTTCGGCCGCCGGGAATGAATCGTGCGGTGACGAGAAGAAGACCGCCGCGCTCGCGAACTTGTCTTTCTGCCCAGTCAAGTCGCCGTTGCGTCGTGGGTTTACGGCTTGCCCGCCGAGAGATTGGTCCATGAAATGAGCGACCGATGAGATATGCGAGGTTGTCGCCGATGAAGGCACCGATCGCTCCCGCAACGATGACCAAAAGGAGGTTTTGATCTCCGGCGCCTGCGGCAACCCCACCGATAATCACCGTGGTTTCGCTGGGTACGATCGGCACTACCGAGTCGAGCAGAGCGATGACAAAAATGACGGCAAGAAACCATCGTGCGCTCGATGTATCAACCAGCCAGTTGGTGAGTCGTGCAACGATGCCATCTCCAGATGCGGCGAGAATCACACTGTGCACGGAACTGATCGTATCTGGTGACCCAATCTGTGAAGAAAGTCACATTCGCACGTGACTTGAGACAGATTCACCAGTAGTGTCCCAACTATGCGTGTATTCGTTGATGAAGAAAAATGTCAGGGCCATAACCGTTGTTTTGCCATCGCCCCCGAGTTATTCGATGTCGATGACTACGGCACCGCATTTGCGTTGAATGATGGCGTTGTACCTGCGGAGCTCGAGGACAAAGCTCGACTTGCCGCAGCGAATTGCCCCGAATTCGCAATCACGATCGAAGACTGAACATCTCGGAGTATCTCATGACTGGAATGTACGAAAAAGTTCTCGACTGGGTGAATGACTTTGATCATGCTGACCCCGAATACAACGAACGAGCGCACGAGATCTGGGAGGAGTTCCAGGGCTCTGAATGTCCGGTAGCGCACAGCGAACGCTACGACGGGCTGTGGGCACCGTTCACCTACGAGATGGTCCACGAGATCGCCTACGACACCGAGCACTTCACTTCGCAGGGCGTGGTTGTCAACACGGGCCGCCCTCTGATCGAGGCTCCCGTTGGGCCTGCGCCACCCATCACGAGCGACCCGCCATTTCACAACATTGCCCGCCGTCTTCTGCTACCTCCGTTTGCGCCAAAGGTGATTGCAGAGTGGGAGCCTGAAGTTCGACGACTCTGCAACGAGCTCCTCGATCGCATGGGTGATATCACCGAAGGTGAGTCAATCGTCGATGGCGCCGTGCAATATGCGCAGTCCATCCCGGTCAACGTGATCGCCCGGATGCTTGGCTTCCCGCCAGAAGACGAAGCGCTCTTTAGAGACTTTGTGCACAATGTGCTTGAGCGCATTAACGAACCAGCGGAAGATCGCGAAGCGTTCATGCAGCCCTTGGCCGACTACCTCGACGCGCAAATTGAGGATCACCGGGCGAACCCTCGAGATGATCTCACGAACTACCTTCTCAACGTTGAGATCGCAGGTAACAAACTGTCAGACGAACATGTCCGTGGGTCGATCCTCCTGCTCCTTGTCGCCGGAATCGACACGACGTGGTCAGCGATTGGGTCATCGCTCTGGCACCTCGGAACCCACCCAGATGACTTGCAGCGTCTCGTCGATGAGCCAGACGTCATGATGTTTGCTCTTGAAGAGTTCCTTCGTGCGTACGCTCCAGTGACCATGGCGCGTCTCGTTAAAGACGACTACGACTTCCATGGGTGCCCGATGAAGGCCAACGATTGGGTGCTTCTTCCGTTCCCTGCAGCAAACCGCGACCCCAAGCAGTTCGAGCACGCAACTCAGTTCGTGATCGACCGTCAAGAGAATCGCCATGGCGCATTTGGTCTTGGCATCCACCGCTGCTTGGGCTCGAACCTTGCGCGATTGGAACTCAAGGTGGCGGTTGAAGAGTTTGTGCGACGGTTCCCATCGTTCACTGTCGACGGCGACACCCGTTGGAGTGTCGGTCAGATTCGAGGACCTCGCGAACTGCCGTTACGAGTGTTGAAGACCAGTTGACGATCGACGTAGCGCGTGTCGCTGCGTTTCGTAGATCGTTCCAGAGCCTGAGGCAACCCACGCAACGAGGCAGCCGATCGCCATCGGAGCAATGGCTGCAGTGCCGAATAACTCGAGGCCCATCACGGTGCACGCAAGCGGCGTATTCGCAGCTGCGCCAAAGGTAGCGACCATGCCGATTGCGGCTGCGACACCGACCGGCAGTCCCACAAGTTCACCGACCGCTGCCCCGAGTGCGGCGCCAATGACGAACAGTGGGGTGACCTCGCCGCCGAGGAAGCCTGTGCCAATAGTGATTGCGGTAAACGCGATTTTGAGTGCGAAGACGGTGAGGGCGATTGAGGCGCCTGACAGGGCGGTGTCGAGGAGTGGGAGCGACAAGCCGAGATAGTCACGCCCGAACAGGGCCGACAGACCGAGCACCGCTGCGCCGCCAATGACCGGGCGCAGCACCGTCGACGGGAGATATCGGCGGCCGAGGTTTCTCATGGTCGATGTTGCCGAGATGAACATTCGAGAGGCAATTCCACACGACACGCCAACAACGATCAGGGCACCCAGCGTTGACGCCGACAGCGAGAGATCGACCGAGCGTCGAGCGACGTGGCCGTGACCCAGCCATCCGACCATTGCGTCTCCGACAAATGACGCGGACACTGTGGGCACAAGCGCTCGGAGTCGCAGACGGCCGACGGTTGGTACTTCGAGTGCAAAGACAACCCCTGCGAAGGGAACGCCGAATACAGACCCGAAGCCTCCGGCTAGGGCAGCGGTGAGCAGGAGGGAGCGGTCACGGTGCTGAAGTCTGATAAGGCGGCCAAATGCGTCGCTGAGGCTCCCTGACATTTGAAGAGCGGTTCCTTCTCGACCAGCCGATCCGCCGAACAGATGTGTCCACCATGTTCCGAGCAGAACGAGCGGCGCCATGCGCCGGGGAACCCAGCGAGTTGGACTGTGGATCTCTTGTAAGAGGAGTGAATTTCCTGACGTGGAGCGACCGGCGAGCCATTTGTTTGAGAGCCCGATGACAAGCCCTGCGATCGGCAGAAGGTAGATCATCCATTGTTCATCGGTGTGGAATGCGGTCACCCGATCGAGACCCTCAAGGAACACATACGAAGCACACCCTGCGAGCAGTCCTGAGAACCCTCCGAGAACGAGCCAGCGGATGGTGTGCACAAGATACAGCAGTGTGCGTTGTACCGGTGATGAAGGGGCGCGCTCAGAGATTTTTGATGACATTCTCACCAGATACTTACCGCATTCTGGTGTACTCATGTGATGACCGATGAGAGATTACGGGTGCTGCTGGCCGAGGATGATCGGGCGGTTCGAGAGTCTCTTGCCCGAGCAATGACGCTTGAGGGCTATGAAGTAAGTGCGGTGAACGATGGTGCTGCAGCGCTTCAACACTTGCGAGAAGACTCTGTCGATGACCCTCCCGACATCATCATTCTTGACGTGTCAATGCCTGCGGTTGATGGGTTGACGGTATGTCGTGTGCTTCGGTCTGAGGGAGTTCGTATCCCAATTCTCATGTTGACGGCACGAACAGAACCAAGTGATCGAATCGCTGGGCTCGACGCAGGAGCAGACGACTACGTACTGAAGCCATTTGATTTAGGTGAACTTTTCGCGCGCCTTCGGGCGCTGGTGCGCCGCTTAGTGGTCGATGCCGACGAGCACTCAGAAGTTAAGTCACTCGTGCTCGACGACTTGGTGATGGACCCTGCCGGGCGTCGGGTTCGGCGTGGTAGCCGCGAACTTGAATTATCAAAAACCGAATTCGACCTTCTCGAACTGCTGATTCGGAACGCCGGCATAGTGCTCGACCATTCAACGATTTACGAGAGGATTTGGAAGTATGACTTTGGTCCAGACTCTAAGAACCTCGCCGTGTACATCGGCTACCTTCGTCGCAAAACCGAAGAGGAGGGCGGGTCGCGGTTGATCCATACCGTTCGTGGCGTGGGTTACTCGGCTCGGGTTGAACGATGAGTCTTCGACTCCGAATTGCTCTGTTGATGGCGACGCTTGCTGCGGTTGCGACGATTGCCGTTGGCGCTATCTCGTATCAGACAACGTCTTCGCGGCTGTTGAGAGCGGTCGACGATTCGTTGGTAGATGCCACTGCGGTGGCGACCGCACGACGGTTCGATGAACGTTTATTCGACTCCGGTCCTTTTGATGGAGTGGTCGTCCAAGCGATTCTCAAAGATGGTTCGGTTCTTCGCTCAAACTTTCCGAAGCAGATGAAGCCAAATCGGGAAGATCTCAAGTTGATTGGTCGCGCCGGGGTGACGAATTTTCGGTCAACTCAACTCGGTCAGGTCGAGTATCGAATTCGCTCGATTGGTTTTGAAGACGGCATCATCCAAATCGGGCGACCTCTCGCCGAGATGAATGCCGTCTTGGAAAGTTTGAGGTTGCGAACACTGCTGTTGGTCACCGGTGTCACCCTTGCCGCCGGTGCTCTGGGAGCCGTCGTTGCTGGGCGGGTTACGCGACCGCTTCGCGTGCTCACCGATGCCGCTTCAGAAATTGAATCGACTGGACGTCTTGAGCTTGCAGATGGTGATCGACTTGAGGGCCGTGATGAAGTCGGCCGGCTTTCAGCTGCATTCCATCGCATGATCGGTGCTCTTGCTCGCTCTCGAGCTGACCAGCGCCGCCTTGTGGAGGACGCAGGTCACGAATTGCGAACTCCGGTGACCTCGATTCGAACAGGGCTCGATACGTTAAGCCGATACCCGGACTTGCCGGCTGATGAGCGTGCAGAGATCGTTGAAACGATGCGTGCCGAGGCGAGCGAATTGACGTCTCTTGTGAATGAGGTTGTGCAGGTTGCGAGCGGTGAGGTTGATGACTCCGAGCCCGAGCAGGTTCGAATTGGCGACATTGTTACTACCGCAGCTGAGCGATCTCAGCGTCGTTCAGGGCGACAGGTGCTCGTGCAGTCAGATGACTCCGAGGTCATTATTCGTCGGGGACAACTCGAGCGAGCAGTTTCTAACCTGTTAGAGAACGCAGTGAAATTTGACCAGACCGATGGCCCGATTGAGGTCACGGTTGTGGACGGCCGAATTTCGGTGCTCGATCGGGGCCCGGGTATTCCGATCGCTGACCAACCATTGGTGTTTGAGCGTTTTCATCGATCAGCGACTGCTCGCACACTCCCTGGGTCAGGTCTTGGCCTTTCAATGGTGGCGTCGACCGCACGTCAGCACGGTGGCGAGGTGTTTCTTGCAGATCGCGATGGGGGAGGAGCCGTCGTCGGCCTTACATTGCCGGTGGTTCGGTCGTGGGGCCCTCCCTCGGTGTAGTGGAGAGAGTTCTCACGGTCTCCTTACCTAGATCATGCACACTTCTTGAAGACCCCTCCGATGATGGTGTCCAACGGAAGCAGGATCCTCCAACTTCCAAAGGAAAGAAAGAAGTTAGCCATGAAGAAGAAAGCACTGTTCGCAGCAATGTCAGCGGGGTTGCTCGCAGGAACTGGAGCGGGTCTCGTTCTCGGTGTGCCAGGGCTCACGAGCGCAGCGGGTGACGTCGAGACCGGCTCGATCGACAAGCGCTCGTCAGACGACGCTGACGGTCGACATGGTCGCGGAAAAGGTAAGGGCGGCAAGATGGGGTCTCCAGAGACGCTTGCAACTGCACTCGGTGTCGACACCGAGACGCTTCGTTCAGAGTTCGCAGCCGGAAAGTCGATTGCCGATATCGCTGCCGAGCAAGGAATCGCAATCGACACGGTTGTCGCTGCTCTCGTTGCCGATCTTGAGGAGCATCTCAACGAGCACGTCGCGGATGGTTCTCTTACCGTAGATGAAGCCGCTGAGAAATTGGCTTCCGCTGAAGACCGAATTTCAGAAAAAGTGAATGAGGTGCCTCCGACTCGTGATCGTAACTCAGGTCCCCGCCGAGGTGGGCAATTGCCAGCGGCGGTGCTCGAGATGCTCGGCATTGATGGCCCAGCGTTGCGCGAAGCATTTTCAGAAGGGAAGTCAGTCGCCGACATTGCTGAGGAGAATGGCGTCGAGATCGGTGACATCGTCGGCGCTCTCGTCGACGAGCGGGCGGCTCGCCTTGCCGAGCATGTGGCAGATGGTTCGCTAACCGAAGATGAAGCCGCAGAAAAGCTAGAGGCGATGGAGGCAAAGATCACCGAGCGGCTGAACACTGTGCCTGAGGCTGGGGAACGTCTCCGTGGTCCGAAGCCCGATGGCGATGGCGAATTTCGTCGTGGGCATCACGACCACGCAGATGATGATGCGGTCGCTGAGGCCTGAGATCTCATCGCTTTGAGGGCTCTACGCCTGTCAGTGAGTTGACCTTCCACCCCCCGGGAGGTCAGTTCGTCAAAAGTTGTGGGTGCATCCGCAATGCGGGTGCACTCACCTTCTGCGTCTTCTT
>JAAXJF010000055.1:68921-81330 GCA_012269985.1 Acidimicrobiaceae bacterium
TGCGTCTTCTTAATGTCGCAGTAGGGCTTCGATGATGAGGTGCAGGGCGCGCAACACCCGACCCGTACACTGACGTCAGATGTCTGACCCCTCGCTGTTTTCGACAAGCCCATTTCTCGATGGTCTCAACCCTGCGCAGTACGACGCTGTTATTCACCCGAGCGGGCCGTTGCTCGTGGTTGCCGGGGCTGGCTCGGGCAAAACACGTGTGTTAACCCATCGGATCGCTCATCTCATTCACACCGGGGTGCACCCCTCACAGATTCTTGCGATCACGTTCACCAATAAGGCAGCACGTGAAATGCGCGACCGGGTCGCTGATCTTGTGGGCCCGGTGGTGAAGAGCATGTGGGTGAGCACATTTCACTCTGCCTGTGTGCGAATTCTTCGTGTGCATGCCGAACGCGTTGGGTTGCCGCGAACGTTCTCGATTTACGACCAAAGTGACGCAGTTCGCCTCACGGGGTACGTGGTGCGCGATATGGGGCTCGACCCGAAGCGGTTTAACTCGCGGGCGGTTCACGGCCACATTTCGTTGTTCAAGAACGAACTTGTCGACCCCGCAACTGCGATTGCGTCCGCTGATGACATTTTCGCTCGCCGTCATGCCGAGATCTATGCCGAGTATCAAACTCGCCTCGAACGTGCTGGAGCGGCCGACTTTGATGATTTGCTCACCCTGACAGTGCGATTGCTGAACGAGTGCCCTGATGTTCTCGACGAATATCGGGGACGGTTCCGCCACCTTCTCGTCGACGAGTACCAAGACACCAACATGGCGCAAAACGAGATCGTGCTGGCTTTGGGTGGAGCGACTGACCCGACCGGTGCACATAACGTCTGCGTGGTTGGTGACAGCGATCAGAGCGTCTATCGCTTTCGCGGGGCTGATCTTCGCAACATCATCCAATTTGAAGATGCGTTCGCCGATGTGACCACCATCGTGCTCGATCAGAACTATCGCTCAACGCAGACCATTCTCGATGCGGCCAACGCAGTGATCGTGAATAATCCGGGACGCCAGCCGAAACACTTATGGACCGCCGGAAACCCCGGCGACCGCATCGTTCGCTACTACGCAAGTGATGAGGGCGATGAAGCGACGTTTGTCGCATCGTCTGCCCTTCAACTCACCCGCGAAACCGGCGCGATGTTCAGTGATACGGCGGTGCTGTACCGAACAAATGCTCAGAGTCGTGTGATCGAAGAATCGTTCATGCGGCTCGGGGTGCCCTATCAGGTGGTCGGTGGCACCAAGTTCTACGACCGTCGCGAGGTGCGTGACGCGCTTGCGTATCTAAGGGTTGTGGCCAACCCTTCCGATGAGGTGAGTGTGAAGCGGGTGCTCAATGTGCCCAAGCGCGGTGTCGGCGACACGAGTGTTGCGAAAATTGACGAGTTCGCGTCACTCGAAGGTATTTCGTTTATCGAAGCAGCGCGACGTGCGAGCGAAGCGGGAGTAAGTGGCCGAGCGGCGCGAGGTGTTGAAAGTTTTTGTGAGGTCATCGACGGTGTCATCGAATTGCTTCGAAGTGAGGGCGATGACGGGCTTACAGCCGGAGAACTTCTTCAGCACGTGCTCGAGTCGTCGGGTTACCTCACCGAACTTGAAGAGGAAGACACTGTTGAGGCTCACGGTCGCATTGAGAACCTTGGCGAACTGGTCGGCTCAGCTCGAGAGTTCACGCTCCTCGAAGAATTCCTTGAGCAGGTTGCTCTCGTAGCCGATACCGACGATCTCGCTGATGACGACAGAGTCGTCCTCATGACACTGCATTCAGCAAAAGGTCTTGAATTTCCAAATGTTTTTCTCGTTGGGGTTGAAGAAGGTGTGTTTCCTCATCATCGGGCGCTCTCCGACCCAGATGAGATGGAAGAAGAACGCCGGCTTGCCTATGTCGGCATTACGAGAGCGATGCAGCGCCTGTTCCTGTCGCACTCGTGGAGCAGGATGTTGTTTGGTTCGACGCAGTACAACCCACCGTCGCGGTTCTTCGATGAGATCCCAGAATCGTTGCTCGACATTCAAGGCGACCGTCGCCCCTCGGCTGCACAGAGTTCGTATCGCTCGTCGTCATCATGGGACTCCCCACCGCCGTACCGGCGACGAAGTATCGATCGAGACGAAAGTGATGAACATCGTGACCACATCGTTGAACGGGCGATGAGTGCACGAACCGGTCCGGTCCAGTCGGGCGCTCACGAGATCGGGTTCCGAATCGGCGACGATGTGAGCCATCCTGCGTTCGGTGAGGGGGTCATCATTGAGATCACCGGTCAAGGTGACCGCGCCGAAGCGACGGTCAACTTTGCAGGTGTGGGAACAAAACATCTTGCGCTTGCCTTTGCGCCGCTCACCCGTCGATCTGGTTGAATAAGGCGTGATGAAGGCCTCACTACTCGTCGAAAGTCTCACCGGCAACACTTGGCGCGCAGCAGAGTTGATCGGTTCCCATCTGCAGCAAGAAGGCTGGGAGATCACCGGTCTTTCTCGCGTTCGGCGTCCCGATCTTGGGAGTGTGCAAGTGGCAGACATCGTTCTTATCGGAACATGGACCCATGGCTTGTTCTTCGTCGGTCAGTCGCCGTGGGCTGCGGGCGATATTGCCAACATGCCGGTGATGCGAGGCAAGAAAGCTGCCTGCTTTCTCACCTATGCCCTTGAAGCGGGCAAGAGCCTTGACCGACTTTCCACCGCTGTTGGACAAACCGGCGCCGAGGTTGTTGGTGGCCTACAAATCAAGCGGAATCATCTTGAACACCACTCGGAGGTCTTTGCTGACCGCCTGATTGGCGCGATGTCACAGCACTAGTTGTTGCTGACACCTCGGAGATCAATTTCAAGTAACGCTCGATCAACGACGACGGGCCGCACCCCTTCAGGAGGGATGGCGAGGTCATCAACGGTGACCGTTCTTCCGTCGCAATCGGTGAACATGTCGGTGCCGATCTGTTGGTTGACGATGCAGTCTGAGTTTCGGTCGGCAGGGTAGGCCCAGCGAACCCGCCACCCATTAAGGGGGTCGGTTCCCTGATGATCGATGACGATCGAACGATCAGATACCGCGGTTCCGAGTTCGGCGAACAGCAAGGGTCCGTCGTTTGCGACAAGTTCTGAGAGATACTCGACGTTGCCGACGGGCCACGTGTCAGGAGCGAGACGGTTCGACGTCGACACCTCCCCTGAAGAGATGTACGCAGCCATTGCCCAGGTAAACAGACCGATCATGGTGAGCACGATGAGGCCTCCGACAACGGGTATCACTGCCCGAGCGAGCGGAGATCTGAACTGCGGAAGTTGCACCTCCCTAGTCTGCCTTGTCCGTGAGTTAGTGAGTCGGGTCGTTAGGAAAGTAGGGTTCGAATCTTGTGAAGCGTCCTTACCGAGTTGTCGTGGCGAAACCTGGCCTTGATGGTCATGATCGTGGAGCGAAGACAATCACTCGCGCCCTGCGCGACCACGGGTTCGAAGTCATCTACACCGGGCTGCATCAAACTCCAGAGCAGATTGCCGAAACGGTGCTTCAAGAGGATGCCGATGCCATTGGGCTGTCGTTGCTATCAGGGGCTCACCTCACTCTGTTTCCACGGGTGATGGAGGAACTGAAGAACCGTGATCTTGGCGACGCTCTTGTGTTTGGTGGCGGGGTGATTCCCGACGCCGACGCTCGTGAGCTTCGCAATCAGGGCGTAGCCGAAATCTTCCAACCAGGAGCATCGTTGAAAGCGATCAGTTCTTGGTTGGAGTCAACACTCGATCAACGAGAGGACTGAACAAGTGGATCTGTTCGAATACCAAGGCAAGCAGTACTTTGCTCGCTTTGACATTCCGGTAAGCCCGGGTGACAAAGCGGACACCGTCGAAGAGGCGTTGGCGGCTGCAGACGCTGCGGGGTATCCCGTTGTCGTCAAAGCGCAGGTGCAGGTTGGTGGTCGTGGCAAGGCCGGCGGCATCAAACTCGCCGACAATGCCGACGAGGTTCGCACCCATGCCGGAAACATTCTCGGCATGGACATCAAGGGCCATGTTGTAAAGCGTCTCTGGGTCGAGCATGCCTCTGACATCGAAGACGAGTACTACGCAAGCTTTACCCTCGACCGGGCGGCGAAGAAGCACCTGTTGATGTTGTCGGCTCAAGGCGGTGTCGAAATCGAGGCTGTTGCTGAGAGCGACCCTGACGCCATCGTGAAGCTTCATATCGACCCTGTCATTGGTCTCGATGCAGCCACCGCTCGTCAAGCAGCGGTTGACGCGAAGATCCCCGAGAAAGCACTCGACGGAACTGCTGACATCCTCGTCAAGTTGTATCGCTGTTTCTCAGAAGGTGACTGCGATCTCGCAGAGATCAATCCACTCATTCTCAAGCCCACCGGTGAGGTTCATGCGCTCGACGCCAAGGTTACACTCGACGCAAATGCATTGTTCCGTCACCCTGAATGGGCCGAGTATGCAGAGACCGAAGAGCTTGACGAGCGCGAACGTCTAGCGAAAACCCATGACCTGCAATACATCGGTCTTGACGGCACCGTCGGCATCATCGCAAACGGTGCCGGACTCGCAATGTCGACGCTCGATGTGGTGAATCAGGTCGGTGGATCGGCCGCCAACTTTTTAGATATCGGTGGTGGAGCCAATGCAGATGTCATGGCCGCAGCGCTTGAGGTCATCAACTTCGACCAAAACGTTTCATCGATCTTTATCAACATCTTCGGTGGAATCACCCGAGGTGAAGAGGTCGCGAAAGGCATCGTTGAGGCACTCGGCCGAGTCGATCTTCGTGCTCCCATCGTGATTCGTCTCGACGGCACCAATGCTGAAGAGGGCCGTCAGATTCTTGCCGACGCAGGAATTCCAGAATCAAAACTTCGTTCAGAACCAACCATGCTTGACGCCGCCCGCGCCGCCGTTGCGTTGGCAAAGAACTGAGAGGTCACACCATGTCGATTTTTGTTAACGAAAACACCAAAGTCATCGTTCAGGGCCTCACTGGCGGACAAGGTAAGTATCACGGTCTTCGCAACCGTGACTATGGCACCAATGTCGTTGCGGGCGTGACGCCAGGCAAAGGCGGCCAAGACGTCGAAGGCATCCCGATCTTTGACAGCGTTGCTGATGCAGTTGCTGCTACCGGCGCTGATGCATCGTTTGTCGCAGTTCCACCGAAAGCAGCGCCAGCAGCAATTCTCGAAGCCGCGGCGGCTGGCGTGTCGTTCGTCGTGTGCATTACCGAAGGCATTCCTGCCCAAGATGAGGCCCGGGTGTTCAACACTTTGCTAGCCGACTATCCAAAAACTCGGCTGCTCGGCCCCAACTGTCCTGGGATTATCAGCCCCGGAAAGTGCAATATTGGCATCACTGCAGGCGAGATCGCGTTGCCGCCCTCAGCAGAGGGCCCAAATGTTGGCATTGTGAGTCGCTCAGGAACACTGACCTATCAGGCGCTGTATGAGCTGAAGCAGAAAGGCATTGGCGTGTCGACCTGTGTCGGTATCGGTGGCGACCCCGTGCCAGGAACGAACTTCATCGATTGTCTGAGCGAGTTTCAGGCCGACCCAGATACGCACGCAATCATCATGATCGGTGAGATTGGTGGATCGGCTGAAGAGGAAGCAGCCGACTTCATCAAAGCAAACGTGACAAAGCCGATGAGCGCGTATATCGCTGGCGTCACAGCGCCTGCGGGCAAGAAGATGGGCCACGCCGGAGCGATCGTCTCCGGCGGCAAGGGAACTGCCCAAGGCAAGATGGATGCATTGGCTGAGGCCGGCGTGAAGATCGGGCTCAACCCGACTGAAGCTGGCGAGTTGATGGCAGAAATCGTTGCCAATTTGAGCTGAGTTCGCGTGCCCACTGCTCTTGTCTCTGTCTATGACAAGACCGGTGTAGTTGACCTTGCTCGTGAACTTCACGAGCTTGGGTGGTCGTTACTGTCGTCGGGTGGAACTGCTGCTGTTATCGCTGATGCAGGGGTTCCCGTCACCGACGTTGCGGAGATCACAGGTGTTCCGGCAATCCTTGGGCATCGGGTCGTCACACTGCATCCGAAGGTTCATGGCGGCATCCTTGCTGACCGTTCAGATGCGACTCATCAGGCCGACCTTGAGGAATACGGCATCGATCCCATTGATGTGGTGATCGTCAATCTGTATCCGTTCTCAACGGCGCCTGGGGTTGAACTCATCGACATTGGTGGCCCAGCGATGGTGAGAGCTGCAGCAAAGAATTTCGCCGATGTTGGCGTGGTGGTGAATCCCGACGACTATCGATTGGTCGTCGATGAGATTCGTGAACACGGAGCGTTGCAGCAGTCGACACGAACACGCCTCGCGCGGGACGCATTTGCGCACACAGCGGCATATGACGCAGCAATTGTTCGATGGTTTGATGAGGTCCACGATGACGTTGGCGATGATCTGCCGCCAACCCTTCACCTCGCTTTCGAGCGAGTCGAAACGTTGAGATACGGAGAGAATCCGCATCAGACCGGTGCCCGATATCGAGATCTCACGTCGGCATCGGCTGCGAGCGGTTGGTGGGAAACATCGGTCCAGCACGGTGGAAAGGCAATGAGTTATCTCAACGTCTATGACACTGAAGCGGCGTGGCGCCTCGTGCATCAGTTCGAGGACCCAACTGCGGTGGTGATTAAGCATGCCAACCCGTGCGGAGTGGCAAGCGCTCACACGATCGATGAGGCCTACCGCCTTGCGCACAATTGTGATCCGGTGAGTGCGTTTGGCGGAATCGTGGCGGTCAACCGATCGGTCACCCAGACAATGGCTGAATCGCTCGCTCCGGTCTTCACTGAGGTCGTGATTGCGCCTGGCTATGAAGAGGGCGCTCTCGAGGTATTGACCGCGAAGGCGAACTTACGTGTGCTCAGCGCAGAGAGGCCAGACGGTCGACGTTTCGATCTGCGGCCGATAGACGGTGGCATGCTCGTACAAACCGCTGACGATGTGCCGGTTGACGTTGAGGATTGGTCTGTCGTCACCGATGCGAAACCGACCGACGAACAGTGGGATGACATCAAGTTTGCGTGGCAAGTTTGTGCGGCCGTTTCGTCGAACGCCATCGTGTATGCGAAAGACCGGCAGGCATGTGGCATTGGTGCTGGACAGCAAAATCGTCTTGATTCGTCTCGTATCGCTGCTGAACGCTCTGCCGGCCGGGCCGAGGGAGGGGTGTGCGCGAGCGATGCATTCTTTCCGTTTCGAGATGGCCTCGACGCTGCGGTTGCGGCCGGGATTCGTGCGGTGGTGCAACCGGGTGGAAGCGTGCGTGACGAC
Organism: Acidimicrobiaceae bacterium; assembly: GCA_012269985.1. GTDB lineage: Bacteria > Actinomycetota > Acidimicrobiia > Acidimicrobiales > Ilumatobacteraceae > Casp-actino5. Next base: position 76,212 of record JAAXJF010000055.1, read on the forward strand.
GAAGTGATTGCCGCTGCGAATGAGGCGGGTATTGCAATGGTGTTCACCGGGCGCCGCCACTTCCGCCACTAGACGCTGAAGTTTTGTTTTCAGCGGCGATACTGGTGACAATGTCGATGACCTCCGACCGCACGTCTGCAACTGCGCAGGCGAACTCCTTGTCGAAAGTGCCGTATTTGCCAGCGCTTGACGGCTTGCGTGCGCTCGCGGTTGTTGCGGTGATGGTGTATCACGCCAATAGCGAGTGGCTCCCGGGCGGGTTTCTTGGCGTTGAAGTCTTCTTTGTGTTGAGTGGCTATCTCATCACGTTGCTGTTGCTTGCGGAGCATGATCGTGATGGAGCGATCGATCTTCGATCGTTCTGGGCGCGACGAGCCCGACGACTGCTACCTGCGCTTTTCGCCGTGTTGTTGTCGGTGGCGGTTGTTGCAACTCTGCTCCGACCTGAAACCCTCGGGAGAGTACGTGGCGACATCATCGCCGGCTTCTTCTACGGCTCAAACTGGTTCCAGCTGTGGGTTGGCGCTGGCTATGCGGCAAGTGGCGATTTTGCTCCTCTGCGCCACCTGTGGAGCCTTGCGGTTGAAGAGCAGTTCTATTTGGTGTGGCCGCTCGTCATGATTGCGGTGACACGCAAACAGGTGGTGCGTGTTGGACGGGTGGTGCTCATTTTTGTGGGTAGCGCGCTGGCCGTCACGCTGCTCGTTGCGCTGCTTCATCACAGTGGACCAATCGGTGAATGCTCGGCAACGCCGGACGCCTACTGGCAGATAGGGGGGCGATGCTTCTCGATCGCCGATGTGTTGTATCTCTCGACCCCGACAAGGGCGAGTGGTTTGTTGCTCGGAGCCGCCTTTGCAATGGTGTGGCGACCGAATGCCGTCATGCGAGGAAAACTGGGCAGGCGTTCGGCACGTCTTGACGCCGTCGCCATCATCGGTCTTGCGGCGTTGGCGATCTTGATCGTGAAGGTCAGCTACCTCAAGGCTGACCCAAGTGGAGCGGGAATTGTTGCTGACAGCGCGTTGATGCGAGGCGGTTTCTTGTGGACTGCGCTCGCCACGTTGGCTGTGCTCGGGGCACTTGTGCATCGACGTTCATACGTAGGACGCGTGCTGGCGATTCCGCCGTTGTTGTGGCTGGGTACCCGGTCATACGGTCTTTATCTCTACCACTGGCCGATCTATCAGGTTATTCGGCGTGTGGCCGGTGTACCGCTGTCGGTGGTCGAGTTTGTTGTGGCGATGGTGCTCACATGTGTGATCGCAGAAGTGTCGTATCGCTATCTCGAGATGCCGATCCGGCGTGGCAGTTTCAAGGTTGAGACAGCCGCCCGTGCCCAAGCGTGGCCGATGCAGACGCGACGGATTATTGGCATGTTGGGGCTTGTCGGAGCAGTAGTCGTTGGGTTCTCAGGGTTTAGAGTCGCCACTGCAGATCTTGAACTCAACCAGATCGAGGCATCGATTGCTGCAGGCGAAGAAGAGGTGACATCGGTCGAAGAACTTCTTGGTGAGGTCACGCCGACAATCACTCAGCTCGATGCTGAACCTGCTCCCGTGGGGGCAGACGAACCTGTCGTCACCACGACCACTCCTGCCGCTGTCGTCGCTCCACAGCGCGATCCAGTTCAATTCTTGGCGATCGGTGATTCGGTGATGCTTGGCGCAGCTGGAGTGCTTCGCGAGCGTGGGTACACCGTAAATGCAGAGAAGAGTCGCCAGCTGAAGGGGACGCTTGAGTTTTTACAGCAATTGAAAGACGCAGGAACATTCGGTGATGTTCTTGTCGTTCACCTCGGCACCAACGGGCCTATCGCTCGAGATGATCTCGATACCTTTTTGGAAATTGTCAGCGAGGTGCCGCTGGTTGTAATACTGAACGTTCGAGGTGAAGTCGCGTGGCGATCATCGAATAATGAACTTCTTGCTTCGATCGATGCAGAGGGCGACAACATTGTGGTCGTCGACTGGCTCGCAGAATCAAAGAATTGCGCTCGTGCCTGTTTTAGTGATGATGGGATACATCTGTTGGGTAACGGCCAAGTGTTTTACGCAGACGTGATTCGAAATATCACTGGAACGTAGAGCTGCTGGCGTTGGACGAGCTTTGCGGCCACCGTCCGTTTAGTTAAAACAACGTTGACGGGCGTACGCTGGAGGCATGTCAACTCCAGTACGTGTGGCGGTCACCGGTGCCGCCGGCCAGATCGGTTACTCGCTTCTTTTCCGCATCGCTTCAGGTTCGATGTTGGGTCCTGACACCCCGGTTGCTCTGCAATTGCTGGAGATCACTCCGGCTCTCGGAGCCCTTGAGGGGGTCAAGATGGAGCTCGACGATTCGGCCTTCCCGCTGTTGAGTTCAATTACGTGCACCGATGATGCCGATGTTGCGTTCGGCGATGCTGATGTTGCGCTACTCGTGGGTGCCATGCCTCGCAAGGCAGGCATGGAGCGCTCTGATCTCCTGTCGGCAAATGGAGGAATTTTCAAGCCTCAGGGTGAGGCGCTGTCACGTTCTGCGAAGCGCGACGTCAAGATCCTTGTTGTTGGCAACCCAGCGAACACCAATGCGTTGATCGCTCAGCAGAATGCGCCCGACCTTGACCCTGGTCGTTTCACGGCAATGACCCGACTCGACCACAACCGAGCCGTAACGCAGATCGCTCAAAAACTTGATGCATCGGTGAACGATGTTCGCAAGATGACGATTTGGGGTAATCACTCGACCACTCAGTACCCCGACCTTTTCCATTGTGAGGTCGATGGCAAGAACGCCTACGAGGCAGTGAATGACCACGAGTGGGTTGATTCGGTATTCATTCCGACGGTTGCGAAGCGCGGAGCTGCGATCATCGATGCCCGAGGAGCATCATCCGCTGCGTCGGCTGCAAACGCGGCTGTCGACCACATTCGCTCGTGGTCGATGGGAACCGCCCCCGGTGACTGGGTATCGATGTCGATTCCATCCGATGGCTCATATGGCGTCCCAGAGGGAATTATCTCGTCATTCCCATGCACGAGTGAGAACGGCGAGTACAAGATCGTTCAGGGTCTCGATATCGACGACTACAGCCGTGGGAAGATCGATGCGTCTGCCGGTGAACTCGTTGAGGAACGTGACGCTGTTCGCGAACTCGGCTTGATCTAGCGGGATGCTCGGTAAGCCGAGCTCATATCACCTCTACGACACCGCAATGCGGCACGCAAGGTGCATCATGGCGTCAACTCCGCGCTTGAGTTCTTCGTCTGAGATGCGGACTGTTGATCCGTCATCGCCGAGTACGTCAGACACGGTCATCATCGCGAGCGCCTCGATGTGATGAGTGGCGGCAACGGTGTACATCATCGCCGCTTCCATTTCGACGCCGACATGCCCGGTTGACTTCCACTTTGCGAATGCGGTGGGGTCAGGGTCGTAGAACAGGCCACTCGTCACGATGGGTCCAACATGCACAGTGCTGCCTTCCGCCGAAGCGAGATCGACTGCGGCCCGAACGAGAGCATATGTTGCTGTCGGGGAGAACCCGTTAACACCTGAATAGCGAATTGGGGTGGTGTCATCTGCGGTGGCACTCATTGCAACGACGGTGTCGCCCATCTTCATCCCATCGAGAAGACCACCGCAGGTGCCAACCCGCACGAAGCGACGGGCACCGAGTTGCGCAAGTTCTTCGAACACGATGCCAGCCGATGGGCAGCCCATACCGGTCGTTTGCACACTGATCGGGCGGCCTTCGAACGTGCCGGTGTATCCGAGCATTCCGCGCTCTGAATTGACGAGACGAAAACCTGGGTCAAAAAACGTCTCTGCGATATGTGTGGCTCGGTTGGGATCTCCGGGGCACAACACATGTTCGGCGTAGTCGCCGGGCTCTGCTCGCAAGTGAATTGGCATGTGGAAAGACTAGGCGAGGTCTTACGCAAGGTAGCGAGTGCGTACCCGCACCGTGTTGAACACTGCATCGAGAGCGGCGAACACCTCTTGGGCACCCATCAGTGCCTCGCGATCACCGAAGAGTAGAATCTTCCCTGTCACGAACGCTTCTTGAGCATTGAGTTCGCCGGTCGCAACCGCAACTGCTGTCTCATAACTTTGCTGCATTTTGACATCTTCAGGGTCGGCGGGGCCTGCGCCAAAGGCGGCAGTACCGTCAGCGACCTGAAGGTGATAGGTCACGTCGCCCTCTGGGGCATCTTCCACTACCTGAGTGACGCCGATTGAGTGGCGAGTTGCGAGATCGGCGAGCTCTGCACTCTCACGAACCTCGCGACTGAGTTCGCGTATCCAGGCAAGTGAGAGATAGTCGATCATCTCTTCGTTGTAATTGTCATCGGTGCTCACAGGAGTCCTATTCTGCCGCGTGTGGACATCGAACCGGTCGAAGAGAGCCTGCGTGAAGGTTGTATCGATGAATGGTGGTTTGGCTGGTGGGTGCCCGGTGGCGCCGGAGGTATCTGCGGACATCGTTCTGACCCGGTGCAACGACTCCTCGGATATTGGTGGGCGTGGATCGCTCCGGGTGAGAAGTTGTTGCATATTGCCGACTGGGAAATTCCGATGCGGACGACAGACGGCCTCATGAAAGGTGAGCTGTTATGGGCTGAACATGTCTGCGAATCGCCGCACGAGCAGTGGACGGTGTCGAACGAGTCTCGAGCGACTGCGATCGATGACCCCACCGATCTCAAGGGGTTGGGGTATGGCATGCCGACGGCGATTGCGTCCGATCTCGAATGGTACGCAGTTGGCCCTTCAGTGTCGTTCGATGAAGAGCACGGGTACGAGCAGTCTGGGGTTGTGCATGGGGTCGTTGAGGTGGAGGGGCGGTCACCGTTTGGTCTCGATGAGGTTTCCGCTTGGAGATGCCATCGTTGGTGGACCAACGGGTCAGGCATCCCGAAGATGGTGATGTCGCGCACGTCAGACCGCGAGGCTGATGTCATCTTCCAGACACCTGAGGCCTCGCTGTGGACCTTCAGTCTTGACGAACACGGGTGGTCTCAGGTCATGTAGTCGGCGTCCGGCAAGTCGTCACCGCTCGATCCACATGCAGCGAGGGCGAGCACGCCGGTGGATGCCGTAGTCACACGACCTCATTTTCGAAAACGCTGTTGAC
>JAAXJF010000056.1:0-2306 GCA_012269985.1 Acidimicrobiaceae bacterium
CTTCGACGGTGTCGCGTTCACTCAGTCGAGATCCAGGCTCAACTGAACCTACCATCACGTCGGCGGTTGATTGGCTCAAACACCGGTCAACGGTGTCGATTGCTCGAGTCAGTGTGACCTGTGCTCGAAGCCGGCGCTGCTGAGCATCAACATCGTCAATCGACAGTTCAGACACAAGAGTGAGCGCTCGGTTCTGTGAACTTCGCACGTTGCTGAGCAGCTCGGTCATCGCTGCAGGCAGAGGTGGGAGAATGCGCTCACCTGCATAGGGCTCCAGCAGGGCAGTGAGGTCGTCAGCTTGTGAGCTGAGGTCGGCGTCGAGGTCAGGGTCAACGACAATTCGTCGCACGGCTGTCGCCACGCGAGCGAGTCGCCCGGCGCTGAGTTCGACGCCCACGGTGTCGCTCATCACATCTTCAAGCACGTGGGCTTCGTCGAAGATGACGACGTCGTGGTCGCCGAGCAGTGCACCGTCGGCGGCGACATTGAGCCCGTAAAGGTGGGCATTGACGACGACGACGTCGGCTGACGCGGCGTTGAAACGTGCGAACTCAGCGAAACATGATTCGCCTTGCGGACATTGTGCGGCACCGGGGCATTCATCAGAACTCACGGTGACCGCCCGAATGGTGCTCTCGCTTGGTGACCAATCGAGTTCGGTGAGGTCACCGCTGATGGTGGTCTCTGCCCATGCTGCGAGACGCTCCACGTCGGCTCGACCCTCGTCGTCAATGCCTTCGAGTGAGAGTTGAACACGATCGGCCGACGGAAGGCCGCCGATCTCGGCTACTCGCTGTCGACAGAGATAGTTGGAGCGGCCCTTCAGCACGGCCCACGTAAACGGGGTGCCAGATGGTGTGTCGAGGTGAAGTTCGAGAAATGGAAGGTCTTTGTGGGCGAGTTGGTCTTGAAGGGCTTTCGTGGCGGTGACGACGACGGTCGAGTTGCCCGAAACGATGCTGGGAATGAGATAGGCGAGTGTTTTGCCGGTTCCCGTTCCGGCGCGAATGACAGCAGATGTACCCCGACGAATGCTGGTGTTGACGAGTGATGCCATCTCGCGTTGGCCTTGGCGGTGCTCCGCATTCGGGATCGCAGCGGTGACGTTGTCGAGAGCCGCGAGAACGGCGTCGTCGTTGGTCACGACGCCCCGACGAGCGACAGGGCGGTATCGAGTTCAGATGCGCTGAGATCGGGCCACGCAGTATCGGTGAAGTGAATCGCTGCCCCGGCCGCCTGCCACAGCAGAAAGTTTGAGACCCGAATTTCGCCACTCGTTCTGATCATCACGTCGACCGGCGGGAGATCGGCATCGTGGAGTCGTTTCGTGATGTCGGCCATGTTGAGATCAGACCCATCTGCACGGGCGCTACGAGCGGCGTTCATCATCTCGAATCGGCTGCCGTAATCGAATGCCACGGTGAGCACCATCCCGGTGTTGTGAGCGGTGTCGGCGATGGCTTTACGGATCGCTCGTTGCACGAATCGGGGTGTTCGTGATTCGGGGCTATCGAATGGTCGTCCTATCCATCTGATGCGAACGTTGTTGTCGTTGAGTTCTTCGACACGACCAAAGAGTCGTTCGTGGAGTCCGAGAATGTGGCGGACTTCAGCGCGCGGGCGCACCCAGTTTTCGGTAGAGAAGCCAAATACGGTGAGCCAACCGATGTCACGCTGCACTGCGGCTCGAACGATCGATGCAAGATTTTCTTCTCCTGCGGTGTGACCCGCCGTTCGTGGCAGGTCGCGTGATTCGGCCCAGCGGCCGTTTCCGTCCATGATGCATGCGATGTGGTGACGGCCTGTCGGCAGGGTGAGGAGTTCAGGATTCATGGTGCTCCTTTGACGTTACTGCGATGCTGCGTGTCCGCTGGGGAGGGGGTCAGGAGTGAAACAATGAAGAGATGGATGGGTCGATGAACGGGGAGTCTGCGGGTGCAACTCCAGAGTCGTTAGGGCTGCACCATCTGTTGATCGTCGGTGGAAGTGGCGAGCAGTGGTCTCAGCGTGAGCGTGATCGTTGGATGGAGTCGGCTCGTGAGCTCTCTGCCGCTGCGAGTGCATTTGGTGTGAGTTGGTTGACCTTTCGGCCCTATGGCGCGTTAGGCGAATCGGCGGTGGAGGCTGAGGTCGACCAGGTGCTACACCTCGAGTCTTGCGGGGTGGTGATCGACCCGACGGCTGATGGCCGGCAACGTCTTGTCGATTCATTTCGGGCGATTGGCGAGGGTCCGGTCAATGAGGCGGCGGTGGCGGGGTAGTTGTACGAGACTGCCGATGGTGAGAGAGATTTGGGGGGGATGTGG
>JAAXJF010000056.1:2316-22618 GCA_012269985.1 Acidimicrobiaceae bacterium
CCGAATTTGTCTTCACGGACACCGACGGGGAGCGTTTAGGTGCCCAAGATCTCGTAGCGGCAGTCACCCAGTTTGGTCAGCGCCGCCGTCGATTTGGGGGCCTTGACGCATGAGTTCACCGGCGGTTGCCAATGGCGAGCTCTATCGCGACCGAGCTGTCATTCTTCGGACCTACAAACTGCGGGAGTCTGATCGAATCGTCGTGCTGCTGACGCAGCGCTTCGGCAAGGTTCGAGCGGTCGCAAAGGGTGTTCGCCGCACAAACTCAAAGTTTGGGTCTCGTTTGGAGCCGATGAGCCATGTTGAGGTTTTGCTTCGGAAAGGTCGAGATCTTGATCTGGTGAGTCAGGCCGAATCGGTTGATGGACTGACGCCGATGCTGTCATCGCTCGATCGGGCGGCGCAGGGCATGGCGGTGGTTGAGGCCGCCGACCAACTGTCGCTGGAAGGCGAACCAGATGAGCGTCTCTACATGATGCTCGTTGGCGTGTTGCGAACGATTGGTGAGTCACCGTCACCGCTTAACGTTGCAGCGTTCTTCTGGAAAGTGCTTGCGATGTCGGGTCTGTCTCCGGTGCTCGACGGCTGTGTGCGTTGTGGTGAGGCTGATGGGGGAGAGACCGCTCTTGTCGCCTTCGATCTCAATGAGGGCGGTGCGCTCTGTCGACGTTGTCGTTCGGGAACATCGATATCTCCAGCTGCGCTCGACATCATGCGCGACATTCTTGGCGGTCGGTTACGCCAGGCTCTCGCGCTGGAAGAGTCTGCGGCGACAAGTGAGGTCACTGCGTTGGCAACTCGGGCACTTGAGCATCACATTGAACGTCGGCTCCGAACGGTGTCAGTCTTCGAACGTCATTGAGCCGTTGGGCATTGATGTCCGTAGCCTGTCGGGTATGCCCGCAACCGATCTCGACCAAATTGTCAACCTGTGTAAGCGACGTGGTTTTGTTTACCCGTCGGCAGAGATCTACGGCGGCTTCCGGTCGACCTACGACTACGGCCCGCTCGGGTCGCTGTTGCTGCGAAATGTGAAAGACGCGTGGGTTCGCGCCATGGTTCAGCAGCGAGATGATGTCGTTCTCATCGATGCGGCGATTCTGGGCCCTCCCGAGGTCTGGCAGGCATCTGGACACTTGGCCAACTTTTCTGACCCGCTGGTCGACTGCACCGAGTGCAAGACCCGCCACCGTCAAGACAAGTTGGACGACCCCAACACATGTCCGAATTGTGGGGCGATCGGTTCGTTCACCGAGGCTCGTCAGTTCAATCTGATGTTCAAGACGCAGGCGGGGCCGGTTGCTGACGCAGGAGCCGATGCCTACCTTCGCCCGGAGACGGCCCAAGGGATGTTCACCAACTTCGCAAGCGTGCTGCAGACAAGCCGAAAGCGACCACCGTTTGGCATCGCGCAGGTGGGGAAGAGTTTCCGAAACGAGATCACTCCTCAAAACTGGATTTTCCGCACTCGTGAGTTCGAGCAAATGGAACTTGAGTTCTTTGTGCCACCTGCAGATGGCCCGTCGTGGTATGAGTACTGGTGCCAGCACCGCCTCGAGTGGTATCGAGACCTGGGCATTCCCGACTCGATGTTGCGCCTTCGCGCCCACGACGATGACGAGCTCTCGCACTACTCAACCGGAACCGCGGACGTTGAGTTCATGTTCCCCTGGGGCTGGGACGAACTCGAAGGTATTGCGCAACGCACCGATTACGACCTCACTCAGCACGCTCAACATTCCGGTGAGCGTCTTGACTATTTCGACCAGGCAACGAATGAGCGCTACGTGCCGTATGTCATCGAGCCTGCGGCTGGCGCGACCCGAACGATGGCAGCATTCCTTCTCGCCGCATATGACGAAGAAGAAGTGAATGATGAAGTGCGAACTGTGCTTCGGCTGCACCCTCGCCTCGCCCCGTACAAAGTTGCCGTGTTGCCGCTGTCAAAAAAGGACACGCTGACACCCCTCGCACAGGAAGTGCGTCGCTTGGTGAGCGATCGTTACATGACCGATTACGACGAGACTCAGGCGATTGGTCGCCGGTATCGCCGGCAAGATGAGATTGGCACACCGCTGTGCGTGACCGTTGACTTCGACTCACTCGATGACAACGCAGTCACTGTGCGTGATCGTGACTCGATGGAGCAGACCCGGGTTCCTATCGATCAACTTCTTGGTGAGCTCTCGGGCCGGCTCGGGTTTTAGCAGCGCCAATGGCGACGTATCTCGACCGTATTCTTGAGGCTCATCGGGCGGAGGCTGCTCGAGATGAGCGTCCCTTTGACGACCTATTCGAGGCAGCAACGGCGGCAAGCCCGACGCGTGGGTTTACCGGCGCGTTGGCGAAGGTTGATCCGGCTCGCGACGGAATCGCAGTAATTTCTGAGATCAAACGTAGGTCGCCTTCGAAAGGTGACCTTTTCGCGGGGCTTGATCCGGCGGTGCTCGTGCGCCAGTATTCCGATGGTGGTGCATCGTGTGTGTCGGTGCTCACCGATGAAGAGTTCTTTGGTGGCTCAGCCGACGATCTGCGTGCCGCTCGAGAAGCTTGCGCGCTCCCGGTGTTGCGCAAAGATTTCACGGTCTCTCAACGAGATGTACTCGATGCCCGAATAATGGGCGCCGACTGCCTGTTGCTGATCGCTGCTGCCCTCGATCGCAACGAACTCGAGGAGTTCCATGCACTTGCGGTTGAGGTGGGGCTTGATGTGCTGGTCGAGGTTCACGATGAGGCAGAACTGGCGATTGCCCTCGATGTTGGAGCGACGTTGATCGGGGTGAATCAACGCGATCTCGTTACCTTCGCGGTCGATCATGAGCGTGCAAGGCGAATGGGTGGCGCAATGCCTGACGACGTCATTGCGGTCGCTGAATCTGGTGTGCGTCATCGTGGCGATGCGGAAGCTCTGACGACGGCCGGATATCGAGCGGTGTTGGTCGGTGAGACGTTGGTGACATCGGGTGATCCGTCAGGTGAAGTGGCTGCTCTTCGCGGTCACCGGTGAGTAGTTTCTGATCGTATGTTCGTCAAGATTTGCGGTATCACCACTGAGGACGATGCTCTTCTTGCGGTTGCGATGGGTGCAGACGCAGTCGGTTTTATTTTTGCGCCGTCAGAGCGCCAGGATGCCCCGCAGCATGTGTACGACATCTCGAGGAGGTTGCCGGCTGAGACGATGACGGTTGGTGTGTTCAGGAACGAATTGCCTGAACGTGTGCTGTCGATCGCCGATAAGGCAGGGGTGAAAGCGGTTCAGCTCCATGGCTCGGAAACACCTGAGCAGGTTGCGGAGATTGTTGAGCGGGGGCCCGGTTATGGCATCCGGTGGGTGATCAAGGCATTTGGTGCTGACTCACCACATCTTGCTCGGGCTGACCGATTCCACACCGATGTTGTGCTCGTCGATGCTCCTTCGCCGGGTAGCGGCAAGGTGTTCGACTGGCATATCACCGCAGATGTTCCTGATTCGCTGCGGTTGATACTCGCGGGAGGTCTCAACCCCGACAATGTGGCCGACGCAGTCGCTGCGGTCGAACCGTGGGGTGTCGATGTTTCCTCAGGAGTTGAGCTAGCTCCGGGACGCAAAGATGCGGTGAAAGTGCGACAATTCATCAGTAGAGCCCGATCAGCCTCCCCGAACCCCTACATCGGACCGGATGATCTGCCGTATAACTGGGAGGACGAATGACTATTGCTGAGCGACGTGACGACTCATTGATGTCGGAGCCAGATACGTCTGGCCGGTTTGGTGAGTTTGGTGGCCGTTTTGTGCCCGAGACTCTTGTTCCTGCTTGTCAGGAACTTGAAGAGGGCTTTCGTGAAGCGTGGGCTGACCCGCAGTGGCGTGAAGAACTCGATGTCGCCCTTCGTGATTATGCCGGTCGACCGTCTGGCCTCTCAGAGTGTCACCGCCTCGGTGAGCAGCTCGGGCTTCGCCTTCTGCTGAAGCGAGAAGACCTGAATCACACCGGCTCTCACAAGATCAACAATGTGCTGGGGCAGGCATTTCTGGCGAAACGAATGGGCAAGACCCGACTCGTCGCTGAGACCGGTGCCGGTCAGCACGGTGTCGCATCCGCAACAGCGGCAGCTCTTCTTGGCATGGAATGCAAGGTGTACATGGGGGCGGTCGACGTCGAACGTCAGGCTCTCAACGTTTTCAGAATGCGGCTACTTGGCGCTGAGGTCGAAGCGGTGCAGTCTGGTAGCCGCACGCTGAAAGATGCGGTGAACGAGGCGATGCGTGACTGGGTTGCCACCGTAGGCAATACGCATTACTGCTTGGGTTCGGTGATGGGCCCCCATCCGTATCCGTGGATGGTGCGTCAGTTCCATCGTGTCATTGGTGATGAAGCCCGCGAGCAGGCTCGTGCGCTGCTCGGTGATGACCCCGATGTCGTGACGGCCTGTGTCGGTGGTGGCTCAAATGCACTTGGTATTTTCTCAGGGTTCGTTGACACCCGATCTCGACTCGTTGGGGTTGAGCCCCGAGGTGGCGCAGCGGTTTCTCGTTCAATTCCAGGTGTCGTACACGGCATGCGCAGCTATCTCATGCAAGACGAGTATGGGCAGGTCGACCACGCGCATTCGATTGACGCCGGGATTGATTATCAAGGCATTGGCCCATAACATTATTATCTCGCATCGATTGGTCGGGCCGAGTATCCGACGGTGACAGATGATGAAGTCGTTGACGCTTTTCAGTTGTTGAGTCAGACCGAGGGCATTATTCCTGCTCTCGAACCGGCCCACGCTTTGGCGTGGGTGGTGCGTGAAGCGCACACGATGCAGGGCCAGACCGTGTTGCTCAATCTGTCGGGTCGCGGCGACAAAGACGTCGGGCAGATGATGGACGTATTAAAGGATCGCTTGTGACAACACCTGATCTCGCAACGTCGTTACGAGCGTTACGAGATGGTGGCCGCAAATTGCTCGTTCCTTACATCACCGGGGGATATCCGGGTTGGCAAGAAGCAATTCGAGCCTGCGCGGCGAATGGTGCTGACGCCGTTGAGATCGGTATTCCGTTCTCTGACCCTGTGATGGATGGCCCTGTTATTCAGCAGGCCTCACAAGCCGCCCTCGAGGGTGGAACGACACCGCAGTCGGTCTTGGAAGAGGTGCCTTCTCTTGATGTTGACATTCCTCTCGCAGCGATGACCTACTACAACCTGGTGCACCACGATGGGCCGATCAGGTTTGCGAACCGGCTCGTGGAGGCCGGTGTCACCGGTGCGATTTTGCCGGATCTTCCACTGGAAGAGTCAGACGAATGGGCGGCTGCCGCAGATGATGCTGGGGTGGCGACGATCATGCTCGCTGCGCCGACCGCTCCTGACGATCGTTTACCTCGAATCGTTGAGCGAGCGCGAGGTTTTGTGTATTCGGTCGGGTTGCTCGGAGTCACCGGAGAGCGTGAGACCCTTGCCGAAACCGCAACAGCGCTTGCCGAGCGGTTGAAAGCGGTCACCGATACTCCGGTGTTGGTCGGTGTGGGCGTCTCAAATGCAGAGCAGGCTGCTGCTGCAGTTCAGGTCGCAGACGGAGTCATTCAGGGAGCATCGATGGTTCGCCGACTTATGGAGTCGGGGCCCGACGAGGTTGGTCGTTATGTCGCTGAGGTGCGCGCGGCAATCGACGCGGTGTAGTTCGGCGTTTGTCACCCGATGGTGAGGTGTGCTGATGAATGAAGAGTCGCCGTCGCGTCGCCTGTGGAGGGCGGTCGAAACGATTCATGCCGTCACGTATTTCTCTGCCGAGAGCATTCGTGCCGCCCAAGAGGTTGGTTTCAAGGGCTTCTGGATGGGCTACTTCGGCTTCCGGTCGGCCCCGCTTGGAAGGGTTCAGCCAGCGGTTGTCGAAGCTCTGTTCAACAATTTCAGTGCTGACAGGGTGAATCGTGCGTTGCCAGATGCATGGTCGTTCGCAACGCCAACCGAGGCGCTGCGTGCTCGCAGCCACAGCGCTGAACAGGCATTGCAGCGGCTTGGTGTGACACCCCCGAACGATGACATGTTGCACGTGATGCAGTCAGCGGTGATGACGATTGCTCCTCACGGACGGGGGTTGTTCTCTGCGAATCGGGCTCTGTTTCCCGAAGGGGTTGCGCTGCGAGATCTGTGGCAATGGTGCACCACGGTGCGAGAGCATCGAGGCGATAGCCATGTCGCTGCGCTGGCCGTTCTTGGGATTAACGGGCTTGAAGCAACCGTGTTGCTCGCAATTGAGCAAGGTATTGACCTTGAGATGTTTGAGGATTCTCGAGGCTGGCATCACGACCACATGTCGGGCACGGTGGAACGTCTCATCAACATCGGGTTGTTGGAGTCCCGATATCGTTTGAGTGATTCCGGTCGCGGGCTTCGTTCCGAGGTGGAGGACATGACCGACCGGCAGGCATTTGCAGTGGTCTCACGGCTCGCTCACGACTATGAAGCAGTGCTCGCTGTTCTCGAATTGGCGGCTGGGTGTATCCGTGAACAGCAGGAGATTCCTTTCCCTAACCCGATGGGTCTCGACAGACCCTCGTAGTGCGTGTTGCCCCTGGGTCTCATGAGCGATTCAGACAGGGGTGCTGACGGTGGGAGTAAGGTCGAGTTGTGCGCCCAGAAGACCTCCTTCCACATCGTCCACCATTTCTGTTTGTCGACGAGATCGTCAATATTGCTCCAGGAGAGTCAGCGTCCGGACGGTGGAAATTGTCTGGCGAAGAGTGGTTCTTCGAGGGGCATTTTCCGGGGCGGCCAACGTTGCCAGGGGTGCTGATGTGTGAGGCAATCGCTCAGGTGGGGGCACTCGCTGTGCTCGCCGACGAACGTTTTGCGGGGCGTCTTCCCTTATTTGGGGGCATCGATAAGGCTCGATTTAGGCGACAAGTCGTTCCGGGCGACGAACTGTTACTCGAATGCACGATGGGACGGCTATCAAGTCGTGCCGGTCGAGGCTCGGGAACTGCTTCAGTGAACGGTGAGGTCGCCTGTGAGGTCGACCTCATGTTCGTGATTGCGTGACGTTACGGAGTGTGATCGGCGCCGGTGCCGATAATGATCGACCCGTTATGGCCGCCAAACCCAAAGTTGTTTGACATCGTTGGGCCGGGCTCCCACGGTCGGGGTGAACCGGTGACGACGTCAACGGTCATCTCGCTGTCGACGTTGGTTGTGTTCGCAGTGGGTGGGATGAGCGAGTGATGCATCGACAGCAGAACCGCTGCTGCTTCGAGGGCGCCAGCCGCACCGAGAGCGTGGCCGGTCACGCCTTTTGTTGAGACCACAGGAACCGCTCGCTCACCGAATACCGACGTGATAGCTGCACCTTCAGCTGCGTCGTTCAGCGGTGTTGAGGTGCCGTGAGCATTGATTTGACGAATGCTGGCCGGTTCGACACCTGCGTCGGCGAGTGCGAGTTCCATGCATTGAATTGCTCCGACTCCACCAGGCGAGGGAGCAGTGACGTGGTGAGCGTCGGCGTTCGATGCGGCACCGAGAATTTCGCCGATAATGGTGGCTCCTCGATCGACCGCTGAATTCCACTCTTCGAGCACGAGCACAGCTGCGCCTTCTCCCATGACGAAACCATCTCGATCGGCATCGAATGGTCGGGAAGTGCCGGTTGACGACAGCGCCGTCATATTGCCGAATGATGCGAGGGAGGTGTCGGTGCCGGCGTACTCAGTTCCTCCCGCAATGACAGCGTCGGCAAGTCCCCACGCGATGAGGCGGGCTGCGTAGCCGATTGCGTGTGTGCCTGCGGCGCAGGCAGTGCAAATCGTCTCGTTCGGTCCTTTGAAGCCAAACCGCATTGAGACTGCGGCACCAGAGGCATTAGCCATCATCATCGGAACGAGGAACGGCGACACTCGGCGCTCGCCCTTGTCGAGACGGATTGCGATTTGTTCTTCAAGGGTTTGGATGCCGCCTACACCTGTCCCGAAGATGGTGCCGATTCGGTCATCGCTCGCTGCGGGTCGCCCCGATTGTTCAAGGGCTTCGGTCGCTGCAGCGAGAGCGTATTGCTCACTGCGGTCGGCGCGCCGAGCGTCTTTAGGAGAGTCGAACCATGGCGATGGATCCCAGTCGTCGATGGATGTGCGCCGTCCAACGTCAACGAGTCCAGGCCCGAGAAGACCGTTCCAGAACGCTTCTTTGCCGACACCGCAGGGCGCAACAACGCCAAGACCGGTGACGGCGATACGCCGACCGCTACCTTGCATCAGAGTTTGCCGGCCACCAAATCGTAGGCCTGTCCGACGGTTTCGATTCCTTCGAGTTCTTCTTCGGGAACTTCGATACCGAACTCTTCTTCGAGCGCCATGACGAGCTCGACGAGGTCGAGGCTGTCGGCGTCGAGGTCGTCACCGAATCGTGCCTCAGGTGTTACTTGGTCTTCAGAAACTGACAGCACTTCGACTGCGCACTTGCTGAAACGGGCGAACAATTCTTGGTCCACGGTTACTCCTTGGTTTGTTGTTGGTCAAATGACCGCTGATAATTCTACGAAATCTGTGACGCTCGGTGGCGGAGCGTTCAGTGGCCCATACCGAGGCCACCATCGACAGGGATCACTGCGCCGGTGATGTATCCGGCGTCTTGGGAAGCGAGGAAGGTCACTACGCCGGCGATTTCGTCGGGTTCGGCCATGCGGGCGAGGGGGACTGCGGCCGTGATGTCAGCGAGTCGGTCTTCCCCGAGTGCTGCAGTCATATCGGTGCTTACTGGCCCGGGGGCGACAACGTTCACGGTGATCGACCGTGAACCGAGTTCTCGTGCGAGCGATCGGGCGAGTCCGACGAGCCCCGCTTTTGAGGCTGAATAGTTCGCTTGTCCGGCGGCACCGAGTAGTCCAACTACCGATGACACGTAAATGATGCGACCTTTTCTTGCTCGAAGCATTTGTTGCACCGCCCGTTTTGAGACCCGGAATGCTGCGGTGAGATTGGCATCGATGACGTCTCCGAAGTCGTCGGCGCCCATCCGAAGCAGCAAGGTGTCTCGGGTAATGCCGGCGTTGGAAACGAGGATCTCAACGGGTGATCCGAAGTGCTCTTCGATAGCGGTGAAGGCTGCGTCGATCTCTTCGGTCGAGGTGCCGTCGCATTGGACTCCGACAAGGCCCTCCGGTGGGGGAGAGCTGTTGTCGGTCCCTGCCACGTGGTCGCCCAGTTCGGCAAATCGGCGTGCGATTGCGAGGCCGATGCCGCGAGAACCTCCGGTGACGAGAACAACTCTGCTCATGACGTTCCTCCCCATTTCAGTACTGCGCTTGCTGCGGTCATGCCACCACCAAATCCGACGAGCAGTACATGATCGCCGGGGGCAACTCGACCCGCCTCGAGGGCTTCGCATAGTGCCATTGGTATCGATGCTGATGAGGTGTTGCCGGTGTGGTCGATGGTGACGGCAGCTCGGTCCATTTCGACGCCGAGGCGTTCGCATGCGGCTTGAATGATTCGAATATTTGCTTGGTGCGGCACGATCAGTGCGAGGTCGTCCGACGTGATGCCGGCATGGGCCATCGATTTTTCAGCTGAATCCATCATGATGCGCACTGCCCGTCGGAAGACTTCTTTGCCTTCCATGTTGACGGTGCCGCCAACGTCTGCCCAGAGAATTTCACTTGCGCTGCCATCGGCGTCAAGATCCCATCCGAGTAGTTGACCTCCACCAGAATCGACTGCTTCGAGCACCATGGCGCCAGAACCATCTGCGAAGAGCGGGGCCGTTCCGCGGTCGTTCCAGTCGACGATTCGAGAGAGCGTGTCGGTTCCGACGACGAGGACTCGTTCGGCTCCCATAGCGACGAGGCCGTGTGCGTTGACGAGCCCGTAGACGAATCCAGAGCATGCGGCGTTGAGATCGAAGGCGCCGCATTTCAGTCCGAGTTTGTCTTGGATGATTGCCGAGGTGCCCCATGCCCGATCGGGGGTGGTGGTCGACAAGATGAGGGCATCGATGTCGCCGGGGCTCACTCCTGCCATGTCGAGTGCTTGTTGCGCAGATTCGAGAGAGAGGCTGGCGGTGCTTCCGCCGATATGTCGTTCGTGAATTCCGGTGCGTGCAACGATCCACTCGTCGCTGGTGTCGAGGGTTTCGGCGAGCTCGTGATTGGTGACGACTCGTTCAGGAAGGGCCATTCCCCATCCGGTGATGATGGCCCCTTGTGCTCCGGGTCGGGTTGCGGGCATGTTGCTCTCCTTCCGATCTCGTGCTCAGTTGGTGCGCAGCCAGGCGATGGGTTGTCGTGCCGCCACTCGTTCTGTGTCGACGGCGATGTAGCTCTGCAGGACGCCAGCGAAGGGTGAACGAACTTCTTCGTCGGCGACGGTGCCGAGCACGGTGCCAACCGAAATAGCGGTGCCTTCGTCAAGGCCTGCGGTTGAGAAAATTCCGGCGGCCGGGCTGACGACGAGACGCTCGTGAGCGAAGAGGTGCTCTCCTTCGTGCTCGTGAGCTACGGCAACGGGTTCACCGCCGAGCCATTCGAGCAGTTTGTCGAGTTCGTCGGGTGTGGCTACTGAGATCGTCTTCGCCCCTTTGATGGTGCGTTTTGCCATTCCGGTGAGAACTCCGCCTGGGCCGAGTTCGGCGAATGCGGTGACGCCCATCTCTGACATGGCCTGCAGCCCATGCTTCCATCGCACCGGGCTTGACAGTTGGGCTGAGAGCAGTGAAGTCCACTCGTCTCCGCGTGTGTGGGGTTGCGAGTCAACATTGGAAACGATGGCGATTTCGCTGTCGCGAATGTCGGCAGTGGTGATTGCGCTTCGAAGGCGGTCGCGGGCGGCTGACATGAAGGGGGTGTGAAAAGCTCCTGAAACTTGGAGGGGCATGACCTTCTTCGCGCCGAGTGATTTCGCATGCACCCCGCCGGCTTCAACACCACTTGGAGACCCGGCGATGACAACTTGACCTGGGGCATTGAAGTTCGCAACCCACACCTCGTCGTCGGCAAGGTTGCAGGCAACCTCAACTTGGTCGTCGTCAAGGCCGAGCACTGCTGCCATTGTCCCCGGTTGTTCGTTGCCGGCATCGTGCATTGCATCGGCGCGTTCTTGTACGAGCGCGACGCCTTCAGGGAAGCCGAGTGCTCCCGAAGCGGCGAGGGCGGTGTATTCACCGAGGCTGTGTCCGGCGAGAACGTCGGGTGAGACGCCGAGGCGTTCCACTGCGTCGAGCACCATGAGACTTGACACAAATGTCGTCAACTGGGCGTTTCGGGTGTCTTTGAGTTCGTCGGCGTCGGCGTCGAGAAGGAGATGCGCCACATCTCGGCCGACTACTTCTGAGGCTTCCTGTACGAGTTCCCAGCTGTCGTGGTCTGCCCATGGCCGACCCATGCCTGGTCGTTGTGACCCCTGACCGGGGAAGGTGAATGCAAGCACGTTACGAGGCTAGACGGCGCCGAGTGGTCGCTGGTGATTACTTCAAGATTTCCGGTGAACCGAGACTGGGGTCGCAGGTGTGACGGGGTAGCCTGCTTGGCGTCGCCCCGGTAGCCCAACGGCAGAGGCAGCGGTCTCAAACACCGTCCAGTGTCGGTTCGAATCCGACTCGGGGCACGAACCTCGTAGCATGGGGGCATGTCGAAATGGCTCCTCGAACGTCGGTTGTCGCAGAATGCTTCCCGTTTGGCGTCGCTGCGTGAAGAGCTTTCGCAGATTGATGAACAGTTGACGGTGGTCGCCGATGAGGCTGCAGACCATGAACTTCGAGCGTTGGTGTCAGAGACCCCGTTGGCAAGCCGTGATGCTGGTGAGGCCCGCAAGCACGCAGATGCGCTGATGAGGCACCGTGAGCACGTTCTTTCTTCAATTCAAGAGCTTCAGCAGCGTCAAGACGAGTTGCTCGATTCGATGAGTGGGTCAGCATGACGATCAGAGTGGTAATTGCCGAAGACGAGGCCATCATTCGTATGGACCTTCGAGAAACCCTTGAAGAAGAGGGCTACGAGGTCGTTGGTGAGACGGGTCGAGGTGACGAGGTCGTCGATTTGGTGCGTAACTTGCAACCAGATCTTGCAGTGCTCGACGTGAAAATGCCTGGGGCAGATGGTTTGTCGGCGGCGGCCACGATCACCGAAGAAAAGTTGTGTGCGGTCTTGATGTTGACGGCGTTTTCTCAACGGGAGATTATTGAGCAAGCCCGTGACGCCGGAGCGCTCGCGTTTTTGGTGAAGCCGTTTCAACGCAGCGACCTTGTTCCCGCGATCGAAGTCGCTATCGGACGGTTCCGAGAGTTGCGTGATCTCACTGGAGAGATTGATGCGCTAGGTGAGCAGTTGGCTGCGCGAAAAATCGTTGACCGCGCAAAAGGGATTCTCATCGATGAATGCGCATTGTCGGAGGCTGATGCGTTTTCGTTCATTCAGCGCACTGCGATGACCGAGCGCGTTCGAATGCGTGACGTAGCCGACCGCATTATCGACGGCGAACTTCGGCCCGAGTGATATCACCGTGGCGAAGTACTTGCTCATCGACGGCAACTCGCTGACCTATCGGGCATTTTTTGCCTTGCCGTCTGACATGGCAACGTCATCTGGCCAGGTCACGAACGCCGTGTTCGGTTTTGTCTCAATGCTCACCAACGTCTTGAAAGATCAGGAGCCTGATGGCGTGCTTGTTGCTTTTGATCGCCCTGAGCCCACGTTTCGCCACGAGGCTGAACCGCAATATAAGGCGCAACGTGAGTCATCTCCTGACGAACTGAAGCAGCAGATGGTGATCGTTCGTGAGGTGCTGACCGCTCTCGGTGTTCATCATGTTGAGCTCGCTGGCTGGGAGGCTGACGACATTTTGGCGACGGCGGCGACTGAGCTTGCGGCGCGGGGCGATGAGGCGATCATCGTCACCGGTGATCGTGACTCGTATCAGCTCGTTGCTGATCCGCATATTCGTGTGATGTACAACAAGCGTGGCGTCAGCGATTACGCGCTGTATGACGAGGCGGGCATTCTTGAACGCACCGGGGTGACTCCTGCGTTATATGTCGAGTACGCCGCCTTGCGTGGTGATCCGAGTGACAATCTTCCCGGGGTCCCCGGAGTTGGCGAGAAAACTGCAGCAAAACTCATCAACTCGTATGGGGGCGTCGAGGGGATCTTGGCGGCTATCGATGAGCAGACACCGAAGTTGCGAACCAACCTTGCCGAATCTGCTGATCGGGTTCGTCGAAACCTTGAACTGATGGAGTTGCGGCGTGATGCGCCGATTGGTGACCTTGAGGTCGACACGTTGCGCATCACTCCTGACCGGGCCGAGGTTGATCGTCTGTTTGATGTGCTCGAATTTGCTCAACTTCGAACACGAATTCTTTCGGCAATTGCGGCGGGGGAGCCCGAGGCCTCTGATGCTGAGGCGCTCCGAGATGGTGACAACCTGATCGAGCCTGCGGTATCCCGCGCCGTATCGGTCGATGAGGTGGTGTCGTTGATCGAACGCACAGACGTGCTCGATATGGCGGCTGCGTGGTCTGGTGACGCAGGTCGTTCCTCTCTTGAGGGAGTGGCGGTGGTGTCGGGTTCAGGCGACGACGTGTTGTGGGTGGAATCGGCATTATTGACTGATTCGGCGGTGCTCGGAGCGTTGTCACAGCACGGGTGTGTGCGGTCACATCAGTCGAAAGAACTGATTCGTTCACTGCTCGAGGCGGGTGGCGACCTCCCCGGTCTCGCGTTTGATGTGGGTGTCGCTGCGTATTTGATCGACCCTGGCTACGCGAAGCTCACGGTTGCTGACCTTCTTGAGAGGTTCGCTCAGCGTGTGCTTGACGACATCCTCACCTCGGGACCGCCATCGGGTCAGCTTCCGCTTGACGGCGATCGGCACGACGCCGAGGCGGCGGGTGTTGCGCTGGCCGTCCGCGAGCTTGCGGGGCCGTTGACGAGTGGTGTCGACGACTCAGGGGTTGGTGCGCTGTTCAACGACACTGAAGTTCCGCTGATTCGGGTGTTGGCGCGGATGGAGCACATCGGTATCGCGGTTGATCGGGGGGCGCTTGAAGAGATCGGACGTGATTTGCGTGATCGTGTTGACGCTCTCGCACATGAGTTACGGACGGTTGCCGATGCTCCCGATCTCAACTTGAACTCGCCAACGCAGCTTCGTGCGCTGTTGTACGACCAGCACGAGTTGAGTCCGGCGGGGGTTCGCAAAACGAAGAGTGGGTATTCGACCGACGCAGCAACGCTTGAGAAGTTGCGTGACCAGTGGCCCGAATTTATTGAACCATTGTTGCGGCATCGTGAACTCGACAAGCTGCGGGGCACCTACGGCGAGGGGCTGTTGAGTGAAGTTGCTGCTGACGATCGCATTCATGCCTCGTTTAATCAGACGGTTGCTCGAACGGGTCGATTGAGTTCTGACCGTCCGAACCTCCACAATATTCCGGTCCGCTCCGATGAAGGTCGTGTGTTCCGAACGGCGTTTGTTCCTGCCGATGGTTGTCAATTGCTGGTTGCCGATTACAACCAGATCGAGTTGCGTTGCATCGCTCATCTTGCGGCTGACCCGGGGTTGCTTGAGGCGTTTAACGATGGAGTCGATATTCACAATGCGACTGCGGCTCGAGTTTTTGGGGTCGATGCTTGCGACGTGTCACTCGATCAGCGTTCGAAAGCGAAGATGGTGTCGTATGGGCTTGCCTATGGCATGGAGGCGTATGGTCTTGGTCAACGTCTTGGAATTCCAACCGATGAGGCGGCGGTGATCCTTCATTCGTATTTCGAGGCATTTCCGGCGGTGCAGGCCTATATGGATCGCGCAGTGGCCGAAGCTCGCACCAAGGGTTACACCGAGACCCTGTTCGGCCGCCGGCGTTCAATTCCTGAACTGCTCGACTCGAATTGGCGGGTACGGCAGGCAGGGGAGCGTCAGGCGATGAACGCTGCGATTCAGGGCCTTGCGGCAGACGTCTTCAAGATTGCATTGGTCGATGTTGATCGGGCATTGACCGAGGGTGGCTTTGCGTCTCGCATCGTCCTCCAGGTGCACGACGAAATCATTGTTGAGGTGCCCGAAGCCGAGCACGACGATGTCGGCGAACTGGTGACCGGGTTGATGCGCTCCGCGGTTGAACTTGATGTGCCGCTTGAAGTCAATGTCGCATGGGGTTCTACCTGGGCTGACGCCAAAGGCTGATTGTCTCTCGGCGATGACGCACGATCATTGGTTTGAAGGTTTAGCGGATCATCTGGGTTCTGCATATTTGCGCTACTCGTTCACGAAGGGGACGGTTGCGGAATGTGATCATCTTGTCAATGTGCTCTCGCTCGATGCCGGAATGCGGGTGCTTGACGTGGGGTGTGGGCCGGGCCGCCATGCTCATGAGCTGGCTCGGCGAGGTGTCGAGGTGCACGGCATTGATATTTCACAGACGTTTATCGACCTTGCGACAAACGACGCCCCCGAGGGAGCGACCTTTGAGCGCCGCGACGCTCGTGATCTCATCGACGCGGATGACCTTCATGGAGCGTTCGATGCGGTGATCTGTCTTTGTCAGGGGGCGTTCGGGTTGATGACTGCATCTGATGGCCCTCGTGATGCTGAGCGTTCGGGTGTTGATGGAAACGCTGTGGTGTTTTCGGGCTTGGCGGCTTGCATAAAGACTGGCGGGCGCCTTGCCCTGTCGGCATTCAGCAGTTATTTCGTGGTGCAGGCTCAAGCCAACGGCGAATATCCGTCTGATTTCGATGCCGATTCGGGGGTCAATCACGAACGGACAGAGATTCGTAACCCCAATGGCGTTGCTGCCGAGGTCGACCTGTGGACCGCGTGCTACACGCCCCGCGAACTGCGGCTGCTCTGTGCGCTCTACGGCCTTGAGGCAGAGTCGATTTCGAGCGTTGAGCCCGGCGAGTACGGAAGCGATCTCCCTCACGTGAATTCACCCGAATTTCTTCTTGTTGCCCGTCGGATGTGATGCGCAGAGACCACTGATAGCCTTCGCAACGCACTGCATTCCCGCAGTGAGTTCCTTTATCAATATTCCTGAAAGCAGTACCGAGCCTTGTCCGACACCACGAGCACCCCAGTCATCGACCCCGCAATGGGAACGTTCGATGACGAGGGAACATACACACCCCGTCAGGTCGTAGATAACGACACCAACTTCTCCGAGGCGGTCACTGGGATCCCCGAAGTCGACGATGGGCAGCTGGTGAGCGGCATCGTCGTGAAGATCGACCGAGATGAGGTTCTGCTCGACATCGGATACAAGAGCGAAGGCGTCATCCCATCTCGTGAGCTCAGCATTCGCAACGATGTGAATCCGGCAGAAGTGGTGTCGATGGGAGAGTCCATCGAAGCCCTCGTGCTCACCAAGGAAGACAAAGAAGGTCGTTTGGTTCTGTCGAAGAAGCGTGCTCAATACGAGCGAGCTTGGGGCGACATCGAAGCCAAGAAAGAAGCAGAGGCTGTCGTTGAAGGCCCTGTCATTGAGGTCGTGAAGGGCGGACTTATCGTCGACATCGGGCTTCGCGGGTTCCTCCCGGCCTCGCTTGTTGAATTGCGCCGTGTGCGTGACCTGCAGCCGTACATCGGCATTGTTGTTCAGGCCAAGATCATTGAGCTCGACAAGAACCGCAACAATGTTGTGCTGTCCCGCCGGGCCTACCTCGAAGAGAACCAGAAGGAGACTCGCGACAGCTTCCTCACCAATCTCAAGATCGGAGAGGTTCGAGAGGGCACCGTGTCGTCGGTGGTCTCGTTCGGTGCGTTCGTCGATCTCGGTGGAATGGACGGCCTCATCCACGTCAGCGAGTTGTCGTGGAAGCATGTCGACCACCCGGGTTCAGTAGTTGCGGTCGGCGACCCCGTCACTGTCCAGGTTCTCGATGTCGACTTCTCACGTGAGCGCATCAGCCTGAGTTTGAAAGCCACCCAGAAAGATCCGTGGGCAGAGTTCGCAGAAGGTCACGCAGTAGGACAGTTGGTGTACGGCCGTGTCACCAAGCTCGTTCAGTTCGGCTCATTTGTTCAGGTCGGCGACGGCATTGAAGGTCTTGTGCATATCTCTGAAATGTCAGCACATCACGTGGAGAACCCTGGCGACATTGTGACCCCTGGTGAAGAGCTGTGGGTGAAGATCATCGATCTCGATCTCGAGCGTCGCCGCATCAGTTTGTCGATCAAGCAGGCCGCAGAGGGTGGCGAACTCGCCGCCGAGTACCGCGAGCACTTTGACGTTGACGACGAAGGCAACTGGATGCACAGCGAAGAGCAGATGGAAGCTGCGTGGGCTGAGTATGAAAACAGCGCAGAACCCACCGCTACTGCGGTAGAAGAAGCGCCAGCCGCCGACGCCGAAGCTGCAGAGCAGGAGTGATCTCATGCTGCTGGTCGGGTTGACCGGTGGCATTGGCGCGGGCAAGTCGACGGTATCGTCGTTGCTCGCCGAGCTTGGTGCGTGCATCGTTGATGCCGATGAGGTAGCCCGTGAGTTGCAATCGGCTGGTTCCCCGGTGCTCGCTGCGATGGCTGAACGTTTCGGCAACTCGATTCTGCACGATGACGGTTCGTTGAATCGTGCGGCGGTAGCCGAAATTGTGTTTGGCACCGACGATGAGTCGAAGGCTGCACTGAAAGATCTCAATGGCATCGTGCATCCGGCGATGCAGGCAGAAATTTTGCGCCAGATCAAGATTGGTCACGATGGTGGTCAGCATGTGGTGCTTGATTTCCCGTTGCTTGCGGAGAACCCTCGTGATGACCTTGACGCAACGATCGTGGTTGATATCGATCCTGAGATTGCGGTTGAGCGACTCGTGAATATTCGTGGCATGGATGAATCCGATGCGCGAAATCGCATTGCCAATCAGGCGTCTCGGGAGAAGCGACTTGAGATTGCCTCCCATGTTGTTGATAACTCAGGTGATGTCGAGACGCTGCGCGCTCAGGTTGCAGATGTGTGGGGGCAGATCACTGGGTGAGTACCTGGGTGTTTGGCTATGGCTCGTTGGTAAGCCCGGTGTCACTGGGTTCGACAATTGGCCGGCTGCCAGTGCGTGGCCGCGATTTTCTGGCTGCTGAATTACGTGGATGGGAACGTCGCTGGAATTATGGCTATCTCATTGCACCTGAGCGTTACACCGGAAGCGAAGCGTCGTCGATCGATACCGTCGTCGCCCTCGGCATAGTGCCGGCTCCGTCGGCGGTGATGAATGGCGTGATCGCATCGGTGTCTGGAACTGAGCTCGCTCGTCTCGATAGGCGTGAGCGGCGCTACGAGCGGGTTGACGTGACCGACGCGGTGGAATTGCTTGAGGGAAATGCAGCTGAGTTCGAGATTGATGCGGTGATCACGTACGTTCCAACAGATGCTCCTGTCGCCGATTATGTCGATGGCCGAGATCGTGGTCGAGCCGGCATCGAAGTTCGATATTGGGACCTCGTGAATACGGCGTTTGATGACTTGTTGCCGGGGGCGGGCGAGCGTTTCCGGGCGTCAACACCTGAGCCTGATGTGCCGGTCGTTGATTTGTCGAGGATCGAATGAGTGCCGATGTGACCGCAGAACGCAAGGAAGTGTTCGAGGTCGTTTCTGAGTTTGCGCCAGCGGGAGACCAGCCAAAAGCGATTGCGTCTCTCGCAGAGGGCGTAGAGGCCGGTCATCGGTTCCAGACCTTGCTGGGCATCACCGGTTCGGGTAAGTCGGCGACGATTGCGTGGACGATCGAAAAGGTGCAACGGCCGACGCTGATTTTGGCGCCCAATAAGAGTCTTGCTGCTCAGTTGGCTCAAGAGATGAGAGAGTTCTTCCCGAATAATCGGGTGGAGTACTTCGTCTCCTATTACGACTATTACCAGCCTGAGGCGTATATCCCGTCGAGCGACACGTTCATCGAAAAGGACTCGTCGATCAATGATGAGATTGACCGGTTGCGCCACTCATCGACGGCGGCGTTGCTGACTCGTCGTGACACGATCGTCGTTGCTTCTGTCTCGTGCATTTACGGTATGGGCTCTCCCGATGCGTATCGGGGGCAGCTTCTCGATCTCAATGTGGGTATCGACTACGACATGCGTTCGATTCTTCGTCGCTTGGTTGACATGCAATACGACCGAAACGACATGACGCTTATTCGTGGAAAATTCAGGGTGCGCGGCGACACGATCGAGGTGCATCCGGCGTACGAAGAATCGGTTCTTCGCATCGAGATGTTTGGTGACACGGTCGATCGTCTCACTCGTATTGACCCGATCACGGGCGAGACGCTGGAAGAGTTGTCTCGTGCGTATGTCTTTCCGGCGACGCACTATGTCGCAGGTGTTGAGCGTATGGCTCGAGCGATTGCGGGCATTGAGGCCGAATTGCAAACCAGCCTGAGCGAGTTTGAACGTGAACAGAAGTTGCTTGAGGCACAGCGGTTGAGGATGCGTACCCAATATGACCTCGAGATGATGGCCGAGGTCGGCTACTGCTCGGGGATTGAGAACTATTCGATGCACATCGACGGACGTGAGCCGGGTGAGCCTCCGTTCACCTTGCTCGACTATTTCCCTGATGATTATCTGCTTGTGATCGATGAGAGCCATGTTGCAGTGCCGCAGTTGCATGGCCAATATGCCGGTGACCGCAGTCGAAAAGATGTGCTTGTCGAACATGGCTTCCGTTTGCCAAGCGCTCGAGATAACCGACCGTTGACCTTTGACGAAACGATGGAACGCATCAATCAATGTGTGTTCTTGTCAGCAACACCAAGTGATTATGAATTGTCGATCTCTGACAATGTTGCAGAGCAGATTGTGCGCCCGACGGGGCTTGTTGACCCTGAGGTCATTGTTCGCCCAACCAAAGGTCAGATCGACGACCTCATCGAGATGGTGAGTGATCGGGTGACCAAAGGTGATCGTGTGTTGGTGACGACACTGACGAAAAAGATGGCCGAGGACCTCACTGATTATTTGCTCGAGCAAGGGTTGCGGGTCAGGTATCTGCATTCCAATATCGACACGATCCAACGCATCGAAATTCTTAGGGCGCTTCGCCTCGGTGAGTTTGATGTGCTGGTCGGCATCAACCTCTTGCGTGAGGGTCTTGACCTCCCTGAGGTGTCGCTCGTGTGCATTCTCGATGCTGACAAAGAAGGGTTCTTGCGAAGTGAGACCTCGCTCATTCAGATGATTGGTCGTGCCGCTCGAAATGTCGACGGGCAGGTGGTGATGTATGCCGACCGGGTGACCGATTCGATGCAGAGAGCGATTTCTGAGACGAAACGTCGTCGTGATGTGCAGCTTGCGTACAACGAAGAGCACGGCATCGATCCGCTGCAGAGACGGATCGCGGGCGGCGACGTTTTGTCTCTG
>JAAXJF010000040.1 GCA_012269985.1 Acidimicrobiaceae bacterium
TCGGGTCATATCGAATCCTTGCTCATGGGGTCACCATCGCTGAGGGTGTTGCTCCTGCTGGACGGGTGCTCGTCATCGATGACGAACTTGGACGTTGGCCCGGTGAGGAAATTCTCGAACCTGTCTTTGGTCTCGCCGCAAAGTGGGTACCAGAGAGTTTCAAACCAACCATCGAAGCCGCTGGCGCGACAGTGGTTGATCGTTCAGCGGTCATCACCACCCACCTCGGCGAGGTGCTCGTCAGCCATTCGGCTGATCTGTTCGACCGCCAGCAAATGAACGACCTCATCGACATCGTCAAAGAAAGTCAGCCATCAATTATTGATGACATCGCAGCCGCTGACATTCCGATGCCAACTATCCAGTGGATCTTCCGTGACCTGCTGCAATCACAGGTGCCGATTAAAGACTCGACTCGCATCCTCGAAGTGATTTCAGCGTCGTACCCGCGCTGCCAAGACCCAGAAGCAATCGTCGAAGAGGTTCGACTTGCTCTCGGAGCAGCCATCACCGAAGCAAACATGGTGAGCAAAGAACTTCACGTCATCTCGATGGATGGGCTGTTAGAGCAAGAACTTCTCGCAGCGCTCAACACCACTAACGGCAGCGAACTCTTGGACGCAACGACACTTCAAACCGTGATAAATGAAATTATTGAAGTGTCACAACGAGCCCAGAACAACGGGAATCATCCGGTGTTGTTGTGCTCCCCTCAGTTGCGCCGACCTCTTGCCGCACTTTTAGACCGCATCGCCTCTGCGCCACAGGTGCTGTCGTTCAAAGAGGTTGGTAGCCACGTGAGGATGGCAACAGTCGGAATGATTTCGCTTCCACATCGCCAACTGGAGGCAGAACGATGAACGCTCACGAAGTTGCAGTTGCGGCAATCGAGTCACGCAGAGCAACGGTTTCTTCACGCCGCAAAGGAGTGACATACCTAGCGGCACTTGTCGTGCTGCTCGTTCACCTGCACCCGTTTGCGAACGGCACCTACACAAATGAACAGCTCGCCATTCGAATCGCTACTGGCCTGCTAATTGCAAGCGTGCTTACTCGGCTCGCGGAATGGTTTTACCTTGACGCACATCGCAGAAATATCGAAAAACGAATCAATGCGGCAATTTCACAAATGACAAGTCAAACCGGCAAACAGTTCAATGACCAGGAGGTCCCATCATCATGACCGGAACATCAACACGTATTGTCCTCGTTGACGATCACCCGATTGTTCGAAGTGGAATCGCAACCTTGTTTTCCCTCAACGCCGATCTTGAAGTGGTTGGCGAGGCGGGATCGGTTGCCGAAGGAAAAGAAGTCATTTCGCTGCGTGATCCGGATGTCGCAATTCTTGATCTTCGGCTTCCCGACGGCCCGGGGCTCGACGTTGCCCGCTGGATTGCTGAGCACAACCGCCCGACGCGGTGCATCGTCCTCACATCGGTTCCTACTGACCGCGCTCTGGTCGCTGCCTACGAGACCGGAGCGGTCAACGCATTTCTCACCAAAGAAGCCGATATCGAGCCGCTCATTAACGCGATTCGAGAGGTAACTGCTGGTCGTTCATTGCTTGATGCGTTCGCAGTTCGTGAGGCGTCTGCTCGTCTCCACGAATATGGTCTCAACCATCTCGACATGCTGTCTCCTCGTGAACGCGAAGTAGCTGACCTTGTCGCATCTGGTTTTTCCGATGCTCAAATTGCGGAAAAGTGCCACATTTCGCTCTCAACCGTGCGAAACGGGCTTTCGTCCGCCTATTCGAAATTGAACATCGACACTCGAACACAATTGGTTCGGTTGCTGTGGATGGCACAAATCGATGCCGACGTGATGTAACGAGAACGGAGATTGAAAGCCTCAGACAAAAGAGTTCTCCGAAAACTGTGAGGGGTTTACCGCACAGATTTTGAACTCGAACTGATAGAATGGAATCTGATAAAACCTACTTGTCTCCGTCTCGAGAGGCTAGTGGCGCAAGTCCACGAACTGCATAACCGGAGCACTCGGATGGTTCAAACTCAGACTTCAGTATCAATGGTCGGCAGAACAGTCCTGCTGGTGGACGACCATGAAACTGTCCGGATGGGAGTCGGGGCCGCGTTGAGGCATCACTGGGACTCTGAGGCTCACGGCGGGCCAAGGATAATCGAGGCTGATTCAGTTAGTTCGGCGCTTCAGCACCTAAGTGAAACAGAAGTTGATGTGGCCATAGTCGATCTTCGCCTTGGTGACGGATCAGGAATTCAAATTGCGCAGGCAGTCAGCGACAACCGACTTGAGACCCGTTGCGTAGTGCTCACGTCATTGAAATCACCACGAGCGTTAATTAAGTGTTTTGAGACTGGATCTGTTGCGGCATTTATTGAAAAGGCCGATGGAATCAAGAACCTTATTGAGGCGGTTGAAGTTGCCGCCAACGGTTACTCAATGCTCGATGCTCGGGACGTTGCCGCAGCCAGACAGCAACTTATTGACGAGGGAGGGCTAGACAGGTCGCTCCTTACCGAGAAGGAAAACCGCTTTGCAGATCTGGTTGCGGACGGACTCTCAGATCAAGAAATCGCTGATCAGATGTACGTTGCTTCGACGACAGTTCGCAACGTCCTTTCACGCATCTATAAAAAACTTGACATCGAGGGCCGAAACAGGCTTTCGGCAATGGTTTGGCAAGAGCGCCCGGATGGGTCTGCTCTCGATTAGTGCGGTCGGAGTTGCATTCAGCAGAAGTGACAAATGTTGGGGTATTTAATGTCTGGCGGCGACGATAATTAGTGGCAACAAGAACCCTATGTTTAGACCATCACACTCAGTAAAAATGACCCGATCTTTGGCTGGAATTGCTTCTGTCGCCCTGCTTGCCTCCTGTGGCGGAGCTCCAAGCATCGATCTAAGTGACGAGGTTTCGCCAAGTGATGTGGGAGTCTGGGACAGCACGATTGATTATGGGTTTGCATTTCCAAACTTCACTTCGACCACATACCCCAGCGAACTTTTCAACGTTGAAGACATCACGATTTTGTTCGGTGATGGTCCAGACGTCTGTGCGTCTGGATCGGGCGCAAACTGCGAGTTGACGGCCGAAGCCACCCAATTCGCTCAAATGGTCAATACGGCTCGTTCGTGGGGCCATTGCGAGGGATTTTCGATTCTCGCAGCGGGGCGTTATAACGATGGCCTTGATCCTGTTTCTTTTGAACTAGATGATTCTCCTGATGTGCTGCATGCTCTGATGCGCGGAGTTGCCTCGCAGTTCCTTCCTGAGGTTCAAGAGGAAGCGGACATGTGGGCTCAGGCTTCACTGAGGGACAAAGTCCTCTACGTTCAGCAGTCTCTCGAGGACGGGGCGCTCGACGTGTCTTTGGGAATTTATATAGATGATGCGGGTCACGCCCTCCTTCCTTACATGGTGACATGGGAGGGTGAAGACTCGGCTCAAATCTGGGTTTATGACTCAAATCAACCGGGTCTTACTGTCTCCGTACAGGTCGACCTCGACAACAACTCTTGGCGCTTCCCATACGTCGGCGGGCAGACATGGTCAGGGGGCTCTTCAATGCTCGATTTAGTTTCGATTGAGGATCGCGCTGGACAATGCCCGTTCTGCTCCAGTGCAGTGGAGGTTTCTCGAGCTGCGTTTTACATCCGGTCTGAATCCCCTGATGTCGGTTTTAGCGTCGACGGCGAACCGATTGAAAGTGGCACCGTTTCTGAGGACGCTGCCTTCCGGCCGATGAAGGGCCAGCAAAGCGGCGTCGGTGAAGACAGCCTTGGTCGCTTAGTTGGGAGTCAGATCATCTCCCAAATTGCTGTGGAAACACTCTTGGAGAACAACTCCGGACAGGGCCGCTCCGAGGTGTTCTACTCACGAGCCTCAAGTGTTGTTTCTGAGGGAGTTGACGTTCAGTTAACGCTCCCTGGCTCAGCCGCTGTCTTTATCGTTACGGATGACGGACTGCACAAATTTGAGACTGCCGCCGGAGGAGATATCGCGGTTGACACTAAAGGCATCGCGGCATCTGGTGGAACTCTCACAGTCGTGTCAGGTAATTCTCTCGTTCAACTCGAGGGTGTACCAGGGCGGGTCACAGTTAATTTTGACATTGAAGTTAATCATCCCTCCGGCAAAGTGATCACTATGTCCCTTCCAGATGGTGTCGATTCGCTGGGCATTGAGGTTGACCCAGAAAATCCTGAGCTATTGCTCGTCAAGCACGTCAATAGTGATGGGTCAAGTTACGAAGTCAGTTACGACGAGGATGGGATCCGGTCACCGGAACGTCCATCTGAGGGCCTCCCTACTCAGGGTCTTACTGCCGACCTGGAGGCTCTGGACCTTGCGGGTGAGGAACTTCCCGGGCTAGATAGACAACTTTTTGCGACTCCTGCAGAGGATGAGGAGCCAACGACAACAACATCAGTTCCGCCATCGACAGCGACCGCGCCCCCGGCAACTGCGACACCAGATCCGGCGGGAACTACGACGGACGTTACTGGAACAC
>JAAXJF010000010.1 GCA_012269985.1 Acidimicrobiaceae bacterium
ACGGCAACCCTCTCCTCGACCCTGACCGCCTCTGAGCCCCCGCCTCCAACATCTTCTGGTCCTGGCATCCCAAGGCACCCATTTGACCCGGCAGACGTAAAGATCTCGCGGGGTGCAATACCGGCCTCTTCCCACAATATGTAGTCAGGAGCGATCTCTTTCGCCACCCATGAGGCAAACGAGCGTCGGAACTCGTCGTGAACATCGTCAAAGATTGCGCGCATGTCCCCAGACTACGAAGTACAACCCGCTGAGGGAAAGTCGTTCGGAATGCGACAAGCATCACGCATACTGGAGGGGTGACGAACGGCGCAGGCGAACCTCTAGACGACTTTGTTCGAGAACTCGTCCGAGACGATCTCGCCAACGACCGATTCGGGGGGCGACTCCAAACACGCTTCCCTCCAGAGCCAAACGGCTATCTCCATATCGGACACGCAAAAGCCATCACCCTCGATTTCGAATTGGCCAACGAATTTGACGGAATCTGCAACCTTCGATTCGACGACACAAACCCCGATACCGAAGACACGACATACGTTGACGGAATTCTTGAAGACCTCGAGTGGCTTGGGTACCAACCACATGTTGCGCCGCTCTACGCGAGCGACTACTTCGAACAACTCTATGAATGGGCCGAGCACCTCATTTCAGAGGGTATGGCCTATGTCGATGATCAGGACGCAGAAACGATTTCAGATCAACGGGGTGGCTTCGGCCAGCCCGGCATCGAAAGCCCGTTTAGGACGCGTTCAGTTGATGAGAACCTCGACCTCTTTCGCAGAATGCGAGACGGCGAATTTGACGAAGGCGCTCGAGTCCTCAGGGCGAAGATCGACATGCAACACGAAAACATGCAGTTGCGCGACCCGGTGATGTATCGCATCCGCAACGAACCACACCATCGCACGGGCGACCGTTGGCATATCTATCCGACATACGACTGGGCACATGGACAAAGTGATGCAATTGAAGGTGTCACTCACTCTCTGTGCACTCTTGAGTTCGACAGCCACCGGCCGCTGTACGACTGGTATCTCTCAAAGTTGCCACTTCCGAGTGACACGCCGCGCCAGACAGAATTCGCCCGCCTCGAACTCACCCATACCGTCACCTCAAAACGGCGCCTCGCCGCACTCGTTGAAGACGGCATTGTCGATGGGTGGGACGACCCTCGACTGCCCACTCTGCGTGGGCTTCGTCGACGGGGCTATCCGGCTGAGGCCATCAAGGAGTTCTGCTCGTACATCGGTGTGTCGCGGGCAAACAGCCGCCATCAGATTGAACTGCTCGAATCGTTTGTGCGGCAACATCTCAACGCAACGGCTCAACGCAAGATGGCTGTTCTCAACCCACTGCGTCTTGTCATTACCAACTGGCCGGAAGGTGAGGTTAACGAAGTCGAGGTTGTCAACAACCCTGAGAATCCTGACGACGGTACGCGTTTGGTTCCCTTCACCGGCGAGTTGTTTATCGAGCACGACGACTTCCGGGCCGACCCACCGCCAAAATATTTCAGGCTCACTCCAGGAAGAGAAGTGCGGCTCCGCGGAGCGTATTTCGTCACCTGCACCGGATTCGATGTTGATGACGCCGGCACTCCAACCACCGTCTACGCCACCTATGACCCTGAGACCCGCGGTGGCAATGCTCCTGATGGTCGCAAGGTGAAGTCAACGATGCACTGGGTGTCTGCAGAGCATGCAGTCTCAGGGTCGGCTGCGCTCTACGAACGCCTGTTTTCAGCTGAAGTCCCAGGAACAGAAACCGGTGACCCGATGGATGATCTCGATCCGAATTCAGTCACCACACTCGACAACTGCATGTTTGAGCCATCGATGGCTGATCTCGCACCGGGTGAAGTCGTGCAGTTTGAACGCCTTGGCTATTTCGCTCACGATCCCCGAACGCAACTGCTGTTTCACCGAACGGTTGGTTTGCGCGACGAGTGGGCTCGCATTCAGCAACGCGGCTGACCAATGCCGCCAACGAGATATTGATGTTGGCGGGGTGCTCCACAAGGCCGTGAACCCACCGGCAAACATGTGTCTTACGCTTCGATGTGGCCCCATGGGAACGCACGCTCGAGTTGAGCGGCGAGGCTGATGAGGAGATCATCTCGTCCGTAATCCGCAACGAATTGCACGCCGACGGGAAGCCCGTTGCCGGCGACGTGGAGCGGCAAACTGATTGCGGGCTGGCCGGTTGTGTTGAATGGCGGCGTAAACGGGATCCACTCTGCGGCCCTGCGCATCGGGTCCATTGGACGATCGGGATTGTTGTCGTGTTCACCAATTTTCGGTGGCGTTTCCCCCAAGGTCGGCGTGACAAGGATGTCAAAGCCATCTGCCCACCATTGCAGACATTCACGCCGATACGACGCAACTCCGGCAAGTGCGGTGGCGTAATCGACTCCTGACATATTCTGCGCGAATTCCGCTTGCACCCAGTTCATGAGCTCCATGTCGTCAGCGGTGATTTCTCGATCCAGCATCTCAGAGAACGTCTTCACATTCATCGCAGCACCGACTGCCCACAGCGCCATGAATCGAGAGACCGTGTCGGGATCGGTGAGGATATGGGGGAACGAATACTCAACTGAATGCCCCAAGCTCTCCAACATTCGGCCCGCAGACTCGGCCGCCTCAACGCAGTCATTGCTGACCGTTCCACCTCTCGGGTGATGCGCCAGAACTCCGATCCGCAGGGTGCCGGGGTCGCGCGCAAGCGCCTCGGTATATGTCATCGGCGAGGCCGGCGCAATCACAGAGTCGCCAATTCCCGGACCGGCGACGGCATCGAGCAGCCTGGCGGTGTCACGCACCGAGTGAGAAACCGCAAGCTCCACACCGAGGCCTGTTTCTGCTCGGTGAGGCCCTGTCGAAATTCGCCCTTGCGATGTTTTTAACCCGACGAGACCCGCACACGCCGCTGGAATTCTGATCGACCCTCCCCCATCAGAGGCATGGGCCATCGGCACCATGCCCGATGCGACCGCAGCCGATGCCCCTCCTGACGATCCACCTGGCGTGTGATCTGTGTTCCACGGGTTACGAGTCGGCCCCCACGCAACTGGTTCGGTTACGGGGACGGTTCCCATCTCTGGGCTATTTGTGCGACCACAAATGACCAAACCGGCGGCCTTGAATCGACTCACGATCGTGGTGTCGATCGTCGAGTGATAGTTCGCTTCCTTCAATGCCGCTGACCCATTCGACATCGGCATACCTTCCATATGGGCGTGAAGGTCTTTCAACAGAAACGGAACACCCTTAAATGGCCCATCTGGAAGTGTCGGCGAACCAGCCATCTCCCGAGCGGTATCGAACCATCGATAGGTCAGTGCGTTGAGATCACCGTCGAGTGACTCCATTCGCTCAATCGCTGCATCGACAAGTTCAACGGGGGTGACATCTCCGTTGGCGACGAGTTCAGCTTGAGCGGTTGCATCCATCCACCGTGTCTGTGTTGCGAGATCTTTCATGTGAGTTACCTATCACACTCGGGGAGGTGCCCGATGCAGTGAGGGAAACCCACCGAAAACTGCCACTGGGCCACCCTGAATGGGTGACCCAGAGAATCCTTTGGATATCACCGACTTGGCAGCCCGCACAGGATTCAGACCTATGCCGCCACCTTGCAATTCGCGACATGTTGCCGATGATTGTAACGTGTTCGCACGTTATGGCAGGGTTGTCTATGGAGTTCGGGAGACTGACAGGCCTGTCACTTTCACGCAAAGCGAAAAATGGACGTGAAGTCTGATGGAGAACCGTCGAGGATGGTTCGACGATCCTTATGGCCGCTATCCGAGGCGGTATTTCAACGGGGAGGAATGGACTGATCAGGTCCAAGTTGCAACGGGTGAGGTTGTCACTGAAACATCGGCTGCCGTCGAAACGGATCCACCTGCTGAGCCAAGCCCTGACACACCTTCCGAACCATTGTCTGTTGAGCATGAGAATCCGAAAGGAAAGTCAAAAAGGAATTCCGTCGCTATCGCTATCGGAGTTCTTTTGACGCTCAGCGTCATTGGGGCGATTACCGAAGATGAGGAGGCATCAAACGAGTCCTCCTCAGAGAGTGCTCCAACCGAAGACGCCGATTCACAATCTTCCGCATCCGCCGCATCAACAACCGTTGAAGACATCGTTTCAGAGGACACGTTGCAGACGGCGCCAACGACAAACGCGCCCATCACAACAACTGCGGCAACGTCGTATTTATTGGAGGCATTCGACGTGGCAGCGAGCTACCTCCGCTATTCAAGTTTCTCGAGAGACGGACTTATCAACCAACTCGAATACGAGGGCTATACAACCGAGGAAGCCACGGCAGCAGTCGATGCTCAGGGAGTTGACTGGAATGCCCAAGCTGTTGGGTCTGCAGAGAGTTACCTCGGGTTCGCCGCGTTCTCCCGACAATGGCTCATCGAGCAACTTGAATTTGACGGTTACACAAACTCTGAGGCGACCTTCGG
>JAAXJF010000014.1:0-4878 GCA_012269985.1 Acidimicrobiaceae bacterium
CGCCACTCGATTTTGTCGAGCTCGCTGTTGATCTGGTGTGGTGCTGGTTGGGGCTGGTCGAGTTCTGCTGTTGCGATCGGAGACACCATCGACGGGTCTTTACCGGCAGCCATAACGATCTCTTGCACGAACTCGAACCAGCTCACCGGTCGTGCATTGGTGAGGTGATGGATTCCAGACCAACGCTCGACTGCGAGTTGTCGAAGTGCTGGGGCGAGATCGGCCGTGAACGTCGGACACCCACGCTGGTCATCAACAAATGACAGATGGTTGCGCTCGTCGATCAAGCGAAGGACGGTCGCCACCATGTTTGCCCCATGCTCACCACATACCCATGAGGTGCGCACAACTGCGGCATCGGGCCCCGCTTCGTGTTCACCTGCCAATTTCGACGCTCCGTACACCGATATGGGGTGAGGCGTATCCCATTCGCGGTAGGGCTCCGGCTGTGATCCATCGAAGACGTAGTCGGTGCTGACGGTGACGAGATGGCTTCCTGTGTGAGACGCCGCTTCACGTAACCATCGAACGCTCAATGCGTTCGCAAGAAATGCTCGTTGCTCATCTGATTCACAGGCATCTACAGCAGTCCACGCCGCGCAGTTAATGATTGCGTCTGGTCGGATCGATGTCACCGCCCCGTGAACGTGGTCGCGCTGCGTCACGTCAAGTTCGGCGTGCGACACCCCAACAACATCGTCTCCTCGCTCGGAGCAGTGTGCAGCCACGTCACGCCCAAGTTGGCCACCAGCGCCGGTAACGAGAAGTCTCATGGCACCATTGTTGCCGATGGCTAGCGAGAAGTGCGTGCCTTCAGCGGTTCCCACCAGTCTCGGCGCGATTTGTACCAGTCGACGGTTTCCGCAAGGCCAGTTTCGAAATCTCGGGTCAACTTCCAACCGAGAGCGCTGATGCGATCGATGTCGACCGAGTAACGACGGTCATGCCCGAGTCGATCGGCTACCGGTTCGATAAATGACTCATCTCGCCCGCAGAGATCAAGCAGGCGATAGGTGATCTCACGGTTAGTGATTTCGTTGTGAGCACCAATGTTGTAAACCCCGCCAATTTCGCCCTTCTCAAGCACCACTTGCACGGCACGATTGTGATCTTCAACATGGATCCAATCTCGAATGTTTCCACCGTCACCATAAAGAGGCACTTTGAGGCCATCAAGCAGATTGGTCGTGAACAATGGAATGAGTTTCTCTGGGAACTGGTACGGCCCGTAGTTGTTCGAGCATCGAGTCACCACCACCGGCAGCCCGTATGTCGTCACATAGCTAAGGGCGATGAGGTCACTACCCGCTTTGGCAGCCGAGTAAGGGCTGCGCGGCTCAAGACGATCAAATTCTTGGAACGACCCAAAATCGATCGAGCCATAGGTTTCGTCGGTAGAAATGTGCACAAACCGCTCGATGTCCGAGCGACGGGCGACGTCACATAAGACATTGGTGCCGAAGACGTTCGTATGCACGAAGGCGTCTGGGTCTTCAATTGAGCGGTCGACGTGGCTTTCGGCAGCAAAGTGCACGACGACGTTATGGCCGGGTAACGCAGTTTCGACAGCGTCGCGATCACAGATATCACCCTTCACGAATGAACAACGATCATCAGGAGCTTCAACGAGGTCGTTGATACTCTCGAAGTTTCCTGCGTAGGTGAGTTTGTCAAACACCGTCACGGTGTGATCGGTGTTTGCAAGCAGCCAGCGAATGTAATTCGAACCGATAAATCCTGCGGCGCCGGTGACGAAATACTTCATGGGTTTGTTCTCTTTCGATCAGGTTCGCATCGGCCAATAGGGGCGGCGCCCTTCTGGAAGGTCGGCGCGTAGCGGATTTGTTTGATCACGCTCGGAGACGATGGGATTGGTCACGACCCAGTCACCACCGATCTCTGTGTCATTCCATGCGACGCCAAGTTCGTCTGCTGGGTTGTAGTACCCGTCAACGAGATAGGTCATCACCACATCAGTAACTGCGGAGAACCCGTGGGCAACCCCTGGCGGGATATACACACCCCAGTGATTCTCTCCTGAAATGTCGAAACAAGCCGTATTGCCATCAGTTGGTCCTCCTCCTCGAAGATCGTGAAGGACGACTCGAGCGATGCCAATCGGCACGTACCAGTAATCGGCCTGATGCAGGTGATAGTGCAAGCCAACGAGAGCACCTGCCTGTTTGTTCGAATAGTTCGACTGGATCATCTCGCGTGAGTTCGGAAACCACTGCCGGCGGTAGGTCTCGATGAAAAGCCCGCGCTCATCACCATGCAAGGTTGGCTGAACGACATAAACGCCGTCGATCTCGGTTCCGATCGCATCGTCTAATGAAAGTACGTCAGGCATAGTTTCCTTCCGAGTGAGTCCCAATCTCAGTTATTCGACATCGATCTGACAGTGATCACCAACCATGAGTTGGAGCGAACGTGGCTTGCGTGCTGTTCGAATGACCTTGGCGTGCGACCCGATCAACGATCCCTCAAGGCGAGGGATATCGCTGATGATTGAGTTATCCATGATGACCGAGTGCTCGACCTCGCTGCTCGTGACCGAGCACCGAGCGCCAATCGCTGAAAACGGCCCAATGAACGCATCACGGATTTCGGTGTCAGGCCCGACCGACACTGGTCCACGAATCGTTGAGTTGATGATGCGAGCTCCTCCCGCAATGTGCACCCGACCGTCGATCACCGATGACTCGTCTACGTCACCATCGATCTGAGTGTCGATGCGCTCTAGTAACAACCGGTTGGCTTCGAGCAGCGGTGTCAGTTTGCCTGTATCGATCCACCAGCCGGTAAGCAACTCGCAGCGAACCCGTCGGCCATGGTCGACAAGCCACTGAATTGCATCGGTGATTTCGAGTTCGCCTCGCGGCGACGGCTCAATTGCTGCAACTGCGTCGTGGATCGTCGAGTTGAACAGATAGACGCCGACGAGTGCAAGATCTGAGGGTGGTTCAACAGGCTTTTCGATGAGTTTCACAACGCTCCCTTCGCTATCAAGGGTTGCAATTCCGAAGCGGTGCGGGTCTGGAACTTGTTTGAGAAGGATTTGGGCGTCAGGTGCTGTCGTTCCTGCGGGGTCTCGTTCAAATGCAGCGGTGAAGGCTGCGAGGTCCTGTTCGAGAAGGTTGTCGCCGAGATACATGACAAAGTCATCATCGCCAAGAAAGTCCTTGGCGATAAGGACACAGTGGGCGAGACCGAGTGGCTCATCTTGGGTGACGTACGTGATAGCCGCCCCAAACTGAGCGCCGTCGCCGAGCGCCTCCATGACCTCTTCACGGGTGTCACCAACGATGACGCCAATTTCGGTGATACCGGCGTCGACCATCGCTTCGATCCCGTAGAAGAGGATCGGCTTGTTGGCAACAGGGACAAGCTGCTTGGCCCGAGTATAGGTGATCGGGCGAAGTCGGGTTCCTGCGCCGCCGGCAAGAAAGACAGCCATCACATTCCCGAAGGCTAACTCATACCCGTCATTCAATGGAACGAGCTGGCCCGGCACCTCTGAAATAGTCCAAAAGTTCAGTTGAGCCTTTTCCGAGCCGAAGCACTGACTTATCGCCAACTGTGTCGCTGAACACTGGTAGCGAGTATTTCGTAAATCCACCTGAGTACGACTGCTTAAGAGCGGCCGCGGCAAGAAATGGATCAAGCGTGTCGTCAACTTTCACTGACGCCGAGACGGCTGTGATGAGATCTCCGGATGCAAATGGTTGGTCGGTGAGTCGAGCTATTGCGCCGTCGGCTGCTGCTGAGATGAATTGCTGTTGACGTTGGGTGCGACCAATGTCAGCCGTCGGGTCAGTTCGCCACTGGCCTTCACGAAACTCTTGATAGGTGCGGCTTCGTGCGAATGCCAAGGCTTGCAGCCCGTCAAGCAAGTTGCAGCCAGCCGGCTGGTCCAGCCCAGCCTTGACATCTCGGGTCGGGTACGGGAAGCAGATCGTTACTCCACCAAGTTCGTTTACGATGTCGCGGAAGCCAACAAAGTTGACTTCGACATAGTGGTGAATTGGAATACCTAGCGTTTCAACCACTGTGGCTACCAGTCGTTCTGCGCCGCCGTTATACGCCGCGTTGATGCGATTGCTTCCTCCTGTGCCGGGAATTTCGACCCATAGGTCTCGGGGCAAACTAACGATCGCTGCTCCGCCATCAAGCTCGCGTCGCAACACCATGATTGTGTCGGCGCGCTGACCGCTCACCGCGTTGGCATCACCGATCACGCCGAAATCTGGGTCGTCTTGGCTGATCCCCTCTCGGGTATCTGAACCGACGAGAAGGTAGTTTTCTGACGGCAGGTCGACCGGGTCGTCTAGGACGTTTCCATTTTCATCGACGAGATTTCCATCGGCATCAACCGATCCAGCGAGCAGCCCGCTGAGGCCCTCGACTCGTTCGACTTCTGCCACTCGGCTATCTGCGGCGCGGGTGAGACCGACGGCCGCCGATGTTGCAACGACTACCATCACGAGCAACATCGTCGGGATCGGCGATTTCAATAGCCAGCGGGGCACGGTCTCACGATAATCCTGAGCACGACTCTCGAGGGCTCACCCCGCACCCTGTTAACGGAGGTGGACGACGTCGCCAGCGTGAAACCGATGGGTGATGGCGCACTCATCGACGACTTCGAGTGATCCGTCAGGCGACACCCCAACAGCCCGGCCGGTGACTACCTCTCTGGAGGGCAGTTCAACTCGAACGTGGCGGCCGATCGTGCTGAGGTGGGTGCGATACCGACCGGTGAGTTCATCTTCAGAGCACACGAGCAGGTCGTGGAGTGAGCTAAGCATTGCTCGAAGCACGTCAATCGCCGAAAGCGGGTGTCCTACGATCGTCGCAAGTGATGTTGCGCCCACAGGT
>JAAXJF010000014.1:4888-22078 GCA_012269985.1 Acidimicrobiaceae bacterium
GCGCGTGGGCTCGTGTCTGGCTCCACCACGATTCCGTCGTTTGGCCATTTCAACCACACGTTGCCAACATCGAAATGTCGTGTAGCAGCAATGACGGCGAGCGCAACCGCATGCTGCAGGTGTTGCGGGTGAGCGATGGGTGTCCGAAACAGCATCGAACACAGCAAGTTCTCACCCGCCGGGGCCTCCCACCGACGATCAAGACGTCCACGGCCGGCAGTCTGTACGTCGGCGATGAGCACGGTCCGATCGGGCAGATCGCTCGTCTCGAGCCGCCGAACGAGTTCGTCATTCGTGCTTCCGACCGAGTCGAGACGCGTCACATGCCAGCCCTCGATCTGAAGACGAACTTCGTTTGGAGGATGGTTGTCGCGTGTCACCTCGCCTACATTGTCATTCGTGCTCAAAAAGATCCTCATCGCCAACCGAGGCGAAATTGCTATTCGTGTTATTCGTGCTGCCCGAGAGATGGGTATCCAGACAGTAGCGGTGTACTCC
This sequence comes from Acidimicrobiaceae bacterium, assembly GCA_012269985.1. Classification (GTDB taxonomy): domain Bacteria; phylum Actinomycetota; class Acidimicrobiia; order Acidimicrobiales; family Ilumatobacteraceae; genus Casp-actino5. The sequence goes on from JAAXJF010000014.1 coordinate 5,387, forward strand.
GAACTTGACCGAAATGCACTCCATGTGCGACTCGCCGACGAGGCCTACGCTCTTGGCGGTCAGACGGCAGCGGAAAGTTACCTCAACACTGAGGCGATTGTTTCCGCTATCACCGAAAGTGGCGCAGACGCGGTTCACCCTGGCTACGGCTTCTTCTCTGAGAATGCTGACTTCGCTCGTGCAATCACCGCTATGGGTGTGGCATGGATTGGACCTCCTCCTGAAGCGATCGATGAGATGGGTGACAAGGTGTCGTCTCGTATTGCGGCCCAGCGTGGGGGCGCTCCGATCGTTCCGGGCACAACTGAGTTCGCTCAAGGCCCCGATGAGATTCGTGCGTTCGGCAACGAGTTCGGGTGGCCGGTCTGCATTAAGGCTGCCTACGGTGGAGGCGGTCGCGGCATGAAAGTAGTCGAATCTGCAGATGAGGTCGACGACGCAATGGCAAGTGCGCAACGTGAAGCGAAAGCCTTCTTCGGTCGTGACGAGGTCTACGTTGAGCGTTACCTCACCTGGCCTCGCCACGTAGAGGTTCAGTTGGTGGGCGACACGCAGGGCAACGTGGTGTGGGTCTCCACTCGTGACTGCTCGGCGCAGCGTCGCCACCAGAAACTCATTGAAGAGGCGCCAGCTCCTGGCCTGCCCGATGGTGTTGAGGAAGCAATGGGTGAGGCTGCAGTAAAGGCAGCAAAGGCTGTCGGCTACCACAACGCAGGAACCGTCGAGTTCATCTACCAGGAGGGAGAGTTCTTCTTCCTCGAAATGAACACCCGCCTTCAGGTCGAGCACCCGGTCACCGAAGAGATCACCGGAATCGATCTTGTCGAGTGGCAGATCCGTGTTGCGTCTGGCGAAGCGCTGCCGATGACTCAAGAAGAGGTCATTGCGCGTCGCGACGGAGCCGCTATCGAGGTGCGCATCAACGCGGAGGATCCTGCTGCTGGCAAGTTTTTGCCGTCACCCGGCCCGATCGAGTCGCTGAAGACGCCAAGTGGGTTCGGTGTTCGTTTCGACACCGGCTACGAGTCTGGTGATGAGATCAGCCAGTACTACGACAATCTGGTCGGCAAACTCATCGTGTGGGGTAAGGATCGCCCAACGGCGATTGCTCGCACGATTACTGCGCTTGAAGAAATGGAGGTGAAGGGGATTGCGACGACAATTCCTGCCGATCTTGCGATTCTTCGGCACTCAGATTTTGCTGATGTGACGCACTCAACGAAATGGGTGGAGCAGACACTCGACCTCAGTGAGGTGTCGTCGGCTCCTTCCGCAGAACCTTCAGAAGATGCTGAGCCACTCGTTGAGCGCAAGACAACGGTTGAGGTCAACGGTAAGCGTTTCGATGTGAAGATGTGGGTTCCTGAAACGGTTGGCGTTGCTGCAGCGCCGAGCGCGAAGAAGCCTCGACGTGCAGCCGGAGGCGGTGCCGGAGGCGGCGGCGGTAACGGCACGATCACCGTTCCAATGCAGGGAACGATCGTGAAGATCGAGGTTGAGGTTGGTCAAGAGGTCGAGGCAGGCCAGTCACTTCTCGTGCTCGAGGCGATGAAGATGGAGAACCAGATCAACAGCGATGTGAGCGGAACTGTTGCAGAGATCAAGGTGGCTGCCGGCGACACCGTTGGCGGTGGTGACACCGTGATGGTCGTTACACCTGCTTAGTTCGGGCGCAGCAACGTGGTCAGCGTCGGCTTATTCGGCGGCTTGTGACAGCGCTTCTGACAGTGCAGGGTGCACAAGAAGGCTTTCAACAATGTCGGTCACTGTGAGGTTTGCGGTGACAGCGAGGGCGATCACGCTGATGAGTTCTGCGGCGTGCTGACCAACAATTGACCCGCCGAGCACCACTCCTGTTGCCGGGTCGGAGACGATCTTCACGAATCCTCGCGGGTCGTTGTTGATGAGGGCTTTCGGCGTCGTTGCGAATGGCACCTTGGTGACCCGAATTTTTCGACCGAGGGCGAAGGCTTCCGCTTCTGCGAGTCCGACGTCGGCGATTTCTGGCTCGGTGAAGATCGCTGATGCAGCCTTGTCGTAGTCGAGGTGGCGGTGTTCAACGGTATGCAGCCCCATTGCGTGCTCGGCAACTTTACGACCTTGCACCGATGCGACCGACGAGAGCGGCAGTTTTCCGCTGACGTCTCCGGCCGCATAGATGTGTGCCTGGTTGGTGACGCAGTGATGATTAATGGGGATATATCCACCCGCATCTGCCTCTACTCCTGCGGCCTCAAGGTTGAGCATCTCGGTGTTTGGCACCGAACCGATGGCAAGCACAGCGTGGGTTGATTCGACGACGCGGCCGTCGTCGCATTTCACGACGACTTTGTCGGGGTCGCTCGGGTCGCGTTCTATTTCGGTTGCTCGGGCGCCTTTCAAGAGACGCACTCCCCTGCTCAAGAAATCGTCTTCGAGAATTGCCGCTGCTTCTGGGTCTTTGCCCGGCAACACATGCTGACGGCTCACAACGAGGGTGACCTCAGCGCCGAATGAGGCGAACATATGAACGAACTCAACGCCGGTCACACCCGAACCAATGACAGTCACCTTCTTTGGGAACACCCGAGGCGGATAGCAGTCTCGAGTGGTGAGAATTCGCTCATGATCTGGACTGCACCACTCTGGAATGCGTGGACGAGTACCCGTCGCGATGAGCGCAGAATCAAAATCGATCTGTTGAACACCTTCAGCCGTGTCGACTTCAACACTGTCTGGGCTGGTAAAGCGAGCGGTGCCACGGATGATACGCACACCTTGGCTTTCCAGCAGCTCGGTCGTGTCGTGCTGCATGTGGTCTCGAATGTTGCTCACTCGTCGCACGAGCGCATCCTCGTCGACCGTAGTTGAGGCATCTGCGAGCCCCATTCCGCCGATGCGCTGACCAAATGAGATGGCGCCACCGGTTGCGATCATCGTTTTCGACGGAATGCAGTCGAGCAAATGCGCAGCGCCACCAACGATTTCGCGCTCGATCATCGTCACCTGGGCACCGAGACGCGCGGCGTAGGTTGCTGCTTGGTTGCCGGCTGGACCGCCGCCGATGATGACAAAACTGTGAGCCACGGGATCAGGCTATCGGGGCGCAGAAATCGCCCGACGCCGACGGCTCACCGCCCTGGGAATCATCAAATACTTGCGCCAGACGCCGAAAACCGGGAGGAACTCCCGAGCGAGACGAATGGTGGGCGGTACGATGCTTCTTCGATGAGTGGCGGAAACGAAGAATCTCTCCCGTCTGACGGCACCGCCACAGCACCCGACGGTGAACAGCACACCGGAAGTGGCCTCCAAGCAGAGCGCGCTCGACGTTCCGCTCAAATCGATGACATTCGTGCTGCAGGTGGCGAGCCGTATCCCTATCGATTTGATCGGTCAGATTCGCTGTCGGAGATTCGCTCTCGTCATTCAGATCTCGAGGCGGGCTCTGAAACCGATGATCGGGTCTCGGTCGCTGGTCGAGTCATGTTGGCCCGTGACTCGGGAAAACTCATCTTTCTCACCATTCGTGACCGTTCTGATGAGATTCAGTTATTCGTGTCGAAATCAGTTATCGGTGATGAGGGCTTCGCAAATGTGAAGTCTCTTGACCTTGGTGACTGGGTGGGTGTGACCGGTGATGTCATGACCACCCGAAAAGGCGAACTCTCGGTGCGAGTAACGGAATGCCAACTGCTGTCAAAGGCAGTGAGACCCCTCCCCGACAAATGGCATGGTCTCTCAGACATCGACACCCGTTTCCGGCAGCGGTACGCCGACCTCATCGTGAACGATGATGCCCGGCGTCATTTTGAGATTCGGCATGCAATCATTTCGAGTTTCCGCCAAACACTTGCAGGCGAAGGGTTCATCGAGGTCGAAACCCCAGTGCTTCACGTGGAAGCCGGTGGCGCCCATGCCCGTCCGTTCGTCACCCATCACAACACGCTCGATATGCAGCTCTATTTGCGAATTGCCCTTGAACTGCATCTGAAGCGACTCATTGTGGGCGGCATGGAACGTGTCTTCGAGATCGGACGCATTTTCCGTAACGAGGGCATTTCAACTCGGCATAACCCCGAGTTCACGATGATGGAGCTCTATCAAGCGTTTGCCGACTGGACCGACGTGATGGACATCACTGAGCGCCTCATCACCAATGCTGCTCGTGATGCGATCGGGTCGACCACGCTGTCGATTCGGGGCGACAACGTTGACCTTGCCGACCCGTGGCCTCGTATACGAATGATCGATGCTGCAAGCGAAGCGATCGGCACCGAGATTCACCCTTCGATGCCGCGTGATGCTCTTGCCGACATCGCATCGAAGAATGATGTCAAGGTGGCACCACAGTGGTTGCCGGGCAAAATCATCGAGGAAATCTTCGAGGCTCACTGCGAATCCGACATCGTGAGGCCCACCTTTATCACCGGCCATCCCGTCGATATTTCTCCCCTATCTCGGGTGCATCGTGATGATCCATTCCTCACCGAGCGGTTCGAGCTCTTCGTTGACGGACGCGAACTTGCGAATGGATATTCCGAGCTCAACGATCCAGTCGAGCAACGGGCGCGTTTTGAAGATGAACAGTCGGCCAAGGAAGCCGGAGATCTAGAACGCGGCACCGTCGATGAGGATTATTTGCGGGCCCTCGAATACGGCATGCCACCAACCGGTGGGCTTGGCATTGGCATGGATCGTGTCGCAATGCTCATCGCTGGCGTTGATTCGATCCGAGAAGTTGTTCTGTTCCCCACCCTTCGACCTGAGGTGATGACCGATGAATCATGATGACGAGAGCGCACCAACTTCGGTTCGCATGGCATGGGGAGCCGGCTGGGCGACCACCGATGACAATGGCGTCGATCTCGATGCAGCATTCGCATGGTTTGGCTGGGGCGAAGGAGGCGACGACGGGCTCGCGGGCTTACGTGAAACCCGTGACGAGTTGCGCAATGTGACAATTCGACCGATTCGCATGACAATCGACGTCGATGAGGCCCCGGCATCGGTCGCCGATGGATACCTTCGCTTGCATTTGTTGTCTGGTCGGTTTGCTGCGCCTCGCAGCATCAACCTTGATGGCATCTTTGGAACGCTGACGAACGTTGCTTGGACAAGCGCAGGGCCTGTGGCTCTTCACGAGCTCGATGCGACTCGCATTCGTGTGCGGGCAGCCGGTCAGCATCTCACCGTGAATGGTGTCGACAAGTTTCCTCGCATGACCGACTATGTCGTTCCATCGGGTGTCCGCATCGCCGATGCCTCTCGAGTGCGGCTGGGCGCTCACCTCGCCGAAGGCACCACGGTCATGCATGAAGGATTCTGTAACTTCAATGCCGGCACCCTTGGAGCGTCAATGGTCGAAGGCCGAATTTCCGCCGGCGTCATCGTTGGCGACGGAAGCGATGTTGGCGGTGGCGCGTCGATTATGGGCACGCTGTCGGGCGGTGGCACCGCTCAAATCACCGTTGGTGAGCGCTGTCTACTCGGTGCGAACTCAGGCATCGGTATCAGCCTCGGTGATGACTGCGTTGTTGAGGCAGGCCTGTACGTCACTGCGAGCACCCCGGTGCTCACTCCTGATGGCAACGTCGTCAAGGCGATCGAGCTATCTGGCCGTTCGGGGCTCATGTTTATTCGTGATGGTCAGACCGGTCAGGTTGTCGTTCGTCAGCGCACCGGGTCGTGGGGCGCATTGAACGACGCATTACACGCAAACGACTGAGTCCATTTCATGTCGACAGCATCATCAAACCTTCGACTGAAGGGATGGTTGCTCGCAGCGGCCGGCATGCTGTTCGTCTCTACCGACTCGCTCTTCGTGCGGCTTGGCGAAGGGTCAGGGGCGACAATGGCGTTTCTCATGGCGTGCGGTTCAACCCTGTCGCTTAGCGCAGTTGCGATTACTCGTCCGCGTGGTGTCGAAGTGGCTCGTCAATCGATGGCCGCAGCTCCGCTGGCCGTATTGCTCATCGCCATGCTCGGCGCTGCGACACAGTTTTGCTTCATCGTTGCGGTGACGCAGACGTCGGTTGCGAACGTCGTGGTCATCGTTGGCGCATCACCGATCGCAGCTGCGATTGCGGGGTTTCTCTTGTTGCGCGAGCGCCCCGAACGTCGAGTGCTGTGGGCCATCATCATCACTGCGATCGGAATCGGGGCGACGATGTCGGGCACGCTCGGCTCGCCGTCATTCAGTGGTGACCTTGTTGCTGTTGTTGCTATCTGCGCCTTTGGGTTATCGATCGTCGTGTGGCGGAAGCACCCCGGGCTCGATCGACCATCCGCGTTGGCGGCCAGTTCTGCAGTGATGGCGATTGCGACGATCCCGCTCGTTGACTGGGCGTCAATCGATGTTCGAATGTTGCTCGCCGGTGGCGCAATGGGGCTGATTGCGAACCCGGCCGGCCGCTTGATGTACACCGCGGCCCCTCGCTATGTGCCAACGGCGGAGGTCGCTCTGTTTGCTCCGGTTGAGACGGTGGCGGCGACGATCTGGGCGTGGCTCGCATTTTCTGAGGTGCCCGCTGGGCGCACCGTCATCGGCGGCATCGTTGTGCTCGGTGCGATTACGCTCGCAACCTGGGGTGGTGCAACCGACGATGCTCGTGGCGATTGAGCGCTTAATTACCGATCAGGCGCGGGCATGACGCGACCGACAAACTCGATGACGGCAGCGTTAAAGATGTCATTACGATCGCCTGCCACCATGTGACCGGCATCGGCTACGTCAGCGACCTCCGCATGGGGAACAAGTTTCTTCAATTCGCTGACGCTTTCATCGCTGACGATGTCGCTCATGCGCCCCCTGACGAGCATCGTGGGGATGTCAATCAGTGTTGCAGCGTCACTTAATTCGGTGCGAACAATCGAACTACTCTGCTCTTCGGCTTCATTTCGCTCGCTGACGAATCGTGGGTCCCAGTGCCAATACCAGCGCCCGTCGCCTCGTTGACGAAGGTTCTTTTTCAACCCCGACGAATCTTTTGGACGTGGACGATGGGGGTTGTAGAGCGCAACGGCATCGGCTGCTTCATCAAGACTGTCGAAACCACGCATGCCCGAGCGCATAAATTCTTGAATCTTGACCCGTCCGGCCGTTTCGATTCTCGGGGCCACGTCGACGAGCACGAGGCAACTTGCAAGCGGTGTGCGCCCTGATCGGGCGATCGTTGCGAGGGCAAGCATTGACGCGAGTCCACCGAGAGATGCTCCAACGAGTGCTGGTGGTTGCGTGCAGGTTGCTGCAACCTCGATGAGATCATCTGCGTAACGCTGCAGCGCGTAATCACCATCGGGCGACCAGTCGCTATCGCTGTGGCCTCGAAGGTCGACCGACACGGCTCGGTAGCCAGCGTGTGCGAAGGCTGCACCTGCCCCTCCCCAGGCGTGACGGGTCTGCCCTCCGCCGTGCATGAGCATCACGGTGGGAGCGTCGTCAGGCCCGTAGATATCGGCAGCCAACGTCAGGCCACTGCCGGCCACTCTGACGGTTTCACGGGGTGCAGCGTCGAAGGCGGGGGGTGTACTCATCTCCCTATCGTGGCAGGTAGCGTTCGCCGCCATGCCAGCGGCCGAGTCTCTTATTTCTTTTGCTGCGGCCTCATTTGTTCTCCTCATCATTCCGGGCCCTGCAGTGCTCTACATCGTGAACCGTTCAATGTCTGATGGCCGGTCGGTTGCCCTCGCCTCGGTTGCCGGTCTCGAGCTCGGCAACCTGACTCATGCCGTTGCAGCCACGGCCGGTTTATCTGCTGTCATCGCAGCCTCAGCAACCGCGTTCGGCATCATCAAGTGGGCCGGAGCGGTGTATCTCGTCGGCGTTGGTCTCAACACGTTGGTGCGCCGCCCCGACGCAGTCACCCTTTCGATCGATCATCTACCGAGACGAAGAGCATTTAGCCAAGGCGTGATCGTCAATGTGCTGAACCCGAAGGTCGCATTGTTCTTCTTGTCATATCTGCCGCAGTTTGTCGATGAGAGCCGTGGGCCAGCCTGGTCACAGGTGCTCACCTTGGGCGTCGTGTTTGTGGTGATCGGCTCTGTCACTGACTCGACGTGGGCGATCACAACGAGTGGGCTGCGCGACATGCTTCTGAAGGGCCGCTCGCTGGCATTCGTGCAGCGCTGGGTGTCGGGCTCGGTGTTCGTTGCGCTCGGTGTGCTCGCAGCCCGCGCTCACCGAGTCACCTAAGACACTGCCGATGGAGACGTCCGCGAATCACGAGGTTGCTGAGACCGACTGAGTACGACAAGGCCAAGAAGAATCAATACCCCTGCCATCCATCCCTGTGCCGACAGACGTTCACCAAGTACGACAAACGCAGCGAGTGCGGCGGTGAGCGGCTCAACCAGAGTGATCGACACTGCCGTGGACGCATGTAGCGTCCGAAGGCCCCAGCCATACAGCACGTAGGCGATGCCTGCCGTCAAGACGCCCAGGTGCAGCAGCATCACTATGCCACTCGTCGACCACACCCAACCGACATCACTGCTCGAGACGACTGAAGCGATAAGGAACGGACTGAGTATGAGTGCGGCGAGAGCAAACTGGGAAGCGAGAGCCTCGGTTGACCCCACTCCTCGCGAAATGAGGACGCTAGTGGTGTGCGCATACACGGCATAACCGAGCCCGGCAGCCATTGCTGACAGCATCCCGAAGAGCGAGAGCGATATCTCGGATGAATCGTTTGCTCCCCCGGCAACGAGAACTGCGACTCCGACAAGCATGACTGCAGTGCCGGTGTACCACTTCATGGCCGGGTGTCTTCGGTGTAGTGCGAGATCGATGAGGCCGGAGAACATCGGGCCGCTTCCGAGTGCGATGACAGTTCCAACTGCAACGCCGGAACGTTCGACACCAAAAAAGAACGCTGGCTGGTACAAGGCCGCGCCGAATGCCCCACACAACACGAGGTTGCGATTCACCCCGGTCATTGCGGGCTGTAGCTGCTTTGACGGGCTGCACGCCCACAGAGTGATGGCTCCAAGGGCGATGCGGATCGCTCCGACCGTCCACACGGAGGTGCCGTCGGGGCCGAGCGCTCGAGCGGTGCCTGTGGTTCCGAAAAGTGCCGCTGCCGCAACAACTGCAAAGATGGCACGGCCGGGCATGACGCCATTGTGACATCGGTTGGGGTCGAGCGGGCGCGTCAATGGCAAACTGTCGAGATGAGTTCCGAGTCGCTGCCGGCCGATGCCTTCACAACGCTTCGCGCCATTGTGGAAGATCGGCGAACCAACATGCTCGTTGATCGTGATCGAGAGGTCTCCGAAGACATTGTGCGAGACCTTTGTGAGCTCGCAATGTGGGCACCGAACCATAAACGCACGTGGCCTTGGAGGTTTGCGGCTTTCTCGGGTGACGGCCGGGTTCGACTTGGCGAGGCATGTGCTGAAGATCTCATCGCCGGAGGATCTGACGATGAGTTCAAGATTCAGAAGGTTCGGTCGAAGTACACCCGAGTGCCGTGCGTGCTCGTCGTTGGGTCAGCGCCCGACGATCATGCAACGTTTCATGATGAGAATCGTGATGCCGTGTCAGCGGGAATTCAAAATGCGTTGCTTGGGGCAACGTCGCTCGGGCTGGCCTCATTTTGGTCGACGGCACCCGTCATCGATGGGGCTCATACCCTCGAGTTGTGTGGCTTCGAGTCGGGTACTCGGCTTATCGGGATGATTTATCTCGGTTGGCCTACTGGCGACACGTTGCCCGGTATGCGACCCGACCTCGAGATCAACATCATCTCGTCGTAGGGCAGGCCTATCTCATCAACCTGGCGACGCCTTGCGCGTCGCGAGTAACTCAATTCAGAATCTGGAGTGTTTCTTCGGCGATGTCGCCATCGATGATGCGGTAGCAGCGTGTTTCTGGTGACTCACGCTTCAACGACACGATGATGTAGTGCCAATTCGGATCTGGCGCCTGACCAACATCGGTCGGGCTTGGAAACGGCTCGGAGTGAGTGTGGCTGTGCACGACACCAATCACCTCGTTGTCGCGATTTTCAACTTCGCGCTCGATTCGAAGGTGATCTTTGGGGTCGATCGTGTACACCCGAGCTGATCCCGCCATGTTGACGCATGGGTGGAACTCGTCGACGACATCAGCTTCTGAACCAATTGTCGGGCCTGAAATAAGACCGCATGCTTCGAGTGGGTATGCCTTCACCGCCTCATGGACGATGGCATCGAGAACGGCTCGCCGGATCTGAATCACAACGTCAACGCTAGTGGGTTCAAACGGCTACAAGCTGATGCACCTCGAGCACTTGATGCTTGCCACCTGCCGAGTAAACGTCAGCGCGCACCGAACGTTGAACGGAGACATCCCAGCCCATCATTTCGGCAAGGAGAGGTTCGATTACGCCCCAGGTGCCGTCGGCACCCGTCCAAAACAACCGACCGTCAAGAAGTGGCCCTCGTGCGCTAATCGTGACAACTCGGCGCTGAGGCGCCATCTGCTGTCCGTGGCGTCGAGCAACCGCCTCGCGAAGGCGAAGTTCTGCTTCAAGGTCACTGTCGTCATGTAATGCGAATGCACTTGTTCCCAGCGATGACACGGCTGCCTTGTCACGAATGTGTTCGATCGGTGTCAACAATCTTCTGGCTGCTGATGGGTGACGCAATACAGCCGCCATCGGTTCTGCGTCGTGGTGTGATGAGGAATTGTTCATGTGCAACACGGTAAGGAAGGGGTGTGACAGTCTCGCGGGCGATCGTGATCTCACAATGCGATCAGCCGCACTCGGTAACCTTTGTTCACCATGGCTCCGCCCGGCACCAAGATCATCGCAAGTAACCGCCGTGCCCGGCATGACTATGCGATTTCAGACTCGATTGAGGCGGGTATCTCTTTGCTGGGGAGCGAGGTGAAAAGCCTTCGTGAGGCGCAAGTGCAACTCAACGATGGCTTTGCACGATTCCGCAGTGGCGAGTTGTGGCTTGAGGGGGTTGCGATTGCGCCCTACGGCTTTGCAGTTGGATTCGGTGCCCACGAACAAGACCGCCCTCGAAAACTGCTACTGCATCGAGCCGAACTCAAACGCCTCAGCGACCAGGTTGACCGCGAGCGGGTGTCGATTGTTCCGCTTGCGATGTACTTCAAGAACGGCCGGGTAAAGGTCGAACTTGGAATTGGCAAAGGCCGCACGAAAGCCGATAAGCGCCAGTCGATCGCTGCAAAAGACGCACAGCGCGATATCGAGCGCGAGATGGGCCGGCGCAACAAATACAACAGGTAGCTAGGTCGCCAGTTAGCTGCAATTGGCTCAGCGAGGTTGGCGCCACATCCCCCACTGATGCGGGCCTTGCGATCTGTCATTTTCGTCATCGGTCATGAGATCCCATTCGGTTCTCACCTCGAATCCGTGGCGGCGGTAATACGCCACGTTCTCTTCGGTCTCGGTTTCGAGATAGCACCCAAGCCCTTCCGCATCGGCAATCGCAAAGACTTCTCCCATCAGCGCTGCGCCAAAACCTGTTCGTTGCCAGTCAGGGTGGGTCGCCAACATGTTGAGATACCAGTGAGGCTCCGAAGGTGTGTTGGCCTCTGAGAATGTTCCGTAGGCCATAAACCGAGAGAGCCGCCATGCCGGGTCATTACGTGGTTCATCCTCAACCTCGGCTTCGGGTCGACCAGGAGGTGTCCACTTGGCAAACGCCACCCCATCACTTGTGCACCAGGTGCTGTTGAGCGCCACTCCCCTGCCGATGACCCATCGAAACACTCCTTGGCCATTTGCGAGGTAGTCGTCATCGTCACGGAAGAACCAGCGCATCACCGGATCAGCATGGAATGCCCGCCAACCGGTGACTGCAAGTTGTCTGATTTCGGCCGGTGTCGCTTGATGAATACCACTCATAGGTTCAATAGCCTTGCAGACCGGCAGCGACGCCCCGGTGTCCGGTTGTTTCACCGTTGTTGTAGGTTGAGCAGCAACATAACTACACAGGTACTTGTACCTAGTAGGTGAGTTCATACGGGGCTGACCGGTTTCGACGTCAGTATCGCTTGGGCGAATCTGCGACCCGAGTTGCTCAGACTCGAGAAACGGGGCAACCATAAGAATTGCCGATGAGCAGTTCGCTCTTGCCGCCTGATTCAGGTGAGTAAAGAGTCATCGTGACCAGAAATGGCGCACGGGGCCGGTCCGCCGCAGCCCGGCAACAGAAGCGGAGGATGACGACGAGAAAGACCGTTGACGGCGAGAAAGACCGCTGCCTCTCAGGAAAGACTGGGCGCTGATCGCAAGATCAATCGACCCGCCGATGAGCCGGCGTCAGGCTCGCAGACGGGAATGGTCGTAGCGGGTCCGTTCACGGGCTGATGGACGGGGGTTCGATTCCCCCCAGCTCCACTGTGGGGGACTTGCAGAAATGAACGTTTTCTCTCGTGGAAATCAAGTCAGCGCCACGTGACTCGAGCCAGCGTGGTCGTTGTGCAGTAGTAGACATCTCGGTTGCCACCTGCGGTGAGAAACATTCCGTTTGCGATTCTCGACCCGGTATCGACCCGGTCAATAAGCGCTCCGCTCGCAACATCGACGACCACTAGATCGTCACTACCATCGGCGGTGAAGTCGTTGATGACCAGCTCGCCAGACTCTGGGAACACCACCGGCTGCATCGAGGCACGAACGTCGAGGTGCCACACAACCTCCATTTCAACTCCAGACGTATTAACACCGGCGAGACCACCGTTAATTGAGTCCCATGCAATCGCCATGTTGAACTCTGGAACATGAACAGGCGGCGCAATCACTCCCCCGCCACCAACGCCAAACGGCTCGATCGAACTCGCATTACTTAGATCATCTAGCGGGATTCTGAACAGACGTTGCGCGCCGTCCCACGGCGCCGGAAGCCGCCACGACACGTTGCGGCCTGGAGCGGTGTCGAAACGTCCGTTGGGTTCGGTGAGGTGTATCGCTCGCACCGACGGAACATCACCGCAGTCCATCACCCAGCACGCATCCCCCGACAGCCAGGTGTCCCCCGCCCCCCCCCACCGGTCGTGCACCGAGCGGTAACGCAACCGCCATTCGTCAACTTCGAGTGCATCGCCCTTAACTCTGAGCCGCCAAATATGCTCACTGCCCGGCACATAGACGTGCTCAGCGCCACTTGTCAAAAGGTCAGCAGCGATACGACCCATCGAGCCTTCTGGAAGCACAAGGGGCTCCCCGACGAGTTCGAGTGTGTCTGGGTCAAGCCGAGTGATGGTGGTGCCACCCTGGCCCTCAAGCCGAAGGTCCTTCGTGATCAGCGTGCCGTCAGACAATGCGAGCATGCCGTTGTGGCTTCGGTCAGCAGGCAGTTGTCTCTCAACCATGATCGAGAGATCGTCTGGATCAAGCCGATGGATGTACGAGCCGTTGATGGAGATAATCGAGCCGTTGGCGTGGGCAATGATTGCCCCGCACCACACGTGATCGCCGCACGGCAGCTCTGGCGAGGTGACAATCGGTTCGAGACTGACCGGATCGATGCGCTGCACCCACCCGAATGGCGGTGGCCCGGTAAATGCCGCCATCGTGCCACCCATGTACAACTGCCCGGGCTCGCGTTCGATGATCATCACGTTCCACCGGTCGTTGTGTCTCGTGCACACTTCTGCCGTTCCGGTTGCTGCATCGAGTCGACCGATCGCTGACTTCTGTCGACGGTTTCCACCGCACTCGGTTGGCCATGGGGAAGGCCAGTATCCGGGGTGGCGTGTCATCCTGTCGAGTTCAATCATTGCTGGCGACGCTAGCAATCGCCCGTTCAACGCCAGTCACGCTGCTGACGAGGCAACGCCCTGCGCTCGATTCGAGTTCTTTTTCACGGGGACAACTCTCGACGGAGCTCGTTACTCCCGAATGATCTCAGGAGGCTCAAACGCCGTGACGGCCGGCAATTCGCCTTCGAAGCGCTCGACATCAACCAGACACGAATGCGCCGTCGGCCCCTGTGCGAGCCGAGAGGTTCCCTTATCGAGGGTGAGCACGTTGGGGTTTCCGTGCTTGCACATGCTGCCGATCGTGCCGGGCTCCACCGGATCAAACCACGCTCCGGTCGAAAGTTGAATGACCTGTGGCATCAATCGATCATCAATGCAGGCGGTCGCAAGGCATGAACCGCGGTTATTGAACACTCGGACAATCTCATGATGAGCGATCCCTCGAGCAGCGGCATCGTCGGGGTGAAGCGCCACCTGTTCACGGCCATGCACCTTCTGCTCTCTGCTCGTTGACCCGTGGTCAAGTTGCGAGTGAAGCTTGCCCGTCGGCTGGTTTGAAATGAGATGCAGCGGATACGCACTTTCTGTGCGCCCAAGCCACTCGGGCGGCTCAAGCCATGTGGGGTGGCCTGGGCAGTCGTCGTATTCAAATGAGGCGATCTGTTCTGAAAAGAGCTCGATGCGGCCACTCGGCGTACCGAGGGGAGAGGCGTCAGGGTCTGCACGAAACGTTTCGAGCATTACCCGCTCATCGTCACGTCGCTCGATCTCGTACCAGCCTTGTTCTTCCAAGGTTGCTAGCGGGGGCAGATCGATACCTTTGTCTGCCGAACGCTTCCGGGTTTTCTCGTAGAGAAACGCAATCCATTCATCAGCTGTGCGGCCCTCGGTATAGACATCTTCGACACCCATCTCCCGTGCAATTCCCGCAAAGATGTCGTAGTCATTGCGGCTCTGTCCTACCGGCTGCACAGCTTGTTCCATGGCCACGATCATCGGGTCGAGCTTTGTAACGGCAACGTCGCGCCGCTCAAGTGGCGTCGTGCAGGGAAGAACAATGTCGGCGTGACGGGCATTTGCGTTCCAGCACCAATCATTCACGATGATGGTTTCGGGCTTTCTCCACGCTGCGAGTAACCGGTTGAGGTCTTGATGATGATGGAACGGGTTGCCGCCGGCCCAATAGACGACTCGGATATCGGGGTACGTCTGTCGTTTGCCGTTGAAATCGAACTGTGTCCCTGGCTCAAGCAACATGTCGGCGACCCTCGCCACTGGGATAGACGAGTTCACCCCTCTTCTCCCCTGCGGAAGCGCGGCTGCAGGGATGCTGTCGAAGTCGTTGCCGATGCAATGTTCGGCGGTGTACCCAAACCCGATTCCACCGCCTGGTAGCCCGATCTGACCAAGCAATGACGCCAGCGCGATCGCCGCCCAATACGTGTGTTCGCCATGCGCCTGTCGGGTGAGTGACCAACTCACAGAAATCATTGTCCGGTTCTGTGCCATTCGAATCGCAAGGTCGCGGATGTCGCCTGCGGCGACACCACAGATCTCCGACGCCCAGTTAGCAGTTTTCGGTAATCCGTCTGATTGCCCCATGAGATACGACTCGAATTCATCAAACCCGACGGTGCATCGTTTGAGAAATTCTCGGTCGTGCAGGTCTCTCACAACGACCTCATACGCAAGACCAAGCATCAGCGCAGTGTCAGTCGATGGGCGACACGGAAGCCACTCAGCGTTCAACGCACTGATCGTGTCGGCTCGTAGCGGTGAGACAAACTTGACCCCGGCGCTTGCTGCCTCGTTCATTAGGGCTCGCTGATGGTGACGGCCAACTCCACCTTGACCGATTTGCCCGTTCTTGACCGGCAACCCTCCAAAGGCAACCATGAGATCGGTGTGTTGAGTGATTGTTCGCCACGGCGTGGGAAAGTAAATGAAGTCGGTGATGCCACCGAGCACATGGGGAAGGATGACCTCTGCAGCGGCAAGGCTGTATGTGTTGACCGATCGGGTGTACCCACCGATTGCGTTCAAGAAGCGGTGTACGTGACTCTGCGCATGATGAAATCGCCCGGCGCTCGCCCATCCATATGATCCGCCGTAGATCGATTCGTTTCCATATTCAGTGCAAACTCGTGTGAGTTCTTGGGCAACAAGACGTTCTGCTGTTTCCCACGACACCTCGACGAATGGTTCAGCACCACGTCGGTCGGTGTGCGCACCCGGGCCATCTTCTAACCAGCTCTTTCGAATCATCGGCGCGGTTATGCGGGTAGGGCCGTCAATGACATCAGTGATGCCATGGCCGATGGGTGAAGGGTCTTCGTCGTGTTCGAATGGAATGAGGCCGCTCACGCGATCATCCTCAACCTTCACCCGATAGGTGCCCCAGTGAAATGCGCTCAGCGCAAGGTGGGAGCTGTCGTCACGTGTCACTGTTTTGCCTCTGCACCCAAGTCGTTGCCCGCCTGTTCGGTTCTGAAGAGTGCTCTCGCCGACATTAGTTTTCCAACATGGAAAACAGTGCACTCGTGACACCTCTCGAGCCGTATAACACCTACCTCTCGGATCCGGTGTTGCAGCGTGCAGTCGAAAGAGAAGGTGCCAGCGAAACCGATCGTTCGTCACTTGCCTCATTCGGGGCCGAGGTCGGATCTGAAGAGACTTTCTCATGGGGTGCCGACGCCAACCGCTACTCGCCAGAATTAGTCACCCACGATCGCTTCGGTGATCGCATCGATGAGGTCCGATACCACCCGGCGTACCACCAGATGATGAATCTGTCGGTGACCAATGGAATCCATTCCGCTCACTACGGCGGCAGCCCGGGAGACGGTTCGTACGTCGCTCGAACCGCGCAAATGCATCTCGTAAGCCAAATCGAGGTCGGCCACGCCTGCCCAATTTCGATGACCGGGGCGGTGCTACCCGCACTACGAGAGCAACCCGATCTCGCATCGGTTTGGGAGCCTCGTATC
>JAAXJF010000033.1 GCA_012269985.1 Acidimicrobiaceae bacterium
GGCTTGAGGCTGCTCATGTCAGCATTGCAGACCGGCGTTGTGTCTTAACGGCAAGTGTCGGAAGATTGAGGTGTTGGATTTTCTTCGCTTTCATGTCGGACCGTGAGTTTTCTGCAGCGAGATCCGGTGAGGAGCGATAGTTACCTCTCGACACTGTTCAGTCAGCAAAGGGGGGTTTTGACAAACGGTGATCCATTCCGAGTTGGGCTCCTATCTCAAGTCGACTGTCATGGGCGATACCGGCGTCGATTGGGATACCGGTGGCGTCGGCAATTCGATCCATGATGCTGAACATTGCGATGGTCGTGCTTGCGTCTACAACGGCAGATTCACTCATCGAGTTCTGAAGTTGATTGCGTACTTCAGTAATGGTGGCTGGGTCACCTTGCATGACAGCTTCTACGAACTCAAGGAGCTGAGCACCGTGTGGCACGTGTGTTTCGACATTGGCGTCTCTCACGGCATCGACGTTGGCTTCTTGGCCATTGATTCCACTGCTCGCACGGAGCAGGTTGGCGTGTGCGGTAGTTCAATAGAAACACTCGTTGATGAGTGAGACCCTTGAGGCTACGAGTTCGGTTTGCGTGCGACTCAGCGCCCGGTTTGGATGGGAAAAGCGTGGGTCAGGTACGTGACGGAACGCCATGTAGTGGGTCTCAGCGATGTTGTTCAGACAGTGCATTTCTGCTGGCACCACGCTGAGTGCTCGTTCCACTTCTGAAACTTGGCTTCTTTCGCCGTAGAGAGCAATCCATTCGGGAGCGTCTGCTTGGCTTGGGGTAAGCCGTGGTACCCAAGATTCATCGGTGGAAGCGCTCGTAGGTCGCTGTTTGGTCGGTTCCCCATCTTTCGGGGCGGGTAGCTGTGCTGGATCGACGCCAACTGCCGTGGAAAACACATCGAGCGCATTTAGTAAAACGGCAACGCTGAGAAGTTCGACGTAACGCTCAGGAGTGAGGTCGCTCTCGTTGATGACGTGTTCGTACCAACTTTTTGTGAGCCGGCCCGGATCAGTAATTATGCGGTGTATGACGTCGACAACTTGAGGATCAAGGTCACCGGGGCCGTCGTGGTGGCCATTGACAGAGAAAGGCGATAGCGCTGCTTTACGGTCGGCGCACAGCTGGCAGGAACGCGCCGCTCTGGCCTCTTCGGCGATAGCTCGTCGCTCTGATGCCGCCCACCATGTACCGGGACTTGTCAGGTGGGCGATGACCTTGTTGTGTGAGGCCGTTACGTCATCACGTATTGCGACGGAGGCGTTGCTGTAGTCGATGTTGGTCATGGGTCTGGCCTTCGAGGGGTCTCGTCATCGTTGGTCGGAGTCGTCAATGATGATTGATCGAAGCGTAGGCAGGCTGTTGCCGGCCGAGCGAGTTAGAAAGCTGCGCAAGCAGCCCAGTGCATGGCTCTCGTCATGAGATGCTCGGTGTTGTCCTGCAGCGGCGGTTACCGGCTCGTCCGTTACCCCATGATTTGCGTACCGTGATCGTTAGTGCGGGGCGTTCCCGTTTGGGCGTAGGAGAAGGAGAGAGTCATGGAATTCGACATCATGGTGGGCCCGAATCGATGGAGCGATGCCGCCGAACTTGCGGTGACGGCGGAAAGCGCAGGTTTCTCTGGGCTCATGTTTACCGAGACTGGGCAGACACCCTGGATGAGTATTGCGGCTGCAGCAATGGCGGCGCCAAGCCTCACCTACTCGACTGGCATTGCTGTTGCCTTTCCGATGAGCCCGATGGTCGCCGCGAGCCTTGCATGGGAGCTGGCGGACAACACGCAAGGCCAGTTTCGTTTAGGCCTTGGCAGCCAGGTTCGAGCCCATATTGAGCGGCGCTACGGCATGGAGTTTGATCCCCCCGGTCCACGCATGCGCGATTATTTGCACGCGGTGCAAGCGACGCTCGCTACGTTCAGAGGTGACGCAAAGCTCGACCATCGTGGCCCGTATTACCAACTCACAATGCTCCCTCAGCAGTGGATGCCGCCTTCCCACGACCATGGTGATGTGAAAGTTGATGTGTCAGCAGTTGGCCCATGGATGACCCACATGGCCGGGGCGGTTGCTGACGGGGTGCACGTGCATCCGCTGCACTCCGTTCATTACATCAACGAGCGGTTGCTTCCCGCAGTTGCTGAGGGTGCAGCGAGTGCAGATCGTGACCCGGGTGAAGTTGATTTACTGATCCCGGCGTTCATCGTGCCCGGTGACACTCCTGAGGAACGTGAGGTGCTTGCTCACCGGGCGCGAACACAAATCGGGTTTTACGGCTCCACGAAGAACTACGCCTTTCAGTTCGACGACCTTGGATTCGAGGGCGTGTCGAGCCGTTTGAACGACTGCATTAAAGCCGGCGACATGAACGGCCTCGCTGCGACAATCACCGATGAGATGCTCGACACGTTCGCCATTGTTGGGCCGTGGGCTGAAATCGCAGATCGTCTGATTGACCGTTACCAAGGGTTGGCTGAGCGTGTGATCTCGTATCTCACCGTCGATGATATTGCGGCGAATCCTAACAACGTGTCGAAATGGCGTGACGTTGCGACCGCAGTAACGACAGCGTGAGAACCCAAGTTGCATATGCTGACGATCGGGCGGCGTGATGACGAGCCCAACATGTTCTCACAGGTGAATGGAGTGGTCAGGTGAACACAATTTCTTGTTTGGTGCAGGCCGAAGGTGTAGCAGCACAACATCAAAGCGAACTTGAGCAAGCGCTTCGCACCAATCACGCCACCCAGCTTGACGGAGCAGAAGTCGACATCTCGTGGCGGCTTGTTGAGTCCGGGCTTATGTTCACCGCGGGGGCTCCAAGCTCGTCATCAGTGATTGCCTGCATACTCAATGGCCCGACGACGTTGACGCAACGTGAGACGTATATGCGTTCGATCTGTGATTTCTGGACTGACATCACAGGCTGCACCGACCATGAAATTGTTGTATCAATCAGCGAGATCTCGGATCTCCCCACATCACATGAAAGCGTGAATTCGTAATGCCCTTCTACCATGCCATTGTTCGCCCTGAGGTACTTGCACCTGCTGACCGAGAGGCACTCTCTAATGACCTAACGAGTGTTCATTGCGACGTGACGGGAGCACCTCGAACATTCGTTCACGTTCTGTACACCGTTGACGACGCGAACCGACTTCCGGACAATATTGACGTGCTGTATCGAGCCAACATCCGCTCAGGCCGCACAACTGAACAGAAGGCAGAACTCACGACTCGTCTGCAGACCGCCACCGCGAAGCGCACCACTGCGAACCCTTCAAGTATTGCGATCCATATCGAAGAAACAGAAGCATCGTTTGTGATGGAGGGCGGCAGTCTGCTTCCTGAACCTGGTTCACCTGAAGAAGAAGCATGGAAAGCGCTCGATGCGTGACGTGAAGTTCAGCGCTCGACTCGGCGCTTATCAGTATTGGAGGCTGATTAGGTGATTCCCGCTGATGAAACCTATGACGGCACGTGGCCGTATGCGCCACAGTTCTTTGATGGATGCGGATTTCGACAGCATTACGTCGATGTAGGGGAGGGAGACCCCATCGTGTGCCTGCACGGTGAGCCGACATGGGGTTATCTGTATCGCCACATGATTGACCCGCTCGCTGAACATGGTCGGGTCATCGTGCCTGATCACATGGGGTTTGGGAAAAGCGAAACCCCGCAAGAAAAGGCATACACATTGCAGACCCACACAGAAAACCTTGTCGGGTTGATTGAACATCTTGATTTGAGGAACATCACGTTTGTGATTCAAGACTGGGGTGGTCCGATCGGTACGGCGTTCACGGTGCGACACCCTGATCGGGTCGCGCGTCTTGTTTATATGAATACGGTGAGCGGGTATGGACGTCCTGGACCGGAGGTTACACCGGCAAATGAATCACGCTGGCTGCGTTGGATCGGTGAGGGGCTTGAGTCTGGTCGCACTGAGCAGGTGCTTCGCAACGCTGGGTCAACCGTGTTGTCGGTCATGCGAATCATTGGGTTTAGCAACCCTGAGGCAATGACCGATACGTGGGCTCGGGCGTACAGCGATCAGTTCCCTGACTGGGAAAGTTCAATCGGTGCATACGAGTTCCCAATGGATGTCTATACGGGGCGTATTGCGGTGTACGTCATAGCTGGAGCAGAGGGCGTGAGAGAGGTGGCCGAGAAACCAGCTCTGCTCTGAGCA
>JAAXJF010000034.1 GCA_012269985.1 Acidimicrobiaceae bacterium
TTTATACTCGGGGTCGTCTCAGGGATCGTGTTCGTTGTTGGAAGCGCTTGGACTCAGGAGGTCGGAAGCAGTAACCCGATGTTGACAACTCGGCAGATCGCAGCTGTGATGTTCGCAAGTTTCGGTGCGGGACCGCTTATTGCAGGAGTGGCTGGGCAGTGGAGTTCAGCGCCATTGGTGATTCCTTATCTGATCCACCTGGTGCTGGTCATGTTGGGGATGTGGCTGATCAGAGAAGCTCCAGAAACCGTGACACGCAACTCAACGAGGAAAATCCGACCAAATCTCGGTATGCCGAGAGGAACCGGACGCGATTTTTCGTTGGTGATTGCGCCGACCGCATTCGGCGTCTTTGGTATGCCATCCCTCGTGTTTGGCCTGTTCCCAGTGTTACTGAAGCCAGCAATGCCCGGAATCGCAGTGTTGATCTCAGGCGTGCTCGGGTTCGTGGTGACATGGTCGACTTTCCCTGCCCAGACACTCGTTGGCCGTATCGGCCCTTACCGAGGGGCTCCGCTCGCCCTCGCATGTGGAGCGACAGGAACCACCCTCGGGGCCATCGCATTTGCGACCGATACATGGGGGTTGGTCTTTGCCTCAGCGGTATTGATGGGGTCTGCATCAGGTTTCGCAATGACGTCAGGGCTGCGTTTCGTTGACATCATTTGTCTCCCTGAAGACAGGGGAGCCCTTACCGGGTCGTTTTATGCGGTGGCGTATGTGGGCATGATGAACCCACTTCTCGTGAGCACCGTGAACAAGGCTGTTGACTCATTCGTGCCAATTCTTGCAGGTATTGCGGTCGTGACGGCGCTCGGGAGTTGTTGGCTCTTCGGGGCCGGCGCGCGACTACGTCAGCGGCACGGGGCGTTGAGTTCTTCGTAAATGATCTGAGGCCTGTCTGTCTGTGAGACACCGACAGACATCGAGATGGTGAACCGACTCAGTCGACCATCCAGGTGCCGTTCGAGCGCAGGAGTGCATTCATGTCGGGAGCACCCGACTTCTCTGATGCGAGCGCAACCTGGGCAGAAACCTCACTTGCGTACTCTGCACGCTCGACCGAACGGAAGATGCCAAATGGTGTCGGCGAATTGTCATCTTGGTTGAGACGGGCAAGCGAAAACGCGAGAGACGGCGAGTGATGGTTCTTGTCATGCACGAGGATCTTGTCGATGCCGACGTCGTCAACGTTGACAATTTTCAAGGTTCCATCGTCACCCATGGTGACTCCCTTGGCCACATCTGAGCCGAACGTGATCGGCTCTCCATGGACGAGGTCGATCATCATGTCATCTCGGACTGACCGCTTAGTGATTCCATTGAACTGACCGTCGTTGAAGACGTTGCAGTTCTGGTAGATCTCAATAAACGACGAGCCACGATGTGCATGAGCAGCCTTGAAGGTTTCCATCATGTGCTGGCGGTCAAGGTCATGGGTGCGAGCTACAAATGATGCTTCGGCCCCGAGAGCGACGGCAAGTGGGTTGAATGGAGGGTCGATTGAGCCAAACGGTGTCGACTTCGTGACCTTGCCCACGTAGGAAGTTGGTGAGTACTGGCCTTTGGTGAGCCCGTATATGCGGTTGTTGAACAGCAATATGGTGAGATTGACGTTGCGTCGCAAGGCATGAATGAGGTGGTTTCCACCGATTGAGAGCCCGTCACCATCACCAGTGACCACCCAGACGTCAAGGTCAGGGCGAGCGGTTGCGACCCCTGTCGCAATTGCCGGTGCACGACCATGGATGGTGTGCATGCCATACGTGTTCATGTAGTACGGGAAGCGGCTGGAGCAGCCGATACCTGAGACGAATACCGTGTTTTCAGGAGCGACTCCGAGTTCGGGCATGACCTGCTGAACAGCTTGGAGGACGCCGTAATCGCCGCATCCCGGACACCAACGAACTTCTTGGTCGCTTGACCAGTCTTTCTTTGTGGTGAGAGTCACTGCGGTATCGCTCATGACTGGCCTCCTTCTGTGACGATGTGTTGTATTTCTCTTGCGGAAAATGGAAGGCCAGCCACCTTAGAGAGTGGCTGGGCATCGACGAGGTAGTTGGCTCGCAACATGTTGCATAGTTGGCCTCGGTTGAGTTCTGGGACGATCACCCGCTCGTATCGGCGAAGAATGTCACCGAGATCGTTCGGTAGGGGGAACACATTCCGGATGTGCACCCACGCAACTTTTTGGTCATTTCGGCGACAACGCTGAACTGCCGAGTCGATCGCTGCCCACGTTGATCCCCAACCAACTATGCACACGTCGGCGTCTTCGTCACCCATGATTTGGGTTGGCTCATAGTCGCGTGCGACGCCGGCCACTTTGTCGGCTCGAAGGTCGCCCATGAGTGCATGGTTTTCAGGGGTGTAGTTCACGTTGCCGGTTACGTCTTGCTTCTCGAGCCCTCCGACGCGGTGCATCAGGCCGGGTGTTCCAGGAATTGCCCAAGGACGGGCAAGTGTCTCCGGGTCACGCAGGTACGGATGGAAGACGTCTCGGCCTTCGGAGTCGGTGCCGTTGGTTTCAGTCGCGAACGGAACCGCAATCTTCTCGTAGGTCGAAATGTCGGGAAGTTTCCACGGCTCAGAGCCATTAGCGATGTATCCGTCTGACAGCAAGATGACGGGCGTGCGGTACTTCAGAGCAATACGAGCGGCTTCGATCGCTGCATCAAAACAGTCAGCCGGGCTTTTCGCAGCGACCACCGGCAGGGGAGCCTCACCGTGGCGGCCGTAGATCGCGAGGTTGAGATCGGAGGCCTCGGTCTTCGTCGGAAGGCCGGTTGATGGCCCGCCTCGCTGAATATCAATGATGATCATTGGAAGTTCGATTGAGACTGCGAGTGAGATGGTTTCGCTCTTCAGTGCGACACCGGGGCCTGAGGTCGTCGTGACCCCGAGATGCCCGGCGAACGACGCACCGAGGGCAACGCCGACAGCTGCGATCTCATCCTCTGCTTGAACGGTTCTGATGCCAAAGTTTTTGTGCTTCGAGAGTTCATGCAATATGTCACTCGCTGGGGTGATCGGGTATGACCCGAGGGTGACCGGCAAGTCAGCAAGTTGGCCGGCTGCGATGAGCCCCCACGAAAGAGCGGTGTTACCGGTGATCGACGTATATTCGCCGGATGGAAGGGTCGCTGGCTTGACTTCATAGCGTTGTCCAACCATCTCGGTTGTTTCGCCGAAGTTGAAGCCTGCCTTAAATGCCGCAGTGTTCGCAGCAACGACCTGTTCGTTCTTTGCGAACTTCTCAGAAATCCATTCGAGGGTGGGTTCCGTTGGTCGTGAGTACATGAACGACACGAGACCGAGCGCGAAGAAGTTTTTCGACCGCTCGGCGTCGCGGGGCTTGACACCGTGGGGTTCGCAGGCATCTTTCGTGAGCGACGTCATCGGCACGCGGAGCACTCGGTAGCCGGTCACCGTGCCATCATCGAGTGGATTTGATGCGTACTCGGCCTTTTCGAGGTTCCGTTCATCGAATGCGTCAGTATTGACGATGAGAGTTCCACCCTGTTCGAGCCGCTGCAGGTCGGCCTTGAGTGCGGCTGGGTTCATGGCGATGAGCACGGTCGGCTCATCGCCGGGGGTGGTGATGTCGTGGTCAGAGATCTGTACCTGGAAGCTTGAAACGCCATTGACGGTTCCGGCAGGAGCGCGGATTTCAGCGGGAAAGTCAGGGAAGGTCGAGAGGTCGTTACCGAAAGAGGCACTCACCGAAGTGAATCGGTCTCCAGTGAGCTGCATTCCGTCTCCGGAGTCACCAGCAAATCGGATGACGAGTCGGTCAAGTGTCTCAGCCGATTCGGCCTGGTCAATCGTGTCGGTCATTTCTATCTCCCTCCGGTCAGCGTTGACCGGTGTCATGTCTCTCATTAAACGCTAGTCATCGAGCGTCGTGTGGATCGTGCCAGACCCGCAATTTCTTAGGGTTTTTGACGCCTTATGAGCATGTCATAACGCATGCGGCTGACCGGGGAATTTCGTCTTGGCTGCACCGTGGTTTGATTGCCACACGCGACCACTAGTCTTCGGGGCGATGGGGACGCTGCGCTTCAGCTTTGGGACGATGGGGTCCGGGAAGAGCACCTTGGCTTTGCAGATCCATCCCACCCTTGCGACCCGTGCACGCTCCGGCCTGCTGTTGACATTCCTTGATCG
>JAAXJF010000083.1 GCA_012269985.1 Acidimicrobiaceae bacterium
CGTTAACGGCTTACTCGCGGAGTTCCCTGAAATCGCTGAGGTTGGTGAACTACATCGACCGGGCATTGTGCATCGTCTTGACGCCGGCAGCACCGGTCTGCTCGTCGTTGCACGAACCCAACATGCGTACGACGAACTTGTTCCCCAGTTTGCAGACCACTCGGCAACACGCATGTATAAGGCTCTCGTGTGGGGGCATCCAACTGCGTTGCATGGTGTGATTGATGCACCAATTGGGCGATCTCGTCGTGACCCGCTCAAGATGGCAGTAGTTGCCGATGGCCGCGATTCACGCACCGAGTATGAGGTTGTCTCCCGCTACGTGTCTCCAGTCAACTGCGCGTTACTTGAATGTTCGCTGGAAACCGGCCGAACCCATCAAATTCGAGTACATCTCTCGTCGATTGGGCACCCGCTCATTGGTGACCCTTGGTACGGCCAACGTCGACCCACACTGGGTGTGGAACGTCCGTTTCTTCACGCAGCGCGACTTGAGTTTGACCACCCGAATGGTGAGGGCCGGGTCGCCTTCTCAAGTGAACTTGCAGCAGATCTTCGAGAGATGCTGTCTGGGCTTGAGTCGATCGACGTCGAATCACTCGGAAACTGACGGCCAGGGTGCATCCCCTGATGCCATATCAACGATTGCGTCAAGGGTGTAGCCGTCGAGATGTTTGCGCATGACATCACCGGCCGCATTCCAAATAGAGAGCAGGACACACTGGCCCTCATGGTCACATGCCCCGTCGGTGTGAGGCTCGCCGAAATCTCCGAGCGTGATGGGCCCATCAACTGCCGAGAGGATCTCCGATAGACGAATATCTGCGGGTTTGCGGGCGAGAACGTAACCACCTCCCACACCTCGCTTAGAACGAACTATTCCTGCGCCTTTGAGCGCAAGTAAGATTTGCTCGAGATATGGCTGAGGGAGTGCCGTCCGCTCGGCAATGTCTCGAACCGAGGTCGGGCCGGAGTCATCCGCTCGAAGAGCAAGGGAGAGCAACGCCCGACAGGCATAGTCACCCCTTGTTGAAACCCGCACGTCCTCATAGTAGGCGACGGGTCAGAGCTTCGTGGCCTTGCAGCACAGCAGGCAGACAATTTGAGCATCTGGCCATCGAGTTGACGTTGACGATCTGCGCTGATGGACTGTCAGGGTGAGCGGCGTCCAACCTTTCTTCAGCTCTTCAACTGAGCGAAATGGTGATCCGACTCCATGTATTCCCGAGTACAGAGGCGCAAACGTCTGCGGCATCGTCCCCGGGTTACTCGGTGGCGCTAACTTGCCCGATTGGATGCCTCCGGCTGTTGCCGACGCCTCTGCAGTTGTCGTTCTCGTGCTCGACGGACTCGGCTGGCGGCAGCTCGAACAGCGCGCCAATGTCGCGCCGGTGTTGAATTCCCTCGCAGGAGGGCCGATTTCCACGGTCGCTCCGAGCACGACAGCCACTGCGCTGTCATCGATAGCAACGGGGCTCACCCCGGCGGAACACGGAATTCTCGGCTATCGGATGCTCATGCGAGGAGCTGTGACGAATATGTTGCGCTGGGCAACAGATGAGGGCGTTCGTCGACATGATGTATCGCCTCGAGAATTTCAGCCGGCGAGAGCATTCTGCGGTCAACGTGTTCCATATGTCACGAGCCAAGAACTCATCGGGTCATCGTTTTCAGATGCGCACCTCTTCGGAGGAGTTGCGCATGGGTATCGGGCGCTGTCTTCTCTGCCGGTGGTCGTTTCTGAACTCGTCAGGAGCGGCGCGACCTTTGTGCACGCCTACTACCCGGGCGTCGACAAAATTGCCCATGAGCGAGGGTTCGGAGAGTTTTATGACGCCGAACTTGCATGTGCCGACCGAATGGTTGATGACCTGCTCAACCGTTTACCGCGTGACGCGGTCGTGCTCGTCACTGCCGATCACGGCCAAGTCGAGGTCCGCGATCGACTTCTCTACCCCTCTGATGATTTACTTCGACTGATTGAACTCCAGTCAGGGGAGGGCCGAATGCGGTGGATGCACGCCCGCCCAGGAGCGGAGGTGGAGCTTTTTGAGGCAGCGTGCGAGGAGTTTGGTGGCGTCGCGTGGGTACGCCGTCGATCAGAGGCCATCGCAGAAGGCTGGTTTGGTCCGCATTTTCCTGCACCGATGAACGGACGTCTTGGTGATGTGGTGATCGCTCCGTTCGCGCCGGTGAGCTTGTTTGAAGAAGCAGATTCAGGTCCGTTCAATCTCATCTGTCGACACGGGTCGCTCACCGAGGACGAAGTACTCGTTCCGCTGATTGCTGGTCAGGGCCGCGGGTAAACTTTCGGTGATCGTTCATCCGAAGGAGCAAAGTAGGCGTTCAGTGAAAGGACAAAGCCGGTATGACTGAAAGTGGCGTTGAGCATCCCGAGATCGTTTCTGACGGCGAGAAACCGGAGGACGAACTCGCAACTACAGAAGAGTCAATCACTGAGCCTGGAAAGGTTCTGCGTATTGGTTCGATGGTGAAACAGCTACTCGAAGAGGTTCGGCAAGCTCCACTTGATGAGGCGAGCCGCGAGCGACTTGCCGAGATATACGAGCGGTCAGTGATTGAACTGTCCGAGGCACTTTCACCCGACCTTCAAGAAGAGTTGAAGATGATCTCTCTTCCATTCAATGGGGATGACATTCCAAGTGAGGCTGAGCTTCGCGTCGCTCAAGCGCAACTTGTGGGTTGGCTCGAGGGTCTGTTTCACGGCATTCAGGCAGCTTTATTTGCGCAGCAGGTGGCAGCAAAACAACAGTTCGAACAAATGCGGCAGTTGCCATCGAACGGGGCGGGTCCTGCTGAGCGCAACGGCACGTACCTGTAAATGTCCATGGCAAAATGCTGCGGGCGCTCTGGTACAGTCGACAGATCACAGACCTGTAATTCGGGCGTGAGACGCCGTAAAACGCCGACCCACTGAGACCTTCGCACTAACTACGTGACCGATTCATTCACCCACCTCCACGTCCACACAGAATTTTCGATGCTCGATGGTGCAGCGCGGCTCGACGAACTTGTTGCGACCGCCGTTGCGGACGGTCAGCCAGCGATCGGAATTACCGATCACGGCAATATGTACGGAACACTCGAGTTTTACAAAGAATGCCGAAATCGCGGTATCAAGCCGATCATCGGCACCGAGGCCTACATGGCTCACGACAGTCGGTATGAGCGACCGACTCGCCGAGGCCGACTCGACGATTCCGGCGGGGATACCGAGGCGGGTCAGAAGCTCTACTACCACCTGACATTGCTTGCAGAGAACCAAACTGGTTATCGCAATCTCATTCAGCTTTCGAGCCTTGCGTTTCTTGAGGGCTACTACTACAAGCCGAGAATCGACTGGGAACTCCTTGAGCGATACTCAGATGGGCTGATTGCTACGACTGGATGCCTCGGCGGCCACGTGTTGCAGTCACTACTGCGCGGCGATGAGTCTGGAGCTCTAGAGAAAGCGGCGCGTCTTCAAGACATTTTCGGCAAAGACAATCTCTTCATCGAACTGCAAGATCACGGTCTTCCAGACCAAAAGCGCACAAACCCTCAACTCATCGATATCGGAAAACGAATTGGGGCTCCGCTGCTCGCTACAAATGATTCTCACTACACGCATCGTGAAGATCATGCGGCTCACGACGCCTTGCTTTGCGTGCAAACCGGTTCGCTTATAAGCGACACAAATCGATTCAGGTTTGAAGGACACGAGCACTACTTGAAACCAGCCGCCGAAATGCGTGAACAGTTCCGGGAGGTTCCCGAGGCGTGTGACAACACGCTGTGGATCGCAGAGCGAGCTGATGTCGAGATCACCTTTGGAGAGGCATTGCTGCCGAACTTCCCGCTCCCAGAGGGTTTCGACGATGACCGCGCCTATCTCGAACACCTCACCTGGGAAGGGGCAAAGCGGCGCTGGGGAGCAAGCTTGCCAAACAACGTTGTCGAGCGGGTGTCGTACGAACTCGAAGTCATTGCATCGATGGGGTTCTCGTCGTATTTCCTCGTGACGTGGGATCTCATTCGACATGCCCGCGATTCAGGAATTCGAGTTGGCCCTGGTCGTGGATCAGCCGCCGGCTGCGCCGTTGCGTATTGCCTGTGGATCACCGATCTCGACCCGATCAAT
>JAAXJF010000049.1:0-6278 GCA_012269985.1 Acidimicrobiaceae bacterium
GGGGTGGCGTCGGAGGAGAACTTCAGTTGGAGAATGGTGAGGACAGAACTGAGGTCGACCGCACTGATGTTGAGCGATATCGAACTCGCTCATTTTTTGACCGGACTGAAGGTTGGCAGCTAATTCGGCTACCGTTTGAATCTTTTTCGCCCGCACGCTTTAACCCCGAACCCGGCAATGGTGTCCTCGACTTGATTGCGGTCGACCGGCTTGTCTTCGCGGCAAATTCAGGCACTAGTGGCGACGGCGTCGCAATCGATTCCATAGCGTTGTACCTTGACGGAACGGCGTTTGTCGAAGAACAAGAGACGCCTTCGATGGGAGCGCAGCCGGAAATCCTCGAGTTGCTCGAGGACTTCGAGGGTTATGCATCAAGTTCTGCTGTCCCGCAAACATGGTTCAACTACGGCAATGCGGGCGGGGGAGTCAACCTGGGTGGAGTCGATGACGACCGGGCAACAAGTGGTCAATCACACGAAAATAGGCTTTTGTTTTGGGGTTTTGATGCCGATTCTGACCCCGGGTACGGCGGAGTTGGAAAAGAATGGGTCGAGCCGCTCGACTGGACGGCCTTCACGGGACTCGAGTTTTGGTTTTACGGGTCTGGTGAAGGCGGCGAGTTGCAGATTGAGATCGGAGAGGACAAGACCTCTGATGTCGAGCGCTACCGCGCACCAGCTTTCTACGACCGAGATGTTGGTTGGCAACGCATTCGGTTGCCGTTTTCAACATTTAGACCCGGTGATTACAACCCGGTTCCAGGAAACGGAATCCTCGATCTCAAGGCTGTCTACAACCTCGTATTTGCCGCAAATTCCGGTGAGAGCACATACGGAGTCGCCATTGATGACGTCGCCGTTTATGGTGATGGCTCTTCGACGTTGTCGACGTCATCACCCGCCGAGGTCGAGACGGTGTCGGAAATTGATTTCAATGCCATCCCGCTTCTTCCTGCTCCAGAGCCCGTTCCGCCGGTCGCCCCTCCTGGAATGGAGTTGGTCTGGAGTGACGAATTTAATGGAAATGAAATTAACCGCGACAACTGGCGTTTTGATCAAGGTGGCTGGGGCTGGGGTAACGGTGAGTCTCAGTTCTACACCGATCGTCCTCAGAACGCCCGAGTTGTCGATGGAATGCTTGTGATTGAAGCGTGGGAGGAAGAGTATCTCGGCTCGTACTACACCTCTGCTCGTCTGTTGAGCCAGGGATTACAGGAATTCCAATACGGACGAATTGAGGCTCGCTTAAACGTTCCAGCAGGTAAAGGAACCTGGCCAGCGTTCTGGATGCTGGGCACAGGTTTTGAACACTTCGCTGAAGATCCGGCTCGCCGTTGGCCGAATGTCGGAGAGATTGTCATAAGGGACTACGTCGGTCTTGAGCCTTACTTAGTTCTCGGTACTATTCACGGCCCCGGGTACGCCGGCGCTGGTGGAAAATCACGTTGGTTTAGACAGGATTTCGACGTCGCTGATGATTGGCACACCTATGCCATCGAATGGGACGAGACTGGCATCTCCTGGTTCTTCGATGGTGAGGAGTTCGCCACCATTGGTCCGGAGAACATTAAGCGCGGTGAATGGGTGTTTGACCGGCCGTTCTTTATGTTGCTGAATCTTGCGATTGGCGGAACTCTCGGCGGGTACCTTGATCCAGACCTTGAATTCCCGTTGCGGTATTACGCAGACTACGTGCGCGTCTACCAATGAGGGTCGAAGTATCTCCACTGGGGCATTGGATCCGAGTATGAAAGTTCTGATGTTGTCGGGTGCAATCTCATCTCACCGGGGGCTCCTGCTGGCGACAGCAGCAGTGGTCGCGTTTGCGGCATGCAGCACAACTCCTCCGTTGGCGGACGAACTTGATCGCGCAAAGGACTTAACTGCGTCGACCCTTAAGGCGACTGAGGCCTCGGAGGTCTCAGAGTTCGACGACGAGTTGGATTCCCATTCGGAACTCTCGACGGTTGAAGAAAACGAAGATGAGATTCCCTCTGGGACAAGCGTTACTGGCAAAGACGCGAATGAAGGTGACTTTGAGACCACTACGTCTGTTCTGGATTCCGTAGCGCCCTCGACTACTGCGGCCAAGACAACGGGTGAGACGTCATCCGGAACTCCGTCGTCTGGTTCTTCACCAAGTCAACCCGATTCGTCAGAAAATGACGTCGCGTTAGGAGAAACTGTCCTAGTTCTTGACAGCTTTGAAAACTACTCCCCAACTGATGTGGTGCCACAAACCTGGTTTAACTACGGCAACGCTGGTGGTGGCGTGGACATCGTAGGCGTTGCGGATCAGCGAAGCCGATCAGGACAAACCGGTGATAACCGCCTTCTAGCTTGGGGATTCGATGCCAATAGCGATCCTGGATATGGCGGCATCGGTAAGGAGTACCCCTCGCCACAGAACTGGTCCCAATACTCCGGAGTTAAATTTTGGTTTTATGGATCAGGTGAGGGCGGCCAGTTACAAATAGAAATCGGTGAAGACAAGACCACGGATGTCGAGCGTTATCGAGCTCCAACATTCGTAGATAATCAACTTGGATGGCGGTTGGTGCGCCTGGACTTCGACTCGTTTACTCCTGCTAGTTGGAACCCAGTCCCCGGGAATGAAGTGCTGGACCTCCTGTCGGTGGAAAATATCGTCTTTGCTGCGAACTCGGGCATCACTAGTTCAGGTGTGGCGATCGACGACGTAACCCTTTACAGCGATGGATCGGACTCTTCTCCATCGCCTACATCGACCACATCAACCACAGTTCCTCAGCCTGATTCGTCGCCGCCGACCAGTTTGGTCTGGAGCGACGAGTTCAACGGAAGCAGCATTAATTCGTCGAATTGGCGATATGACATTGGTGGCTGGGGCTGGGGTAATGGTGAGTCGCAGTACTACACCGACAGGCAAGAAAACGCTCGTGTTTCTGACGGTGCTCTAATTATTGAAGCGCATAAGGAGGACTATCTCGGGTCGTCTTATACCTCTGCTCGCCTCCTGACTCAGAATCTGAGGGAATTTCAATACGGCCGGATAGAGGCTCGAGTGAAAGTCCCTGCAGGTACCGGAACTTGGCCAGCCTTCTGGATGCTTGGAACTGGACTGGGCGAACCAGGTCGGACATGGCCGAATGTCGGCGAAATAGACATTCTTGAGTACGTTGGCCGCGAGCCAAACGTTGTAATTGGTGCACTGCACGGGCCGGGCTACTCCGGTGGTGGAGCCATTGATAAATGGAGCGTTCAAAACTACGAGATTGCTAATGATTGGCATGTCCTCGCTGTTGAATGGAATTATTCGGGAATCACTTGGTTCCTTGATGGCAACCAATTTCATTCGGTGACTAGAGATGCTGTTCCCGGCGAATGGGTCTTCGATCAACCCTTTTTCATCATCCTTAATCTTGCGATCGGCGGCACGCTGGGCGGCCAAATTGATCAAAACCTTCAATTTCCCCTCCGGTACTACATCGATTACGTGCGCGTTTATCAATGAGCATCTAGACCTTCATGATTTAAGAGAAAGAAATCCAACATGTCCTCAGTCAGCCTCAATGAAATAAATAAGATTTATGACAACGGCGTTCACGCGATTGTCGATCTGTCAATCGAGATTTCAGACGGGGAGTTTCTCGTTTTGGTTGGACCCTCAGGGTGCGGCAAATCAACAGCTCTACGAATGATCGCAGGTTTGGAAAACGTGACTTCATGATAGCTGTCGATCGGGGAGCGAGTGGTTAACGATGTCGAACCCAAAGATCGCGACATCGCAATGGTCTTCCAAAACTATGCGCTCTACCCACATATGACTGTTGCGGAAAATATTGAGTTTGCGTTGAAGCTCGCCAAGGTTCCGAAAACTGAGCGAAAGCAGCGGGTAGCGCGTGCCGCCGAAATTCTTGAATTGACTGAATACCTCGAGCGCAAGCCCGGCCAGCTTTCAGGCGGACAACGCCAGCGAGTTGCTATGGGGCGAGCCATTGTTCGTGAGCCAGCGGTCTTCCTGATGGACGAACCACTTTCTAATCTAGATGCAAAACTTCGAGTTCAAATGCGTTCAGAAATCGCGGCCCTTCAAAGAAGTCTGAATGTAACGACGGTGTATGTGACGCACGACCAAGTGGAAGCTATGACTATGGGCGACCGAGTTGCCGTAATGAAATATGGCGTCCTTCAACAAGTCGACACTCCCGACAATTTGTACAACAGTCCTGCAAATGCATTCGTCGCTAGCTTCATCGGATCGCCTGCGATGAACCTTTTCGAGGGCCGGTTGACTGGAATCGAGGATGGATTCGAACTGCACATTGGCGGACAGCGGCTGCGTCTACCGAATGATTTCGTATCGGGTCGTTCCGGACTAGGGAATTATGTCGGCAAGTCTGTGATCTTCGGTGTGCGGCCTGAAGATTTCGAAGACGCAACGACGGCAGACGACCGGCTTGAACTTCCCCGACTAAAGGCGAAAGTTGAATTAGTCGAATCTCTCGGCTCCGAAATTATTGCCCATTTTGATATTGGACAGACCAGACTCGCCGATGTAGATCCTGACGCAGAGTCGGACCTTTCGAACAATGTCCCGACGGTCGGTCGCTTTGATCCAAGAAGTTCGGCTCGTATCGGCGATGAAATTGAGGTTGTACTCGATGTGCAACGTCTCCATTTCTTTGACGTCGAGACGCAAATTTCAATCTAAAAGTGACTGGATTACTGCATTCGGTTTTCCTGCTCTGTAAAGGAATTTCTTGACGTGACAAATGATGTGCTGACTTCAGGCTCAAAAGCGTCTGATGAGTTTTTAGGCCCAGACGTAGATGAGGGCCTAGTTCAGATCGACCGCCGAGAATACTATTGCGTGCCCAACGTAGAACGGTTGGCCCCATTTTTGATGAGCATCGTGAGTGACGGCGACCGATGGATGTTCATTTCAAGTAGCGGAGCTCTTACTGCGGGCCGCAAGTCATCGGAATTTGCGCTGTTTCCATACGAGACAGATGATCGGCTTCACGACGCCAGTAGGAAGAGTGGACCCGTAACATCGTTTCGCATCAACGGGTTAGACGAATTGTGGCGGCCATTTCAACTAGAGCCAGCCTCATCTGTGAGCCGTCGTCTGGCAAAGTCAACGACTAGTGATGCAGTTATTTTTGAAGAGGATCATGCTTCACAGCCTCTGACATTTAGCTATCGATGGTCTTCTTGTGAAGAGTTCGGTTTTGTCCGCCGGGCGAGGATAGTAAATCGAGGAGAATCCGAGTTTCAGATTTCGCTAGTTGATGGACTCGTCAATCTTCTTCCGTGCGGTGTCGACCCGGCACTCGACTTGAGTATGCGAAACCTAACTAATGCATACAAGCGAAGCGAGCAAGTTTCTGAAGCGTTTTCCGTGGTCGTCTATTCGATGGAGTCACAAGTAAGTGACCGCCCCGCACCCTCTGAAATGCTCCGTGCGAACACTGTGTGGTCAAACTGCCCTGAGAATTTCAATATCACACTGGACGCCTCGATGCTCCAAGATTTTGAAAGGGGCACACCATCGAATCAGCAGAAAATAGTTACTGGCCGGCCCGGCGCTTACCTAGTCAGTGCTGAAATCGCGCTTCCTCCCGGATCATCAATACAGTGGGACATAGTTTGTGACGTGGCAAAGTCACAAGCGGAAGTTGCAGAACTAGTGGACCGCCTCGAGAGAGGGACTGTGGAGCGGGGCTACCTTGATAAGGCGCTGCAGGAAGCGGACGGAAACGTCCAAAGTTTGATGGCCTCGGCAGATGCGTTTCAGTCAACTGGAGACCGTGTCGCCTCTGCGTACCACTATTCGAACGTCCTGAATAACTGTATGCGAGGTGGGGTTCCTCTCCGTGGCTACATCATCGACCCTGCCGACTTTAGAGCCTTTGTCCGCGATCGAAATGTTGAAGTGATGGCGCGAAACGTGTCCTTCCTCGAGGAACTGCCCGACAACGTCGAACACGCTGACTTACTTGGAAAAATTCAAGACATAAACGAACCGCAGCTTTTGCGTTTGGCGTACGAGTACTTACCTTTTTCGTTCTCACGCCGTCATGGCGATCCAAGTCGACCGTGGAACAAGTTTGCAATTCAGGTAAGTGACGATGACGGAAATGCGACCTGCTCTTATGAGGGGAACTGGCGAGATATCTTTCAGAACTGGGAGGCTTTGTGCAGTAGTTTTCCTCGATTTATTCCGAGTGTCATCTCTGTCTTTGTTAATGCAACAACCGTTGACTCAGAAAATCTAGAAGTGACAAACATCAAAGC
>JAAXJF010000049.1:6288-20472 GCA_012269985.1 Acidimicrobiaceae bacterium
TGTGAATGCAACAACCGTTGACGGTTTTAATCCGTATCGTATTTCACGAGCCGGTATCGACTGGGAAAGCCCTACTGACAATGATCCTTGGGCGAATATCGGATATTGGGGGGACCATCAGATTGCCTACCTGTTGGCGCTCCTAGAGTCAAGCGAACGCCATCACCCTGGCCACATTTCCTCTTTGTTAACCGCAAAACGTTTTTCTTACGCAGATGTGCCATATCGGCTCGCCAGTTTTGACTCATTGCTAGCCGACCCAAAGAATACGATTTCATTTGACCACAGCGCAGATGCACTCTCCCAGGAGCGCGTACAAGAGTTTGGTGGCGATGGCCGTCTCCTTTGGTCAAACGGTCAAGTTCTCCTGGTGAGTCTTGCCGAAAAACTTCTTGTTCCCGCAATGAGCAAGCTTGCCAATTTTGTGCCCGGTGGCGGAATTTGGATGAACACTCAGCGTCCTGAGTGGAATGATGCCAACAATGCCCTTGTCGGCAATGGGATTTCTGTTGTGACCCTGATATATCTGCGTCGCTACCTAGAGCACTTAGGCACGCTTTTCGCTCCTGAAGATGAACTGTCTCTTTCGACTGAAGTGAACGACTGGTTAGAGAGATCAATCTGGGCGCTGAATGGTGAACCCCCTCATCCAGAAGCTGGCGATGAACAGCAGCACCGCTTCAGATTGATGTCCGATCTTGGATCAGCCTTCTCGGAATATCGCGACAAGACGGTTGGAACGGGATTTTCCGGGGTCTCTCTAGCACGAGGTTCCCGCGTGTTGGAATTCTTACGCGCAGCATGTCATCACCTCGATGCAACGATCGAATCCGCGCGGCGTAGCGATGGGATGTACCACTCCTACAACATTTTGCATCTCGACAAGGAGGGCAGGCGGGCCCGAGTTGAGCATCTTGAGGAGATGTTAGAGGGTCAAGTAGCGATACTTGCCTCGGGGTTACTCTCTCTGCCTGAATCGGTCCAACTTGTCACAGCTCTTCTTAAGAGCGATCTCTTTAGAGAAGATATTGGAAGCCTTCTTTTGTATCCGGCAAAGCAGCCAGTGAGTTTTTTGTCGAAAAATGTGATCCCAGAGGATCGGTTGGCGACAAATGAGTTGCTGATGAGGTGCTTAGACGTTGACTGCACTTCCGTTATCACACGCGATGTTTCAGGTGCTTGCAGATTTGGCGCTGATTTGGTCGATAAAGAAGCCGTGAGTTCCGCTCTTGACGCTTGTCTCACTAATCCTATTTTGAAGAATCTTGTTGTTGAATACCGTGCAGATGCTCTTGAGATTTATGAAGAGGTCTTTCAGCATCGCTTGTATACCGGCCGCTCCAGTTCCATGCATGCGTTTGAGGGAATCGGTTCGGTCTACTGGCACATGGTTGCAAAGCTTCTTGTCGCTTTGCAGAGGACGATGCAGCGATTTTCAGGAGATTCGCGTTCGTCAACAGAGATGGCTGCCTTAGTCAACCTTTATAGGGTGATCCGGAGTGGGATGGGTCCAAAAAAGTCGGCCGCCGACTGGGGAGCAATTCCAACTGACCCATATTCACATAGCCCTTCCCATTCTGGAGCGCAGCAGCCAGGAATGACGGGTTTTGCAAAAGAGGAGGTCTTGGCTCGACCGTTCGAACTTGGCCTCCGTGTCGACGCTGGCGTTATCTCCCTTGATCCCACTTTGGTGCACCCCGGTGAGATGGATCGAGAAGCAAGGATTGTCCGATTTCGAAATGTTTCCGGTGTGATTGAGGACGTTGAGCTTCCCGCCGATTCATTTATATTGTCATGTTGTCAGATCCCAATTGTTGTGAAGCGGGGGAAAGACGAGACAACTACCATTTCATTTTCAGACGGAACCGTCGTCCCATCCGAGGGACTCACGGTAGATGTGCGAACGAGCGGTGAGATCTTTCGCAGGACCGGGTTGGTTCAAAAAATCGAGTTCACCATTTGTGAGTGATGCTCAGAGTTGAACTTCCGATCGGATTTTGTATCGCTATCGCTTGATCCTCAGCTGGGTTGTAAATACCGTTTTGCGCGGTACAGGTCCTTTAGCTGGTTTCTAGGCTGTCGGTGAAAATAGTAATGGCCGGATGGGTTTCATCCGGCCATTACTATAACTACACCTCGAGAGGGTGTTAGAGGTGTTTAGTTGCTCTCGCGTCGTCTTGTTTGCGAGATAAGGATCATTGCAATACCGGCGGCCATCACGAGCGCAGCAAGCCCTGAAGCCGAACCTGTAGTTGATGACCCGGTTGCTGGTAGTTGCCCTTCTACGCAGTACACCGCGACGCTGTCGAGAGCGACTCCGCCATCGGTCTTTCCTGAGTTAGCTGCGAAGACAAGATTGTTCACCGTGGTTAAGTCAAGTTTGCCGTTGCCCGGATTCGGGTTGTAACTGCTCGGGCTGAATGAAGAGAATGGCAACTTTATTAGTTTCCATCCCGTCCAGTTGTCGGTGAATGCTGCGGATCGGTAACGCTCGACGTCGGACGTCTTGTCTTCTCCGATTTCAACTTGTAGTTCTCCACCTTCGCCAGAGCCCCACATCCAGAACTGGACTCCTGTGTATTCGCTCCAGTCAGCCGGTGAGGTGAAGTTGCGCCCTACGCCGCCGTAACCGGGATCAGACACTGCATCGAAACCCCAAGCGAAGATTTTGTTATCACCGGACTGTCCATCACGGGCACGAGCCGCATCATCGGCAACGATACTGATGCCACCGCCAGCGTTGTCGTAGTTGAACCAGGGTTCAGGAGGGGTGGTTCCGGCGCCATAACTCTCAAACGTCTCGACGGAAGAGGTGGTTGCTGGGCATGTCAACTCAATCGTGGTGGTCGTCGTCTCCGGCGCCTCCGTAGTTGTCGTGGCGTTGTCGTCCGCTTCTGGTCCTAGAGCTGTTTCGGGATCACCGGTCGTGTACAGCTCGAATTGGTCGATTTTTGCGCCGCCATTATCTGAGCCCACGAAGCCGCTGAAAAGGAATGCCTTGACTTGCGTGAGGTCGAGGTTGGCTCCACCAGCATTCCAGTCGTATCCATTGGTGAGACTCGAGAATGGGACACTCACAAGAGTCCATCCGTCGGTGTCGTCTGAGATGGCTGCTCCGTGTGCCATCGCCGTGTTGTCTCCGTTCGCGGTCTGAACTTCGAAGTTGAATGACCCGCCGTTATCGGAGCCTCTCATCCAGAAACGAACTCCGTCATAAGCAGACCAGTCAGCATTCGGAGAAAGGTTTTGGCCGATCGCCGCCCAGCCGGAAGTGGTGTTCCAGCCAATGCTAAGGACGGAGTTGCCGTCAATTTCTTCAATGCCCATCCCGGCTCCGCCGCCGTCTCCAGAGGAGGTAAACCAGTCGTCAGCCTCTGCCGCCGCAGTATCGGCGTAACCCTCGAAATCTTGAAGGTCTACTGCGGCAACCGCAGTGTGAGAACTAAGCGAAAGCAGTCCAAAAGACGTTAGGAGCGCTCCCACCATTGCGATTGAACGAGAGGGCGAGCGCCTTACCTTCCCGGATCGGATCGTGTTTCGTAGCATTACTGTGATGGTCTTTCGTGAAAAAATTACGCAGATAAATGAGCGCTTTTGGGAGCGCTCTCAATAATTGTGCCACACGTTGTGACAAATGTCTATAGCAAGTTAATTTTTTGAGGTTTTGGGATGAAGTTTGCTAAAGATTTCGTGCGCTTCCCATCGAGAAAATTCGTTCAGAACGTCTAACGGAGAGAAAAGACAGGCTTTTCGGTCTGGGAGTGGGAGGTCAGAAGACAAAGATGATTTTACTTTCAGATACTCTTTTGCCGAATGGTTTCAAAGTTGGAAAAGTCTCATGGCAACAAGTGAAGTAGTCCTCATCGCATCTGTCGTTCTTTGTGCGATCGGCTTCGCTGCTTTGGCAGTTGTGCTCTTGCGAGTCTTCGACGCTCTGAGAGCTTTGCGTCGCGAGGTTCGAGATATGCGTGAGAAGACACTTCCTCTTATTGCTGATCTGAGATCCTCCACTGACGAGGCGAAGTCCGCAATGGACGGAGCTAGAGCAGACCTCGACCGCTTTGACAGGGTACTTGGCTCTGCGGAAGCAATCTCTGAGGCGGTAGAAACTTCAGGTCGAGCTGCCCGCCGACTCTTCGCTGCTCCAGTGATTAAGGCGGTCGGAACAGTGACCGGAGTTAAGCGGGCCGTTGGCCGTCTGAAATCGCCAGCTACAAGCGTCGAAGTGATCGACCAAGAAAGAAGGAGAGCGTGATGCGACGCCTCGGATGGTTTGTTGCAGGGGCAACAGCAGGCGCTGGAGCGATGCGGATGGCTCGTCGTCGGGTTCGGTCGGCGGCTCGCCAGCTTTCCCCTCGTCACGTTCGTGACCGGGTAGAGCAGCGTGTTCGCATGAGGGTCAATGAAGTGGGCGACGCAATTCGTGAAGGTCGCGCCGCAAAGGCAAACCGTGAACGCCAACTCCGTGCGGTGGTCGATCATCGAGCCGAATCGATGACCGATCATGTTGGGCCAGGGGACACCCTGCTCGTCGATGGCGAACCCGTTGACGCCGGACGAGTCATCGTGCTTCGTGACCGCGCAGATGCGTCCAGCAGTGGCTGAACCCCCGCTTCGAACGCCATTCGTTTCTCAACCGGTCAGTGACCGAGGAAACGCTCGAGCGCGTGCCAAGCAGTGCGCAAAAGAACTTGGTGCGACAGACCTCACCCCTATTCGAGAGTCGATGTGTTCAACCTTTCGGGCCGACGGCGCCGTGTTGCGAGTGGGTCATTTCACGAGTGACCCAAGCACAGCGCAACGCCTTGCAACAATGTTGAGGGAGGCAGAGTTTCGGGTTCCAGATGTCATCGCAACATGGCAACAAGATGACACCGGCCTCGGCGTCATTGCCTACGAGGTTGTCCAAGAAACTGGTCAGGCCACCGACTGGCGCGAAGTCGGGCGAATCATCCGCCGTCTCCATACTGACATCGCACCATCGGAAATCCCTACGGGTTACCCCATTGCGACTCCAACACATCTACCGTGGTGGAATTTTGGCGCCATATTGACGCGCCTTGAAGCAACAGCGGTCGTGCCTTCACAACAACTTTCAACGCTGCACGAGGCCGCCGAACGCGGTGCCGAGTGGACCAACATCGTGGAGACAACCCCGAACGTACTCACCCACGGCGATATACACCCTGGAAATATCTTGATGAGCGAGGACGGCCCAGTGCTCATCGATTGGGATCTGCTCTCGACCGCATCACCGCTGTGGGATCACGTTCCACTTAAAGCATGGTCAACGCCGCCATGGCAAGGAAATCCCGACGCCTACACCGCATTCGCAGCGGGTTACGGCGCTGTTGACTGGGAATCCGACAGCCTTGACGTCGTCGTGGAAATGCGCAACCTTGCTGCAACCGTCATGAAGCTCATCGCATCAGCCTCGACAGGCATCATCGATGAAGAGGCCGCACGACGCCTCGAATATTGGGTGTCGCCCAACATGACGGCCCCGTGGACCTGGGGTTAAGGCCGTAACATCTGACAATGGTTGAAAACGACGGTCTTTCGAACGCCGATCGGGCACAGGCAGAAACAATTGCCGAGCGACTCCGAGATATTGGTGAACAACTCGATGACCTTTCGCTGTCAGTGCTGCGAGATGCTGCAGAATCAGGATCTGAGCGACCGGTTGCCGACAAACGACTTACCCAAGCACGGCGATCAGTAGAGAAAGCCGCATACGTACTGGAATCTCTGTCAGGCGACTAAGCAGCGCACGCTCGGGCGTCGGGCCTAATTGGCTTTCGCAACAAGCGCTGCAATGACCTCATCAAAACTTGCTGCAAACGACGCGAGCCCTTCACGCTCAAGTCTCTCCGCAACATCATCGAGATCGATATTCGCCTCAGACAGTCGATCGAGCACTGTTGACGTCTCAGCGAGATTACGGTCAATCATTCGCTCACTAGAACCGTGGTCCAAAAACGCATCGAGCGTCGCCTCAGGAACGGTATTCACCGTGTCTGGCCCGATGAGTTCATCAACATAAAGGACATCAGAGTACGCCGGATTCTTAGTACCGGTCGATGCCCACAGAGGTCGTTGCACCCGGGCGCCACGCGCAGCAAGCGCCTCCCAACGCGGTCCGGAAAACGCATTCAAGAAGTTCTGGTAGGCGAGGCGACCCTGCGCAATTGCCGCCTTTCCACAGAGATCATGACCGCTCTCACCAAGCCGATTGTCGACCTCGGTATCGACGCGGCTAATGAAGAAACTCGCCACGCTGGCAACCCGTGAGAGATCAGCATCTGGGTTGGTAGCAAGCTGTTCCAAACCGGTGATGTAGGCCTCCATCACCGCCTGATGGCGCTCGGGGCTAAAGATAAGCGTGACATTCACACTGCGACCTTCAGCAATCATTGACTGAATTGCAGGAAGTCCTTCGACAGTCGCCGGAATCTTGATCATGACGTTGGCACGATCCACACGCTCATGCAGTTCACGTGCCGCAGACAGAGTTCCGGTCGTGTTGCGAGACAACTCTGGGGCGACTTCGACCGACACATAACCATCGACCGCATCTGATGATTCATAAAGGGGAGCAAAGGCATCGCAGGCCGTCTGAATGTCATCGATCACCATATGCCAATACGCATCGACTGGAGCGACGTCGGCGCCCATCAAGGCACCGAATTGCTCGTCGTAGTCAGCGGAGCCTTGTATTGCCTTCGCGAAAATGGTCGGATTCGATGTAAGACCACGGACACCTTGAGCGATACGAGCACCAAGTGAACCATCATTGAGATGTGCTCGGCTGAGATTGTCGAGCCAAATGCTTTGTCCGAACTCGTTGAAGAGGGCGGTGAGATCAGCCATCAGGCCCCGCCCCCCAACATCTCATCCACCGTTGCAACGACCGCATCAACATTGATGCCAAGGCGGTCCAGCGCAACATCGCCCGGGGCGCTTGCACCGAAACGATCAATGCCAACCTGACGATCGCTCCACTCATGCCACCCAAATGTTGAAGCTGCCTCTACCGACACGCTGGGCACACCAGGGGTGAGGATCGAATTACGCACCGCAACAGGTTGTGAACGGAAACGATCCCAACTCGGCATTGAGACCACCCGCACAGACCTTCCCGATGCTCTGAGGGACTCCGCTGCATCGACGCACAGCGAGACCTCTGATCCGGTTCCGATCAAAATGACATCTGGGTCGCTCGTGTCGTCGCCAACCACACCCGCTCCAGCGGTGATCGCAGAGCCATCAGTCACCACCCGCACGTCTTGACGGCTTAAAATCATTGCGGTTGGCCCATCATGGCTCACTGCGTCTTCCCAAGCACGAGAGGTTTCGTTCGCATCAGCTGGGCGCACCACATGGAGGTCGGGCATCGCCCGCAAACCGGCAAGCTGTTCTACCGGTTGATGTGTAGGGCCGTCCTCGCCAACAGCCACCGAATCGTGGGTGAAGACGAACACCACCCGGGCACCCGAGAGCGCTGCGAGCCGGACCGGTGGACGCATGTAGTCAACAAACACGAAGAACGTTCCGCCTACAGGGAGCACGCCACCATGAAGGGCCATGCCAACCATTGCGGACCCCATGCCATGTTCGCGAATGCCGTAGTACATCTGACGGCCATCGAGGTTCTGCGCAGACTGACCAGAGAATGAGGCCACTTTGGTGCCGGTGTTGCCGGTGAGGTCTGCCGAACCTGACACAAGCCCAGGCAGAAGTTCAGCAGTCGCATCGCGCGCCGCTTGGATCGCTTTGCGCGTCGCCACCTTCGTTCCGAGATCCCACGAGGGCAACACGTCCTCAAGGTTTGGCGGCGTCACACAGAAGCACGCACCCCAATCACTGCGTTGCCGAGCGGTGTGAGATAGTGATTCCCACGCTGAACGTGCATGAGCACCGGCCGAAGCTGTCACCTCTTGGTACCTCTCGATGAGATCTGCTGGAAGGTAGAACGGCTCATCGGGGATTCCCATGACCGCCTTCGTTCGAGCGACGTCCT
The DNA here is from genome assembly GCA_012269985.1 of Acidimicrobiaceae bacterium. GTDB lineage: Bacteria > Actinomycetota > Acidimicrobiia > Acidimicrobiales > Ilumatobacteraceae > Casp-actino5. The sequence continues at coordinate 14,309 of JAAXJF010000049.1, forward strand.
CAGCCGAAAAAGCAAGACCGTGCGCAGCATGCGAATCGGTGTGATCCGGTGACGGAAACCCAATGTGGGTGCGCAACACCAACAGACGGGGTTTCCCGTTAGGGGTACGAGCAGCCTCAAGCGCGCTTTCTAGAGCATCAAGATCTTCACCAATCTCACCGAGTTCGGCAACATCCCATCCGTACGCTCGAAAACGGGCAGCAACATCATCACTTGCCGCAAGGTCAGTGTCGCCATCAATGGTGATGCGATTGTCATCAAACACGCATACGAGACGATCAAGCCCGAGGTGTCCAGCAAGAGACGCCGCCTCGTGACTGACACCCTCCATCAAGCACCCGTCGCCTGCGATCACCCACGTGTGATGGTTAATCGCATCAGCGCCAAACTGCTCACGAAGAAGACGTTCAGAAATCGCCATACCGACCCCATTCGCAAAGCCTTGGCCGAGCGGTCCCGTCGTGACTTCAACACCAGGGGTATGACCAGCCTCAGGATGACCGGGCGTCGCTGACCCCCATTGACGGAACGCACGAAGATCATCGGCCGACAGTGAGGTGCCGCTGAGGTGGAGCATGGCGTATTGCAAGATCGACGCGTGGCCTGCAGAGAGAATGAAGCGGTCGCGATCAACCCAGTTGGGATCAGCCGGGTCATATCGCATGACGCGGCTGTACAGCACGTGGGCAAGTGGTGCGAGAGCCATCGCGGTTCCCTGATGGCCACTATTTGCCGCTAGCGGACCATCCATTGCAATACCTCGAATCACCGAGACTGCGAGTTGGTCATGTTCAGGCGTCAGAGAACTGAGAGTCGACACACTGGCGACTGTACCTTCCCTCGCCTGAGCGGCTGGGATTCGCAGAGAACTTTCTATTCCGCTGGTGGCAAAAGGGTGAACGGAACAATGGTGAGCGGTCCATGTCCAACTCGACAGTGCGCATAGACCGTTGAGTACTCCTCGAATGGCAACTCAGCGCGAACGAGACGGTAGGTGAACTTTCCGGGCTCAACGGTGAAGGGGCTTACGTTTCTTGCAAGAGGTTCTTCTTCATCGATTTCAGATTTGCGATGGTCGAAAAACGTCACCTCAAACACGCCCTGCCCGGATTCATCTGCGGGGCAATGAATCAACGCCACAAGGTGCGGCGACACAGTAGTTGGCACGGGTTCGGTCGAAGCCTGCGAAAACATCGCTCCGGTGATGTCGAGACGGGTAGATGGGCCCGGGGCCGACCGCATCTCAAAATTTTCGACGAACAGTGCCGCAACGAGTTCCATGAAATCAGAGTACAGAGGTCGACTGCAGTGCTGTTACATCCATCGTTGCGGAATCTTCACGACAATGCGCCAGGAATCTGCCATATCAACCGGCCCAAAATGACGCGAATCTTGGCCCTCTGAGGAATTATCGGCGAGCAACATCCATCGAGACCGGTCAACGTGGTCGCCGAGACGCTTGACGATCCAAAATCCAGGACGCTCAGGGTGTTCGACCACCCGCAATTGATTGCGGCGCAATTTTCGTGACCGGATGGCGATGAGCCCCTGACCGGGTTGCAACGTCGGCTCCATCGAACGGTCCTCAACGACAAAGCGTTTTACCGGGGCGATCTTTCGCCGTCGGGGATGCGTCGCCATGGCGCGAAGGCTAGTCTCAAAGGTGTCAATGGCATCAATAACGGTGCATACCAGACCCTCCAAGGAGACCAACATGCTCGGACGACTGTTCGCCTCGGCCACACCAGCCCACGCTCACTGCGACCTTTACTGCGGTGTATACGACCCGGCCCAGGCCAAGATCGAGGCACTCTCGGTCGTGAAGACCGCTCAGAAATACCACGAATCAGATGACGCTGTGTTCCAAGACCGGTGTATCTTCATCAAAGAGCAGCGCGCCGAAGAGTGCAAGCACCACCTCATGGTGCTCTGGGCTGACTTCTTCGCACCCGCACACTTTGACGAGTTCCCTCAGTTGCACGACCTGTTCTGGAAGGCTGTTCATCAAGCGGGTGAGGCAAAGAAGTCAATGGACCCTGCAGTTGGCGAGCAGCTCGTGTCGTACATCGATGAGATTGCCGACATTTTCTGGAAGACAGACAAGGGTCAGCAGATGGGTGTGTACCCACCAGCGTGACTCCGAACGTGTTCGACGTTGAACTGGAATTGGGTGCTTGGCTACATCGCCAAGCACCCAATTCTTTTATGTCGGTGGCGTTGAAAGTGAGGTCAGATCTGTCCTCAAAGGCGAACGAGACGGCAAGGAAATATGGCGGTGGCCTGACCCTAGGGGTAAGCGAAGAACGATGTGCCGTCAGGTTGGGGACGTCGATGGCCGAGAACCGCTCACCAGTTTCAGCCCATCGAGGCGGACGCGAGCCAATCGCAGCCACGTCATCGGCTTGATCAAGAACCACCCAAGGTCGATTTCATACCAACGGTGGGCAAGTTTGGCCGATGTCGGCGCGGCGTGATGATTGTTATGAAATCCCTCACCAGCGGTGAGAAACGCAAGCCATTGAAGATTCGTTGCTGAATTGTCATAAGGCCGGCGACCGAAGTGATGCCCGATCGCGTTCACCGCAGAATTTGCCGCAATGTAATAGTTGAGATGCACCACCGCAGCGACCACTGCGATCAATGGGCCAAAGAGCAGCATGAGAATACCTATGCCAGTGCCAAGACCGAGCAGAGCGCGGTCAAACAGCATTTTGTCGAGGCGATCGGCCGGTAGATCCTTCGCAAAACGGTCGGTGTTTGTGACATCCTTCGCGGCTCGTCGGTACATCGCATAATTACGAACTTGAACCTTCCACCAACCGTGAATCACCGGTGAGTGAGGGTCTTCCGCGGTGTCGGTGTGCGCGTGATGCTTTCGGTGAACGGCCACCCACTGTCGAGGTCGAATTCCGGTGGTGAGCCAGAGCACGAAACGAAATGCGCCTCGAGCGGGCCGGCTAAAGGTGAGGGCCCGATGGGACAACCCTCTATGGAGATACACCGTTGTCGCCAAGTTGGCCACAGTGGTAATCGCAACACCGAGAACACCGGCGATAACGAGGCTGAAATACCAGGCAACGTCAAATGTGAACACGTCATCGACCATAGCAAACAGGTCGTGAGGATTCCCTGAACGAGGGTTGAGGCAACTGCTACTGACGCGTGGAACGCTCTGCTGACTAGCGTAGGAGTCATGGCAGATCCCTCGAACTCGCCGACCACCACGAGCACGCTCTCAGAAGCAGCCTCAAAAAATCTCGTCGAGCGATATGGAGTACCACTCGCTGCGGAATACATCGTTGAAGATGTTGAATCAGCTGTCTCGGCGGCCGCAGCGATTAGCGGGGCAGTTGCCGTCAAGTTGAATGGAGAAACCATCGCACACAAAACCGAACGCGGGTTGGTGCGCCTCTCATTGACCGACGAATCCGCAGTGCGCACGGCTGCTGAGGAGTTGCTGGCTGCAGCTCGGACTGAGGATGGCGATGTGTCGCTACTCGTCGCACCGATGGTGTCGGGGACGCGCGAATTCATCGTTGGAATGATTCGAGATCCCCAATTCGGGCCGATGGTGATGCTCGGTGTCGGTGGCGTGCTCGCCGAAGCGATTGCCGATGTCGCATTCCGTCCGGTACCGGTCGATGAGGTCACCGCGCAAGAGCAAATCGACAGCCTCACGATGAGTGACCTTCTCGGTGAGTTCCGAGGAGAGGCCGCCGTCGATCGACAGCTACTTGTCGACACTCTCGTCGGACTCGGCAAACTAGCCGAGGAACACCCAGAGGTGATGAGCGTCGACATCAACCCGCTCATAATCGATCGATCGGGACAACCCGTTGCTGTAGATGCCTTGGTCGAAGTCGCCGAAGCGCTCGACCGCGACACATCAAATACCTCTCGATCCCAACCAACAGATGATCACTTTCGGGCACTATTCGAGCCGAGCGGTGTCGTCGTCACCGGCGCATCCAGTCACCCGGGCAAGTTCGGCTTCGTTGCGCTACATAACCTGCTCGCTGCTGGATACTCGGGAAACGTTTTCGCAACAAACCGCTCCGGTGAGGAAGTACTCGGCATACAGACGATCAGCGATGTCGCAGAAATGCCCGCTGGCGCAGCCGACCTTATGTTCGTGTGTACACCAGCCTCCGCCAACCTGCAACTCCTCGAAGACGCTGCACAGCGAGGTGTCAAGGCTGCGTTCCTCACCTCTGCGGGTTACGGCGAAGCCGGAGAAGAAGGACGAATGGCCGAAGCCGAGCTGGTTGCGACCGCCGACCGACTCGGAATATTGCTCGCTGGTCCAAACGGCCAAGGTGTGGTCTCGACCCCGGCGTCGCTTTGTGCGCAGATCGTTGCACCATATCCACCAACGGGCGGCATCGGCGTCGCATCGCAGTCGGGAAACTTCGTCTCGAGTTTTCTCAACCTCTCCCGATCAACCGGAGTGGGGGTGAGTCGAGCGGTTTCCGCAGGAAATGCAGCAGCCGTCTCCGTTGCCGACTATCTCGACTTTTACTCCCGAGACGATAAAACGGCCGTGTCGCTCGCATACATCGAGGGCATCACTGACGGCCGTGGCCTGATGGAACGACTCGCTATAGCGGCACGCCACAAGCCGTTGGTCGTACTGAAGGGAGGAGCGACGGCCGGTGGAGCACGTGCAGCCGCAAGCCACACTGGAGCCCTAGCCGCCGATGACCGCATTTTCGATGGTGCCTGCCAAGCGGCCGGAGTAACTCGTGTGCACTCGGTAGAAGAAGCGTTTGACGCAGCAGCAACATTTGCGACGCAACCACTACCCAAAGGCCCGAACGTAGTGATTCTCACAACTGCCGGCGGATGGGGTGTTGTCACCTCCGATGCAGTCACGCGTGACAACGACCTGATGCTCATGCAGCTTCCTGAAGAGTTACTCGCGCAAATCGATCAACACCTCCCGCCTCGATGGAGCAGAAACAACCCCGTCGACTGCGCAGGTGGCGAAACAAGAGACACGATTCCGACAGTGATGAGCCTGATCGCACACCATCCAGATGTGCATTCAGTGATCTACCTCGGAGTGGGAATTCAATCGAACCAGGCACGCGAAATGCAGACAGGGCAGTTTTACCCAGATCACGGCCTCGAACGGATCGTCGAATACCACGAGCGACAAGACCGCAGATTCGCAGAGGCAGCAGCGCAACTCAGTGCCGAGACTGGTAAGCCAATCTTGGTCGCAACAGAACTCGCCGTGGCCGACCCGAATAATGCGGGGCCCGCGGCAGTGCGTGAGTCAGGACGGCTCTGCTATGCAACCGGTGACCGTGCAGTGGCGGCCCTTGGCCATATGTGGCGATACGCGCGATTCCAGGACCGTCGAAGGTCGTGACCGCACCCAAGCGCGGGCGGCTTCACCCAGTGGTGGTGTTGACGTTCATTGCGCTCCTGCCTGTGATGATGTTGGCCGGGCTACGTTCTCTCTTGCCCGAAGAGGGTGTGGCAACCCCAGCTGATCTCACGCCACCACCATCGGTCGAGCCTTATGAGATTGCCTCGCGAAATGTGATGTCGTTTCGCCGCACGGCGCCTGAACTTTCCGGACGTCTAAATCACACCCAATTGATCAAAGGTCTTCAAACGGTGACGTCACAGATGGCTCCAACTTCGTGTCTGGCAATGTCGGTCGATGGCGTGCCTTTGCCACTCTCAGAAGATAAAGCGGTAATCCCTGCAAGCACAGTGAAAATTCTTGTTGCCTCGGCTGCGATTGACGTGCTGGGCGCCGACTACACCTTTACGACAAGGGTGGTCGGTTCAGCACCGGTCGACGGTGTGGTGAGTGGCGACATCGTTCTCATTGGCGGAGGCGACCCACTGCTCAGCGGCGACTGGTATCCGAATTCAAACCTGGACAGGTACCCGGTGTTTGGTCATACCTCACTCGATGAACTTGCAAGGTCATTAGCTGCCAATGGTGTCACGACCATCGCCGGTCGGGTTCTTGGGGACGGAAGCCGCTACGACGATGAGTGGTTTTACGACGATTGGGGCCCGGGTATCGCAGGTATCGAAGCCGGGCCAATCGATGCTCTCATGGCAAATGATGCCCGGATAGAAGGCGATGATTACAACGATCTCTACACATTTACGGTCTCATAACGATAATACGATCAACAGCT
>JAAXJF010000064.1 GCA_012269985.1 Acidimicrobiaceae bacterium
GATTCGAACCCCAAACCTTCTGATCCGTAGTCAGATGCTCTATCCGTTGAGCTACTGGCGCTTCAGGACAAAGTCTACGCATGAGTAGCACTGATACCACGACGATCCACCTGCACAAATTCACAAACGGCTACTTTGAGAACCATGCAGATCATCACCTATTGGAAACGCGGATTTCTCGAAAACTACGCAAACTTCAAAGGACGTGACACACGACCAGAGTTCTGGTGGTTTTATCTTGCCAACATCATTCTGAGCTATGGCCTTATCCTGATCGGTGGCGCCACCACAGGCGCTCTAAACATAATCGGAAGTCTTTACGGACTTGCTGCAATCATTCCTGGCATTGCCGCCGGAGTGCGAAGACTTCACGACACCGGAAAGTCAGGGTGGATGCTTCTGATTTCGCTGATCCCCATTGTCGGGGCCATTGTGATCATCGTTTTGCTCGCCCAGCCGGGCACTCCAGATGCCAACGAATACGGCCCGCCTACCAGCGCTGACGCCGCTAGCGGTAGTGCTGGCATCACTCCGCCTCCGCCACCACCTCCATCGAACTGAGGCCTTAGGTCAAAGTCCTGCGCACGCCGCGGTTTCCAAGTATTTCCCAAAACACCACGGATGCCAACCGTCACCTCGTTGCGCAAGCGACCGTTCGTAAAGTGCGAGCGCAGCCCGCGTGTTGGTTTCTGCATCAAACAGTTGTTCGCGTGATGTTACGCCTTCTGATCCGAGCCAAACACGATGGATTGTCCAATAAATCTGAAATAGGCCGACACAACAGATTCCATTGTCTACGTCTGCCTGATAACGACTCTCCCTCCAAACAATGTCAAGTGCACGTTCCTCAAGATCGTCCGGCCAGACGGCGCGGATAATGCTTTGAACTTCTGCGGTGCTAGGGGATGGTGGAATCGCTGCGGTTGTCGTCGGCGCCTCCGCTACTGAGGGGGCCAAGGTAGCGGAGGGTGAAGCCGTAGTTGCCGGGATAACAACACGAACTCCTGGAGGTAAGCACAATTCATCGCCGGGATACAGCACGTCTCGAGCAGTGGCTCCATTTCGCTCGAGCAGCGTTTTGGCTGGGATTGACGCCCGGTCTGCGATCAATAACCAAGAATCGCCAGCTCGCACGACGTATGTTGACCCACAAGAGTGGGTAGATGGTGCCGATGTCGTCTCAGTCCTTTGCGCAATTACACGTGTCTCTCCGTTTACCATCGTGGCAACCTCGGCATTCACACCCTCGGTTGGGTTCGCTGTCGAGATCTCTAACGTTGAATTATCCGATATCGATGGCCGCACCACTGCGGGCACTTCGCTTCCTGTGATTCGTAGAGATTCGTTCAGGTCACTATTCGTGAGGTCAACTGACTGTGAGGTAACCATTGATGCCTGATCGCGTGAGAGAGCCAAAACGGGCTCTGTTGTTCGGCGGGTAGACCATGCAACGGGTGCGACAAGCGCAAACGCAACCAGAATTAGCAACAGACGACTTGCAAAAGGGTCAATATGTGGCAGCGACCAACGAGTGGGAAGATCTTCGGCTGTTTGGCTGTGAAGGCCACGGTCAAGTCCACCTGGTCGAGTAGGAGCATCAGGGTCAATCTCGTGTGCTTTGGGCTCCCAAGGAACAGACTCACTCCAAAATTCAGCAGACTCATCTGCCTGCGGTTTTTGTCTCCTGCGGTGATCGCCTGAACTTTCGTCCGGCCGACGAGGAAAGGAATTCCGACCCCACATGACGAAAGTCTGACTGGTTTGTCATCGTTTCGCAACATTTTGGATCTGTCAGATGGCCCAATTCTCATCGTGATTTGTGAGGAGATAGCTCACCCACTAACAACGCGGTGCATGCCGTCATCATCGAATCTGAGAAAAGTCTCTTGCTCGCCACCTACAACGACCGCTATAAAAGCGCAGTTGTCGGCCAAAAATGTCCAAATAAGGAACACGTGCCGAGCCCGAAGGCCCGGCACGTCCCTTGCGGAGAGGGTGGGATTTGAACCCACGGACCACTCGCGTGGTCAACGCCTTAGCAGGGCGCCCCATTCGGCCGCTCTGGCACCTCTCCGAATAGGGCAAAGTCTACAGAGCGACGGTCGTAGGGCTACCGCCGACACGGTAGATTGGGGCACGGAACGGTGGCAGAGCGGCCTAATGCACTTGTCTTGAAAACAAGAGACCTTACGGGGTCCGGGGGTTCAAATCCCTCCCGTTCCGCTCTTTCACTTAGCGAGAGATACGCCGAGTGAGTGCTCGATCAGCGGCGTTTGCTCCACACATGCCGTGCGCTCCCGCTCCAGGTGGCGTCGATGACGAACACAAGTACACGCCCGGGATTCCTGTTGCGTACGGGTTCGAGCTCACACGTGGTCGAAAGACGGTCTGTAATGGCGAACCGGCCCCTCCTATGATGTCGCCGCCGACGTAGTTCTCGTTGTACTTCGACATCTCTGTCGTCGAGCGAACCGCCATGCCAACGACACGGTCTCGGAAGCCGGGGGCGAAGCGTTCGATCTGCTCGACAATTGCCTCGGTTGCGTCGCCGGTGTAGCCGTGGGGCACGTGAGCGTACGCCCAGATCGGATGAACATTTCCCGCAGACCTACTTGGGTCCGCCAAATACTGCTGGCCAACCAATACAAACGGTGCGGCTGGCATCTTGACAGCACCGACCAAGCGTTCCTCCACCGCACTTTCATCAAACGATCCACCAACATGAACTGTGCCCGCTCGTCGTGCATCCTGAGCCGTCCACGGAATGCCGCCCTCAACCGCAAAGTCGACTTTGAATGCCCCTGGCCCATGAGAGAACGAACGGTATGCACGCGCAATGCGCGATGGCAGACGATCACCGAGAATCTCGAGAGCGATCGCCGGCACCACGTCAAGCATCAGCACGTCATGAGACGGAAGATCGTTCACAGATGACACCCGCGAAGACGTTTCAATCTTTCCTCCGTGGGCGACGATGTCAGCAACGAGGGCGTCGACAATCCGCTGCGTGCCGCCTTTTGCGACGACCCAGCCGTGTGCATGAGCTGCCGCCGTCAGCGTCACGCCCACTGCGCTCGTCAACGGTCGGTCGAGACGCCAAAACGCGTGTGCTGCCACCCCACCCCACAACGCTCGGGCCTGTTCAGTCTTCCAAGTGCGAGCCAGCAGAGTCGCCGGCGGCAACACGCGAAAACCAAAATTAGCCAGCGTAAGCGGATGCCTTGGGACGCGAAGGACCGGTTGAGATATTTCTGCAAAAAGAGTGTCGAATTTCTTCGCAACCGGGGCGAACATCTGCCGCCAGCGTCGCGCGTCTGTTCCCAACAGTTCATCGGTGACATCGAATGATTTTGCGAATGCACCCGCTGACCCATCGTCAAGCGGATGCGCGCAATCTATTTCGGGGGCGCACCACTCAAGTCCTGGAAGATCCAGTTCCTGAAAGAAGGGGGAGGCGAGCGCCATCGGATGCGCCGCCGAGCAATGGTCATGCACAAGCCCAGGCGCAAGATACTCCGAACTTCTGGCCCCGCCGCCAACTGTGTCGGAAGCTTCGAGCACGGTGACGTCGCTCCCGGCACGAGCGAGGCGCACCGCTGCGGCGAGACCGTTTGGGCCACCGCCAACGACAATCGCTGTGCTCATTGCGTCAGGTGTGCGTGAGCGAGATTCCCTCACCCTTGGTGTCTCTTCCACCATCGCCAGGGTAGGGGTCACCTGCCGGGGTGTACCCCTCGCGCTGCCACGTCACGACGTGCGGAACCAGACCGTCAGGAAGGAACGGCTGCGTGTGGTAGGCGTCGTCGTTGTGGTACCAGCCCTTTTCAACGACACCGAGCGCAGCATCGATCACTCTGTATTGGACCTTCTTTGAAAACATCGGCTGTGACTCTGTGAAGACGACACGCAGGTCGCCAGGCTCATAGTTACACCGCTCTTGAACCGCCTCAACGAGGCGCTCATCGTTGCAGTGCGCATCTCCGAAGTTCCAACCGAGCAGCACGTTGCCGAGGAACTCTCCTTCTCGAAGAACCCTCGTGTCCATGTCGTCGCTGTGCCGCATGTGCAAGGTGATGTGCATTCGACCCATCGGGTGCATCATTCTGAACGCAATCGCTTTCTGGATAAAGACCTCAGAGATTTCCTTACCAAAGATTGGAATGATCTGATCGATCTGGTTGTCTGCTGCCTTCACGATTCGCTCGTTGATGCGATCTTCTTTCTCTTTGTCAACAAATGCCCATGTTGTCGAGGCCCAGTTACCGGCATATTGCTTCATGCCGACGAGGAACGACACATGCTGCGGCCAGATCGCTCCCAGCACGATGCCGAACAGGCCTACTACCAGGACCGGGATGATCAGGAGCGGCTCAATATCTCCGACCCCCCAGCCGTCGCCGGCAGGAAAATTCGCAAATAGGAAGCCGGTACAGAAAATAAAGAACACGTTCCATTCGAGCGGGACCGCAAGAGGGATCGTCGAAATGATGAAGGTGTGAAGCGCCCAGATCGAGAGAATCCCGATCCATGTCATCCATGGCCACGGCGAGAACAGCAGCACGAGCGGCATGACGAGCTCGCAGGTGGTACCACCGATATGTCCAATAAGGTGCGTCGCTTTCGACGGTCGCAAATCATTCGGGTAGTCCTTCACTGTCGCCATTCGGAGCCGACGCGAGCCGTTCCACGGGGTGTTATTGATCATCACCGACACGGTCGAGGAGAAGCCGTGGTTGAACTTCGACACACCGGCGCCCATCCACACGATGACAATGAAAATCTTCGCCGCAACCACCATGTCAACCCATGACGGGAAGAACGCAAACGCCAACATGGTTGGCACGTACTGCTCGGCGCGTGACGCCAAGAAAACACACTTATCACGCAACCCCATCACACAAATGAGCACTGCGTACACCACGAATGGCCAACGGGGCATGACTCCCGCAGTCCCTTCCGGCAATCCAGGAATCTGCTCACCCGAAAGGAACAGCATCATCACAAGCCAGAACACGATGAGCTTGTAAAGGCCGGTGTCCCATGGGGTGCGGCGGTTGCCCTTCGTCAACGGAACATGATTTGGGTACGGCGGGATTCTCAGCGTGTCGTTCTGCCACCAGTAGAGGCTCTGGCCGATCGGTGGGTCGAAGTGGAACGCCATCGGGCCGCATGTTGCGGCGAGCCCGAGGATCTCCATCAAGACCGTCCAAATCATCAACTTCTGGTAGAGGATGGGCTCATCCCACCAGCCCCCGATGTCGTTAAATTCAAGGCCGGCCGTGAACGAGGCTGCGACGATCAAGCCAAACAGCGCATAGAAGAAAATTTTCCATACGTAAAACATTGCCGTCTGTTTTGGCGTGCCGAAGCCTGCTTCCACCCAGTGCAACTGGAGGAGTTTCATTCGTGGCAGAAATGGGATCTTCGGAAATTCGTCGAGATCGAATGGCGTTAAATCAGCAGTTCTTTAACCCATGTCGTTTCTTTCTGTGTCCTTTTATCTGGTCAATTAGTACTTACGTCCCCGGCGGATGCGCATCTGCGAATCGCGCCGGTGTTGCTCATCATCAAGAATATTGTCGTCCTCTCCAGTGCGCCTGCGTGACACCTGAGTTCCACTTAACCGGCGTAACTCGCGCTCTTTCACCCTCAGACGACCCCACGCCTGTCGCACGTCTTTCCGGCGCCGCCGTTCAATATGGTCTTCTTCTGACTCAGACGTGCCCGCAAGGTACGCCTCCTCAATCTCGTCGAGGCGTGAACGCGCTTCATCAGATGTCATCTCCATCTGAATTCGTCCTCGCGACATCAAGTAGATGCGGTCGCTGTACTTCAATGCCTTTCGAGCATGCTGTTCAACGATAAGAGCTCCAATGCCCTGCTCATCTGCTGCAGTTCGAACTGCGCTTAATAAACGATCGACAATCATCGGTGCAAGCCCCAACGACAATTCGTCGGCGAGTAGCAATTGTGGGTCGCGGCTCAACGCTCGCCCTAGTGCGATCATCTGCTGTTCGCCACCTGAGAGCATGCCGCCTCGAATATCGAGCCGAGGCTCAAGCGATGGGAATAACTCAAGTACACGATCAACGCTGCCGCCACCGATCTTGATGTTGTCACGGGCCGACATCTTGGTGAAGATGAGACGATCTTCAGTGACCAGGCCAATGCCATTTCGGACCCGCTGATACATCGGCGTGAACGTCGGAACATTCGACAACATGACAATGCCGTCAACCGGAGGTAACTGCCCAGCGATTGTGAGCAAAGTAGTTGACTTACCGGCACCGTTAGGCCCCAACAGTGCGACTACTTCTCCGCGTTTCACTGTGATGTTCGCACCGGTCACCACTTCTCGGCCGAGGTAGCCGGCTTTGAGGTTACGGGTCTCTAACAGGTGAGGCGTTTGCGCCTGCACGTACTGGCCAATACCCGGCACCTCAGCGATCATCTCTGAGAAGTTCATGGTTTCACTCATGGTTAACTCCCGCTCTCCACCGGCTGGCTGCTCTCGATCCCGAGATCGTCGTCAGACTGCTGACCGAGGTACGCCTCAATGACGGCGGGGTCGTTTCGTATTTCTTCCGGTGTGCCTTCAGCGATCTTGTTGCCAAAGTCAATCACCACCACACTGTCGCATACCCCCATGACGAAGTTCATGTCATGTTCGACGAGCAAGATTGCCATTCCCCATTCATCTGCAAGGCGTCGCACCACCCGGGCAAGTTCGGCGCTTTCAACCGAACTCAAACCGGCCGCTGGCTCGTCGAGAAGAAGCACGCTCGGGTGCATCGCCACCGATCGGGCGATTGCAAGGAGCCGCCGCTTGCCATATGACAAGTCACTCACTTCACGGTGGAGATCTTCGTCAAGATTGAATTCTTGAACGGCGCGGACGACCTCTGGACCAAATTTGGGGATCACCGGCCACACGAGATCGCGGACATACGCAGAAAGATTTTGAGGATCTGCGGCGACACTGAGGTTTTCAAACACAGTCGTGTCTTCGAACAGTTCAAGAGATTGGAATGACCTTGCCATTCCTGAATGCACACGAGCGTTTGCATTTCCCTTAGAGATGTCGTTACCACCAACGGTGACCCGGCCCGAAGCCGCAGGGGTAAACCCGGTGAGCGCATCGATGAGAGAGGTCTTTCCTGCACCGTTTGGCCCGATGAGACCGACCACTTGGCCAGGCTCAATTGAAAAGCCAACACTGTTGACCGCAGTCACGGTTCCGTACTGCACCGTGAGATCTTCTACCTCCAAACGCTTCGCCGGTACTTTCTCGCCGGAGCGCTCTTCGACGCGTTCAGACACCTCTTCCAACTTGATGAAATACGACTCACCGAACTTCTTCGTTCGCTTGAAAATTCGGAAACTACGCGCCCACTCCGCAGCGACACCATCTGGGTTATAGAGCACCACCAACAAAATCGCGATACCACTGATCAACTGAACGAACTCGCCGACACCGTTCCACGTCGACTCCATCACTTCTTGGTTGAATCCAGCCGTCGCCATCATCGCCCCAACAAATGCACCCAATACATGGCCAACACCACCGACGAGTGAGAGTCCTGCGTAGGTGATTGATGTGAAATTGGTGAATGACTGATAGCTGACAGACGTCAACCGGAAAGCGAGAAGAATTCCGCCGAGCGCAGCGAGCGCTGACGCGAATGCAAACGCGAACAACTTGGCGGCCGCAATGTTGATGCCAAGCGAAGCAGCAGCGCGCTCGTTCGTTCTTACCGCAATCAGACGTCGACCACTACGGCCACGCCGCACATTGGCAACCAACACAACTGCGAGAAGAGCCATTCCCAAGACGAAAATTCCGTATCGCTCCGGATACCTAATCGAACTGATCTCAAATCCGAACAGGCTTGGATCACCGACAGGCGTGCCATAAATTCCGCCTGTGTAATTGCGGTTATTGAACAACATCAACTCAAGGGTGGTTCCCAGCCCCAATGTCACGATCGCAAGGTTGATGCCACGGGTACGCACCGCCGGCAGAGCAAAAATCATTCCAAGCGGCACCGCAGCGACCACGCCGGCAAGCAAACCCACCAGGAACGGCAGTTGGTAGACCGCCACAAGTCGTCCTGCAACCCACGCACCGAAACCTGCCATCGCATACTGAGCGAGCGAGAGCTGTCCTGCGTAGCCGGTGACAACAACAATCGACAGCAACACAATGGCGGCACACAGCGACACGGTGAGGGCGTCAACCCATTTCGTGTCTTTGGTCAACATGAGGAAGACGATCATTCCAACAAGAAAGATCGTCCAGTCCCACGACATTCGACCATTCCCAATTGCGGGCAACTTCCTGAGGTAATGGTCTCGCGTCGGGATTGTTCGCCCTCTGAACACGAGCATGATGATGATGATCACGAATGGCAACGACTGGCCGGCGCCTTGTTGATCCCAGAATCGGTTGATCAACGTCTGGCCCATTCCCAGTAGGTAGCCGGCGGCCGTCGCCAACGGGAACGATTTGAAGTCGGCGATGAGCGCCGCTGCAAGGGCAGCGAGCACAAGAGACGTCATCGACGTCACTTGCAGCGTCATCACCGGGACGACCAGACTTCCGACGATGCAGGCGGCCGCAGTACCAAGACCCCAGTTAAGGACAGCGATTTTGTTCGGCGAGACTCCCACAGCCGCTGCAGAACGCTCGTTCTCCGAAACCGCCTCGGTTTCGATACCAAAATTTGATGATCGGTACAGCAACCAGAATAAGAACGCAGAGAAACTCCCGATTGCAAGCAAGATGAGGCGGTCGACGGTGATACTGACGTCTCCATACAAGGTGACACGGTCGACCGGAAGCTGACTTGGGACCTGCCGAGGCTTTGACCCGTACCGGATCACCACCCCCGCTTGCACGGTGACAAGTACGCCCAAGGTTGCGAGAAGCTGAATGAGGTTGCTCGCTCGTTTACGTTGCAACGGACGCAAAATAACCCAGTGGGTGAGAACGCCGAGGGTGATGGAGAGCAACACACCGAAGAATGAGGCCACCCAGAAGTTCTGTCCTCGCTCATATTGCAATTCGTATTGGAGGAACACACCGGCGATTCCTGTCGCACCAAGTGAGAAGTTAAGCACTCCGGTGCCACGGAAGATGACAATGAGACCTTGGGACGCAAATGCGTAGAGCGCACCAACGCCCAACCCAAGCAAAGCAAACCGGATAATTTCGTTCACGCCTTCAACCCCCACTGTGACTGCGCCATGAGACCGTGCCGAGCGTGCTCGGTGCCCCCTCTGAAATGGTAGGGAGATCACTCCTCCAACACGAAGTCGGACACCTCTCAGTGTCTAAGGTTCGCGTAGGTAGGTCGCATAAGGCGGCTCACTAGACCATTCACCAAAGGGGGGAGAATGAGTTTTCTGAACAAGAAATCGGGGGTCGTCCGCCGTGTTGCCGCAGTCGCAATACTCGGCATCGGAATCACCGCGTGTGGCGGCGATGATGCTGCTGACGAGCCGGCTGAGGAGGAAGCAGCGACTGAAGAGGTTGCTGAGGAGCCCGCAGCTGAAGAGCCAACGGGGGATCCCATCAAGCTGATGACGGTCACGACGTTGAACGCAAATGGCCCTACGTACGAGAACATCAAGATCGCAGCGGAGATCGCGGCTGATCACATCAACTCAAATGGCGGCATTAACGGCCGGCCACTTGAAGTCATTGTCTGTGACGAACAGTTTGACCCAGCAATTGCTGCAACGTGTGCACGCGACGCAGTCGAAGAAGGTGTCGTGTCAGTAGTTGGCTCGTTCACCTACTTCGCTGAAGCAATCGTGCCGGTGATCGCAGAATCAGACATCACCTGGTTCGGTGCGTGTTGTCCGATCTCGCCATCAGAGCTGACATCACCACATTCGTTCAACATTGGTAACCAGCCAATGTACGCAGTCGGAATGGTTCGCCAGGCCGTCGAAGATGGCTGTGAGGCAATCAACGCCGTCATCGTTGAAGGTGCCGACGCAATCTTCCAGGGCCCAATGGAAAACGCCATGTCTGCATACGGACGTGAGTTCAACGACGTGATGATTATCCCGAACGCCGCACCCGACTACTCAGCTGAAGTTGCACAGGCAACGACCGGCGTTGACTGCATGGTGATCGTTCTGTCAGAAGGCCCGTTCCTCACTTGGAACACCGCAATGCAGCAGTCAGGCTCTGACGTGCAGCAGTACGGTCCTCAGGGCAACCTCAACTCCATCTCAGCGGTGGGTGCTGAGGAAGTGACCGATGGCAACATCATCTCGGGTATGTACCCAGATATCTCGACTGAGCCATGGGCCGATTATCGGGCTGCGCTTGAGAAGAACAACATCGATCAAGAGGCAAACGACTTCAACAGCCTCGGTGGTCTCGGAACATGGGCCGCTTACATCGGCTTCGCTCAGATCGCATCCACCATCGAGGGTGAAGTGACTGCTGCTTCATTCTTCGAGGCTGCGAGCAACACGAGCAACCTTGACCTCAACGGAATGGTGCCGGTGATCGACTTCACTCAAGAGTGGACCGATGGACTGCCGGGTTACTCCCGTCTGTTCAACCGGAGCGTCGTCTACAGCCAGCTCTCAAATGGAGAAGTTGTGCCTATTGACAACGAATTCTTCGACGTCGGCGACCTCGCACAGGGAATCGCCCCGTAACACATCGGGCATTGCCTAATAACTGAAACTCGAGCCCGGCTCAGCGTCTTTTCGGAGACACTGGGTCGGGCTCATTTCTTTCTCAGCGACCTAGTCGGAGCCGCCGGCCGACGCAGGTGAAATTCACAAAATTTGGAAGAAAATGATGGCAGCAATCAATCCTGCAGTGATCAGAGCAATCGCAAACGCGCCCGCAGCATCATTTCGTGACGAACGGATGTCATCAGGATTCGGCTCTGGTGGAGTGACATCTTGATCTTTGATTTGGTACACCATGTGACTACCCCGATACGTGTCTGACGCTGCGCTCAACAGACGTCGCCTTCTACGCGGAGCGTATTTCGATAACTGTTTCGCCAGCGAAGCGGGCGTTACGGCGCCTTGTTGGCGCCCGCTCGGTCGCAACCCGCATGGTGGGAATATCGTCATAGTCGCATGTGGATCGTCGTCACCTTTCTCGCTACGATCTTCCAAACTCTGCGAACTGCTGCTCAAGCACGACTGCGACCTGATCTTTCTGTCAATGCAGCAAGTTATGTGCGCTACATCCTCGGCGCACCACTATCGATTGCGGCCTGCATGCTTGCCGTCTGGTGGTCAGCAGACGGCATGCCGACAATCCCTGTGCGCTTTTGGTTCATCGTCACCGCCGCCGGCATCGCGCAAATCGTCGGAACGATTGCGCTGCTCACAGCCTTTGACCGCCGTGACTTCGCTATCGGAACGGTGTACTCAAAAACCGAGGTCATTCAGGTCGCAGTGTTCTCGGCCGTCATCGTTGGCGAGCCACTCCAATTGTGGGGCTGGGTCTCAGTGATCGCGGTGTTAGTCGGCGTCGTCAAACTTGCAAGCCCGTCTGACACGCCACTTCGTCAACTCATTGCTCATCGTGACCGCGCCGCTCAAGCAGGTGTTCTTGCTGGCGCAGGATTTGCGCTTGCGTCGGTTGGCATCAGGTGGGCATCAACAAGTCTCGGAGAACACCCTGCGCTGGTTCGCGGGCTTATCACGCTTGCGGCGATGAATACCGCTCAAACCATCGTGAACGGAATCTGGATCCGCATGAGAGAGCCCGAGTCAATCGGCATTATCTTTCGGCACTGGAGACGCACACTGCCCGTTGGAGCGATGTCGGTGGGTGGTTCAGCGGCGTGGGCAATTGCCATGAGCATGGAAACCGCCACGAAAGTGCGCTCACTCGGCCAACTTGAATTACTGCTCACGTTCGTTGTCTCGCGGGTGTGGCTCCGACAGCAACATCGCAGAACCGAGTTTGTTGCGAGTGGGCTCGTGCTTATCGGAATTCTCGGCGTCACCGTGTTGGGGTGACGCCGCGGTGTCTACTCGGCTGCTGAAATGTCAACGCCGAACAATTCCCCGAATCGTGCGGCATAGCCAGCGTCGTCAGCAATCGCTCCGAGTTCTGCCCAATCGTTAGGCCCCATCTTTGCTTTGCCGTCGATGATTCCTTCTGCAGCCCAACTCACCGCATATCGCAACTGTGGCGAATCGGTATGGATCGCATGATGAATGACCTCAGCAACCCCTTCTGCGGGGGTCGCCTGACGGATACCAGCTGCGTAGAAGCCGAACATCCGGCCGTACTGCTGGTCGTAGGCTCCTGATGCGTTCGGAGCCTCAGTGTTCTTTGAAAAGATCGCTGACTTTGTCACACCCGGTTCGATGATCGCTACGCGAATACCGAACGGAGCAACCTCAAGCGCAAGTTCTTCGCTCACACCTTCGAGCGCCCACTTTGAGGCCACGTAGGGAGCTTGAGCAATAGCTCCAAAGCAACCAGCAACCGAAGTGATGTTGATGATGGAGCCCGAGCCCCGCTCGCGCATCTGCGGGAGGACCGCTTGCGAGCACCGCACCGCTCCGCACAGGTCAACATTCATCACATCGAGGAACTCTTTTGGTGATGTCTCTTCGACGACGCCATTTCCACCAACCCCAGCGTTATTCACGAGATTGTCGACATGTCCGGCTCGATTCATGATGTCGTCAAATCCCTGACGAACTGAATCACCATCAGCCACATCGAGTTCGGCCAACTCAATCGTCACACCGGCATCAGCGGCCATCGCCTGCAGTTTGTCGGCTTTGGAAATTGAACGAACTGTGCCGTAGACCGTATGGCCTTTCGCTGCGAGATGCACTGCGGTCGCACGACCGATGCCTGAGTTCGCGCCGGTCACAACGGTGATTGGTGAAGTCATGTAACGAGTCTAAGAGGTATGCCGTCACCACGGCGTAGGAAGCGTTGCCTGTCAGCTGTTGTTGAAGTTTTCAAAGTAACGGCTCGGCGTCGGCCCGCGTTGGCCTTGATATTTCGAACCACGGGCACCCTTGCCATACGGGTTTTCCGCTGGTGTCGTCATCTGCATAAATGACACCTGCCCGATCTTCATTCCTGGGTAGAGCGTGATCGGAAGTGAAGCGACATTCGCCAACTCGAGAGTGATGTGACCATCAAACCCGGCGTCAATAAACCCAGCAGTTGAGTGAATGAGCAACCCAAGGCGACCCAAGCTCGACTTACCTTCCACGCGGCCAACAAGATCATCGGGAACTCCGACGCGCTCGAGTGTTGAACCGAGCACGAACTCGCCCGGATGCAACATGAAGGGCTCTGAACCATCTTTGGGCATCTCGACGAGTTCGGTGAGGCCGGTCATATCGCTCTTCACATCGATGACACCGGCGGTGTGATTTCGGAACACACGAAACAGGTGGGATATCCGCACGTCTATTGATGATGGTTGTACCAGTGCATCGTCGTACGGGTCGATCACGATGCGACCCGCTGCTATCTGTTCACGAATCGTCTGGTCAGACAAAATCACGAACTGAACCTTAGTGCTCCGGCAGTGTCTCTACGTGGGGTCGCAATCTGATGAGCCGCTAATCTGAGAACTTCTGCGGATGTAGTTCAATGGCAGAACATCAGCTTCCCAAGCTGAGAACGCGGGTTCGATTCCCGTCATCCGCTCCAAAAGACCTCCGTTCTCGGCCGCAGACCGCGGTGAGGTCCGAGAACCTCTCCGCCGTCTGGCCGAGCAGGCTCACCTCAAGATGAGAGATTTGCGCTAATGACGGCGCGAGCTCCTGCATCGTCGAGAACCGGTGTGATGCTCAGAGTCTCTGCCATTCCGGCCCACATCATGAGTGATCCGTGCAGGGCCTCTGATGATTCAGCCTCAACAATTGCGACTCCGCGACCATTGACTGTGTCGTGCCAACGGCCAATCTGTCGATAGCCATGGGCAGCTTCGATGGCGGCGTCATCATCAGGCGACATCGAAGCGAATGCGCCAAACGCATCCATCTTCTGGCTGTGATTGATTTGGTATTCAAGCATGAACAACATTGCGAACCTCCTAATAGGTTTCTCAATTTTTTGAAGAGATCGATGAGACGACCCGATCCCTTTCTAAGAGAGCTTTGCAGACGACAGGAAGCTCTAAGCGAAAGGTTCATTCTCCATTGGTTGAGCATTCATACTCGGTTCATAAACCAACAGGCCAGGCACCAATTTCCTTACACCCGCTCAACTTGAGCCCATGGGGATGTTCTATGACTGGGCCGCGCACTATGTTCAGCCATAGCGACCTTTCAGCACGCAGGATGCAACGAAGAGCGGACGTCTCCGGCGGAAACCGAGATCACCACAATGTCACCGGCACTAGTTGCGATCTCTTCAGCATCGTCAAATGGTTCACCTAACGATCGGACCTCTAGTCGCATATTGCGGTATCGACCTGTCGAGTACATTCCGCAGCCGAGGGGCTCAATATCAATATCGGTTGCGAAGGCTGACCAGCGTGACCCGGCACCAAGACCGCTTTCGGTGATTAGCATCCCTGAGCTCTCACGTTGTGTCCACCCGGTAAAGACAACCCTGTCGTCTGTTTCACCGGCTCCTTCAATGCATAAGCCGACGGAAAAGCAGGTTTCACGACCGAAGACATCAACAAACTCATAGTCGGCATTTCGATCAATGAACGCACCATCGTCGGTTTCACGGAAGCGACGCATGACGTCGGTCTGAGGCAGCCCAAAGACATCGATCAGCGATGAAATGACGTCGCTCATGTCATCGCCGAATCGCTGGCTCCCGACCCCGAAACGACTGAGGTACAGCGCATCCTCACGTGCAACAGGCGCCGGAGGAACTGACACCGTTGTCGTCGTCACCGCCTGAGAGCGTTCAGCGACTCGCTGAGAGGTATCAGTGTCGTTGCGTTCAGACGCATCTGGCAGCGAAACTGTTGGAGTCGTTGGTGAACTCTCGCTTACCGATGCCAAACTCGTCGTCGGCATCGACTCTTCAGCAATCGAAAATGACCCAGAAGACCCGCAGGCTGCAATAAGGCCCGCCAGCATCACCGTCGCAAGTGCAACATTGGATGCTCGGGCAGCGGTCACCCCATCACTCTCGCAGACGCGCTGGCCTATCACACGACGCGATCACCAGCAATCACCCTGGGATCGATCCGTGTACCCAAACTGGAGAGCCCATCGGCATCAACTCCTCGTCCCAGATCCAATCCATCGCTCGCCATCGAAAACGTGCAATTCATCTCAACAGTACCGAGCACCTCACCTCACGACGGCCGATCATCATCACTACTGACTGCAAGGTCGAAGTCTGCGAGATGAATCGGTTGTCGAGAAAGCGAATCAAGTGACCACTGTGCAGCCCACATTGTGAACGGATCTGGATGACTGCCCGCAGGCTGACACCCAATGCTCATGGCGATCGAGTCTCGTACCGCACTCACGCTCTCGCCACGTTCAACAAGTTCTTGAAGTGTGATCGCGCCATCTCGTTTTGCAAGACGGCTTCCCATGTCGCCAAGGACGAGTGGCACATGTGCGTACTCAGGTGTCGGAAGACCGAGCAGGCGTTGCAAATGTATTTGTCGTGGTGTCGATGACAGCAAATCGTCGCCACGCACTACCTGGTCGATGCCCTGCGCCGCATCGTCGACGACCACCGCCAAGTTGTAGGCCGGCACACCATCAGCACGAGCGAGAACGACATCGTCAATTCCACCCTCGAACCGTCCGGCAACCATGTCATCAACCACGTAGGTCTCACCCGAGGTTCGCAAGCGAAGTGCAGGGCGCCGGCCCTCCGCTTCTCTCTCAGACCTTTGCACTGTCGTCAAGTTTCGGCAAGTGCCCGGGTAGGCCCCGTCAGGCAAGTTGCCGTTTGGCGCCTGCGCCGCCGCTTCAATTTCGGCACGAATTTCTCTACGGCTGCAGTAACACGGGTACGCATCGCCGCTCTCGGTGAGACGGTCGATGGCATTTCGATACAACTCAAACCGCTCCGACTGCCGGACAATCTCTGCCGAGGCCACCACCCCCACGGCTGCAAGGTCGGCAATCTGGCGCTCTTCAAATTCGGGAGACGCAGTCACAAGGTCGAGGTCTTCCATCCGAATGATGAACTCGCGTTCGGTGGTGTGGGCAAGCAACGCCGCAACGAGAGCCGTGCGAAGGTTGCCGATGTGGAGATCTCCCGTCGGTGAAGGTGCGAAGCGGCCCGCCATTGCACCATTCTTGTCATATGGGCCGTTCGCAATCAGCGACAGATCACCATGGAGGTCGGCAACCGAACCGACGCGAACGGATGTCGATGATTCTGGAACGAGATGGCAACGACTGTGTGTGGTGTCGTCGCACCTTCGACAACCACCTCGTTGTACCGACAACGGAACACCTCGTGCCTCGAATTAAAGGTGGTCCGAGTTGGGTTGAAAATGAAGTTGCCGCCTGCAAGCGATGTAACAACGAACGTGGGCATCGCACGCTTGGAGAGTTCGCCGATGAATGTGAGGGGCTCGCACGCGAACCAGACGTCGCTCGAATTATCCGATCACTCGAGCGCCTCACCGATGCCATCACCATCCGCGGCGGGCAGCGCCGTGCTCGGCCATATGTCGCCACACAACTTCGACGCCTTCGCCGTCGGTAACCGTCGATCTCATTACTCGCGACCTCGGGCGAACAATGTCGTATTCTCGGCCTATGCGCAGCACTTTCACGCCGCGTCGGGGCGAGCGGGAGCCAAACGTATCGAGATGATCTGCCATGCCTGCGGCGCTGCTGCGCCTGACGACGCAAAGTTCTGCAATGCGTGCGGCGCAAGCCTCAGCGCTCAACCTGACGACACTGCTAACGCCGTCACCACAGAGTCACCTGTTGTTGGCGACCCCGTCGATGATGAGCAGACCGGTGAACTTCGGGTGCCTGTCGATTCAGCAACTGACGAACTCGACGAACTCGCCCTCACCCGACTGCATGATTCGATCCAAACCGAAGAACTGAAACAGACCATCCAAATCACAACGACCGATGAACCAGCCTTCGCATCCCAGGTCGTCTGGGCAGATGACGAACGACCCTTCGATGACACGATCGATGACATGCCAGCGAGTGGCATACCTATCGATACTGCTGCAGCGACCCAAGTGATTCCACTCGACCATGAGCCGCCCACTCCTTCTTCTGGCTCTGCCACTCTCGCCGCCGCAGTGGTCGACCATGAGCCGACTGGGAGCGTCTCGGCACAACTTACGGTCACCTCCTTCATCGGCATCGTCGCAGCGGTGCTCACCGTCATTGCACTGACGGCTGACATTCTCAAGATCTCAACAACAGCGGGAGCAGAATTTGCCGACGTTGCATCAGCCGTCGGGTTGAAAACCGGGGTTTGGCACGTTGACAACCTTGGCTCCAACCTCATCGCAGTCGGCCTTCTTGGGGCAATCGGGCTCGCAGCCGGTTCGGTCGGGTCGATCCTCAATCGCCCCTGGGGGCCAGGCCTTGTCGGGGGAAGCGGACTCTCGGTTCTCGGCACCGCTGCACTCACGATCGGTCTCGTCGAGTTTCCGGTTGAAGCTGCACGAAATTTTGCTGCGAGTGCGACTGGTGAGTTCACCATCGAGATCACGAGAGATCTTGGTTACTGGGCGTTGTTCGCTGCCGGAGGTGTTGGGCTCATCGCATTCTTCGCATCAATGAATGATCTTTTGATCGACCGCCGAGCGAGTCTTAACCCGTACGTACATGCTCTTGGAGCGCTCATTGTCGTTATTGCCGCAATTGCTCCACTCGTACCAGTGGTTGGTTCTTCCTGGTCAGCGAATTGGCTTCTCAATAGCAACGAGGGTTGGCCGAACGAACTGATGATCGCACGATTGGTGCAGCTTGGAGCCCTCGCAGTTGGGGGCCTCATCGGATTTCTCACCGTGAGACCGACCGGTCTCGCCCTTGCCTTCGGTGCGGTATTCCCGTCGGCGATCGCAACAATGTCGGCGTGGCTCGGGTTAGGAATGCTGTCGCTCGCTCCGGGCTATCGAAACCCTGGTGGTACAGCTGGGTCACCAACCAATCTGCTGGTTGGTGCGTCGGTTGGATGCGTTCTCGTTCTCGCCGTAGCTACTGCGATGGCGTATGACTCACATGAACGAAGTTGAGTCAGTCAAGTAACGCATTGCGATACGAGTGCGTTCCGTCAAAACGCGACAGCAGGTAGGGGCCGGCCGTGAGAGGTTCGTGACGTGGCGGGTTCGATGCGTCTTGGCAAGTGGGCAAGCATTCAACTCGGGCGTGAAAACCTGGCTCAACGAAGAACGGAATCGAGTAACGATCGATATTTGACGGACTCACCACTCGATGAGGGTTTGATACGTAACGATCGTTTGACCAAATCGCCATGAGATCACCGAGATTCACGACAGCGTGACCTGGCGGAACTGAAATGTCGATCCACTCGCCGCTTCGTGTCTTCACTTGCAGTCCACCCTGCCCATCGTCGGTGAGGATGGTCACCGACCCGTAATCGGTATGCGAGCCGCAACCGGGTTGGCCGGGTGCTGGTGTGACCCGACTCGTCGGCGGGTAATGCAGCATCCGCAAGTGGTACATGAACGCATCCCGTGACGGGTCTCCGAGGTCTTCAAACCACGTCGAGGCTAAGCCGAGAGCTACTGCCAGCCCTCGATGAGCTCGAAGGCTCGCTTCGGTTGCCTCATCGAAATAGCGCTGCCATGCCGCGCGGAACCGTGGTGACTCTGGAAGTTGGTTTGGGCCGTGAAGCGGCGTGCCGGCGAGCACCTCTGGGTGTTGCGGTCCGTGCTCGGTTCCAGAATCGATCGTTTCTTTCAAATCTCCAAGTCGCGGAACGTCGAATTGATCATCGTCGGCAAGCGCGCCCTCGAGTGCTTCGGTTCCGATGCCGACGTAACCCCGATGGCACGAACTGTTTGCAATAGAGATTTGTTCTTTGACGTCTTGGGGTTCTGCGAAAAACTCTCGCATGACGTCGAGCAGTTCTTCTTTCGTCTCCGATGCAATTCCGTGTCCAACAGCAAGCAAGAAGCCGAGCTCTTGGCAAGTTGCATCAATGATTGCGGCCTGCTCACCTGCGGCAGCGCTCAAGTGATCTTCACCGGTTGCAAATGGTGCAAGGTCAACAACGGGAAGGCTCACATGAACGACTGTAGCCCGGTCAATTTTGCCGGGAGCAAAGAGAGTATGGATGTGCTCGGTCAACCATTCGCTCGTAGTGAAACTGCAAGACCGAGTTCTCAACAAACTTGAAAATGTTCGATGCGTTCGGCTCAAACACTCATAAGTGCATGGCGACCGGTGTTGATGCATACGGCCATTCGGTCGTTAAAAGACCGCCCAAACCATTACGCCATGACGATTCTCAGGATTTAGAAAAAAATCTCGAGAAAATTGCAAGAAACGGCGTGTGTCGTGCTCTTGGATGACATGAACACACACAAGTCACTCACCACCGCCGCAATCGCATCGGTTGCATTCTTCTCGCTCTTCGGAGCTCAAGCCGCCCACGCCGCTCAAGACGGAAACGGCAATCAACAATCTGAATCAATCGAAGTGGCGCTTGTTGCCATCGGTTTCTACGACGCTCAGGAAGAGGTACAGGACGAGGCACCTGGGGACGACGAAATTATTGAGGAAGAGACCGCCGAAGAGGCGGCTGCAGATGATCCGATCGCTGAGATCGTCATCCCAGACACCAACAACGACACCAACGACAACGAACAAGACGACCCCATCACCGAAATCGTCACCCCAGAGCCAGAAGAGCAAGACCTCGACGAGATCCCCAACGACGTCACCAACGACATTGAGGCCAACTCGAATGACAGCGTCGTCGAAGCTGCATCCATCGTCGAAACCACTCCCGACACTGAAGTTGCTCCTTCGCTCAACGTCACTGCTGACGACACCGATCACAACGCATTGCCAGCCACTGGAATGGGACTCTCCCTTGCATTCCTTGGCTTGGGACTCGCCGGCATTGGGGGAACGCTCCTCGCCGTGCGCCGTCGCCTGATGATCACATGATCACACCCGATGCGTTTGTAGCGCCCCCTTTCGACGAGACTTGCGTCGAGAGGGGGCGCTCTTTCGTTCCCATATTGAGGAGGACGACATGTACGACACCATCATCTATGAAGTGGACGATCCGGTCGCAACAATCACGTTGAACCGACCCGAGGCAATGAATGCCTGGACCAACCGCATGGATCGTGAAATCCGTGATGCGGTGGCACGAGCAAGTGCCGACCCCGCGGTCGTCGGCATCATCATCACCGGTGCTGGGCGAGCGTTCTGCGCAGGTGCCGACATGAAGCTGCTCTCCAATATTTCATCAGGCGAGGATTCGAGCAACGATGCCGGGTCGGCAGTTGCTGAAGGTGAAGCAGCCGC
>JAAXJF010000048.1:0-2600 GCA_012269985.1 Acidimicrobiaceae bacterium
CCACAGAGGAGCCGCATCGGGCCGGCGATTCAATAAACGTCGAGCAGCAACCGACAGCTCTGCGCCTTCAAGACCCCAGCCGGCAACAAGGTCAACAAATTCGAGCGCAACCGACCAGGCATCAGCTCGCTGATGGCGGGCTACTGAGCGCAGATACTCAAGCGGGTGCACGCCGACACAGTATCGACCAGAACAGTTGGCTGTCTGGGCGAGCCAAGAGTTGACCTTAGATATTGGTCGGCCCGACCTCTGAGTCGCTACGATCGCATCTTGTGGCAGTGAAGCTTGCGGATGATCTCTCCCTGCAACCCGTTGGAGCGGACGCACGTCCGCTCTCAGAGTGGTTGACAACGTTCCATATGGCGACCGTCGTTCTTGACCCATACACAAACGAAAGTTCATGGGTGCTGAAATCTGCGGTTCGTCTGCTCGAGGAACTTCGAGGATGCCACGCCCGAGTGAACCTGCTCGTCACCGCTGATGAGACCGATACCCGGCAATTCTTGGGCCCGATCACCGATGACTTTCTTACGTTCACCGACCCAGACCGATCAGTGGTGAAAGCCCTCGGCATCGAAACGATTCCGGCCTTCGCATTCATTCGTGTCGACGGCACGATCGACGCCATCACTGAAGGCTGGCACCCTGCCGAGTGGCGCCAGGTCGCCGAAGCAATTACCGCAGCAACGGCGTGGCGTACGCCAACAATCCCGTTGCCGGGTGACCCAGCTGCATTCGCTGGTTCCCCAGCTCTCGGCTAACCACCCTGTGAACCCTCCAGATCAATACTCGTTCGCGCTTCCTGACCTTCCCATTCAGAGCATCCTCGACGACATTCGAGAAACCCTCGCCACGTCACGGCGCTGCGTGATTTCAGCCCCGCCGGGCGCAGGTAAATCGACGCTGGTTCCTCTTCACCTTCTCAACAACGGTCACGGCAGCGGTCGCATCGTCGTTCTCGAGCCGCGTCGAGTGGCCGCTCGAGCAGTTGCTCAGCGTATGGCCGAACTTTCGGGCACTGCTCTCGGCGAACTCGTTGGATATCGAACTCGCGACGACGCGGTGATCACCGAAAATGCTCGAATCGAAGTGGTCACCGAAGGCATCCTCACCCGCCGACTCCAAAACGACCCTGAGCTGCCGGGAACGAGCATCCTCATTTTTGATGAGGTCCACGAACGAAACCTCACCACCGATATCGGACTTGCCTTCAGCATTGACGTTGCATCGACACTTCGCCCCGACCTTGCGATATGCACGATGTCAGCAACCGCCGACACCGATCGGATGAGCCGCCTGCTCGATGGAGCGCCAGTGCTTACCTGCGATGGACGGCAGTTCGATGTCGACATTCGGTGGCGCCCTCTAATCAATAACCGCCGCAATACTCGACCTCCCACCACGAACGAACTCATCAACGCAATGAACGATGTCATCACTCACGCTCTCGACAGCGACGATGGAGACGTGCTCGTATTTCTTCCCGGAATTGGTGAAATCAACCGGTTGCGAGATGCCCTTTCTTCGGTGGTTGACGACGACATCTCGATTCACCGACTTGCTGGCTCAGTGCCTCGAGAGGAACAAGACGCCGCGTTGCGCCGAGCGCATCAACGTCGAAGCATCATTCTTGCTACCGATATTGCGGAAACGTCACTTACGGTCGACGGCGTCAACATCGTCGTCGATTCAGGGCTCGTTCGTGTACCCCGCTTTGACAGCCGAACCGGAATGACCCGGTTAATGACCATTGCGTCCAGCCGCTCGTCAGCAGAGCAACGTTCCGGACGTGCCGGTAGAACCGGCCCCGGAGTGTGCTACCGCTTGTGGAGCAAAGTTGAACACACGAGCCGGCTCGCGTTTCCTGAACCCGAGATCAATTCGGTCGAGCTCAGTGGATTCGCACTCGAACTTGCGAAATGGGGAGGAGACCCCTCTGCTCTTCGCCTTCCCACCAAGCCCTCCGCAGCCACGCTGCGAGCCGCTACGGAGCTCCTTACCACCCTGGGAGCCGTCACTGAAGATGGTCTCACACCAGTCGGTGAACAGATGCTCCGCCTTCCCGTTCACCCCCGCCTCGCACGAATGGTGATCGCGCGACCAACCGCCACGGCTGCAGTCATCGCTGCGCTACTCGACGACGGCGACATTGCGATCGGTCGGCCTGATGAACGTCCCACCGATCTCACAGAACGCCTTGAAGCCGTGCTCGATCCGTCGAGAACAACACTGCGCTTCGATCGTCAACGAAGCCGCCGGGTGCAACAACGAAGCGAAGAGCTCGCCCGACGGGCGGGAATCGATTTCTCACTTGGGGCTCTACGGCCAGATACCGCAGGTGAACTTCTCGCCCACGCATTTCCTGATCGCATCGCCCGCCAACGCCGGCGAGGCCAGTTTCAATTGACCTCCGGCTCAGGAGCCTGGATGCCTGAAAGCGACCCCCTCAGCAACAGTGAATTCGTTATCGCTATCGATCTCGACGGTCGACGAGACGGGGCACGTATTCCTCTTGCTGCACCGATTTCAGAAGAACGGGTGATCGACCCTCTCGCACACTTAGGGCAGCGCCTGACGACACGATCAACTCTCGAGGGTGA
>JAAXJF010000048.1:2610-15100 GCA_012269985.1 Acidimicrobiaceae bacterium
CTGCGATAATTTCCCGAGCCTTGTGTGTGCCGCGCCGCCTCGGTGCGCTGCGTCGCGACGAACAGCTTCGACGCACAGAACCCTGACCTGAGACTACCGAAGCCCTTCTAAACCGGTTGAGAGCGACCCGATTGGCTGCACTTCCATGGACCTCGGACTCACTCCGCCTCCGAGAACGCGTCACGTTCTGTCATCTCGCACTTGGAGCACCATGGCCTGACTGGAGCATCGACGGTCTTCTCGCCACTATCGACTCTTGGCTGACCGATTACCTCATGAGCGCAACAAGCCAAGGCGATATCGATCAGCTCAACCTCGCCACTCTGTTGCGAGCGAGCCTGCCGTGGCCCGAGGGCGCAGACCTCGACAACATCGCTCCGGCTGTGTTTCGACTGCCAAACGGCCGAGATTCAGAGATCTCCTACCTTGATGACAATGGCGAACCACGACCAACTGTTCGAGTTCGGGTCCAAGATGTGTTCGGGCTCGACACTCACCCCGCTGTCGCTCATATGCCCATCACATTTGAATTGCTCTCACCGGCAGATCGTCCGATACAGGTCACATCTGACCTCCCCGGCTTCTGGAGAGGATCGTGGTCTGATGTTCGCAAAGACTTAGCTGGTCGCTACCCAAAACATCGCTGGCCAGAACACCCCCATGAGGCAACACCCGGACGCCTCGGAAATGACGACGCCTAGATGTTGATCGCCGCCGCTGAGATCGCAGGTATTGCGTGGCCACTTGCCGTAGTTGCCGTCATCACCATCGGTATCGGAGCTGCGGTTCAGGCAACGATTGGTCTTGGCATGGCTGTGCTTGCCGCTCCCATATTGGCGCTCATTGACCCAGATTTCTTGCCGGTCACCACCATCGTGATGGTCATGCCGTTGAGCTTCGGAGTTGCCCGACGCGAGCGCGAACACATTGCGTGGTCAGCCGCCGGACTTGCGTTATGCGGGCGTCTTCCCGGCGTTTCGATCGGAGCGCTCCTGATTTCATCTACCGGATCGGGCACGGTCAGATTGCTCGTCGGTATCTCGGTACTTCTTGCGGTTGCGGTATCGGCGACGCGCTTTCATGTAACGACAAGCACGAGAAACCTTCTCATCGCAGGCATGGCATCTGGATTCTCTGGCACCACCGCCGGAATCGGTGGGCCGCCCCTCGCAGTTGCGTACCAACATGAGCAACCCGCCACGACGAGAGCGACCCTCGCCGTATTCTTCGGTCTCGGCTCAATCATCTCGTTTTCCGGCCTCGCCGCCGTCGGCGAGGTGAATCAACGCCATATTTCTCTATGCCTCCTACTGCTGCCTGGAGTGCTCGTCGGCCTTGCGCTGTCTCGACCGGTGATCTCACGATTCCCGGAGAACCGATTGCGCATCGCATTGCTCACGACATGCTCGTTCTCAGCAATCTTTCTTCTCATCGAGACCGCTATCGAAATGCTTGGCTAAACCCTTGCCGTCGTAAGGTAGGGGCATGGCAACCGAGAACTCTCCTGACTGGTTCACCGAACTCCTCCCACTTGGCGAGGACACCACCGAATATCGCCTTCTCACCACCGAGGGCGTTGAGACAGTAGAGACGCCACTCGGCACAATGCTCAAGGTCAGCAACGAGGCGATTCGCTCGCTCACCGCAGAAGCAATGCGTGAAATCGCACACTTCCTCCGGCCCGCCCACCTCTCACAACTTCGGGCAATTCTTGACGACCCTGAGGCCAGCGATAACGACCGATTCGTTGCTCTCGACCTGCTGAAAAATGCCTCTGTTGCTGCGGGAGGGGTACTGCCAATGTGCCAAGACACCGGCACAGCAATCATCAAAGGCAAGAAAGGCCAAATGGTGTTCACCGGTGGCGGCGATGAAGTCGCCATCGCTCAGGGGGTGCAAGACACCTACCAGACCGCCAACTTGCGCTATAGCCAGATGGCACCGATCGACATGTACGAAGAAAAGAACACCGGAACGAACCTTCCGGCTGAAATCAAGATCAGCGCAACCGATGGCGACGCGTACAAATTTCTTTTCATGGCGAAAGGTGGAGGAAGCGCAAACAAGAGTTACCTGTTTCAAGAAACCAAAGCGTTGCTCAACGAGGCAACTCTGCTGCCATGGATCTACGAAAAAATGCAGTCTCTTGGCACGGCCGCATGCCCTCCCTATCACCTCGCAATTGCGATCGGGGGAACGTCAGCGGAATTCGCAGTCGAGACCGCAAAGCTGGCCTCAGCAAAGTACCTCGACGGGCTACCAACCTCGGGGTCAGCCCTCGGACACGGATTTCGCGACACCGACCTTGAAGAAAAAGTGCTCGAACTCAGCCGCAACACCGGAATCGGCGCCCAGTTTGGCGGTAAGTACTTTTGCCACGACGTCCGCATCGTGAGGCTTCCACGCCACGGCGCATCCTGCCCGGTGGCGATGGCGGTGTCATGCTCGGCAGACCGACAGATGGTCGGCAAAATCACGGCAGAAGGCGTCTTTCTGGAACAGCTTGAGCACGACCCCGCTCGTTTCCTTCCTGACACCACAGCGAGCGACCTCGACGGAAGCGACGTTGTTCACGTCGATCTCAACCGGCCGATGGCCGAAATCCGCGCCGAGCTTTCCGAGTACCCGGTCAAAACCCGCGTCATGCTCAGCGGCCCGATGGTTGTCGCTCGTGATATCGCCCATGCAAAAATCAAAGAACGACTTGATGCCGGCGAACCCATGCCTCAGTACCTGCAGGACCACTGCGTGTATTACGCCGGACCCGCAAAAACTCCTGAGGGCATGCCATCAGGGTCATTTGGCCCCACAACAGCCGGCCGCATGGACTCATACGTCGAGCAGTTCCAAGCCGCAGGCGGGTCGCTCATCATGCTCGCCAAAGGAAACCGCTCACGACAGGTCACCGACGCATGTAACAGCCACGGCGGGTTTTACCTTGGCTCAATCGGCGGCCCCGCTGCCCGACTCGCTCAAGACAACATCACCTCGGTTGAGGTTCTCGAATATCCAGAACTGGGTATGGAAGCCGTCTGGAAGATCGAAGTTCAAGACTTTCCGGCCTTCATCGTTGTTGACGATAAAGGCAATGATTTCTTTGAGCAGGTAAAGGCCGAGGCAGCAACTCGTGCCGTTGGCGTCAACTTGAAGTAGTTCGACGAGATCGCTTCGTCGTCAACATTGCGCTACGACAACTCGACGAGTTCGAGCCATTCGTCATTGAAGTAGTCGACATCGGCATCGGGAAGCAACAGCACCTTCGTCGGAGAAAGGCGCTCGACGAATTCGGTGTCATGACTCACAAGAATCATCGCTCCTGGCCACTCAGAGAGCGCATCACCAACCGCTTCTCGAGATGCAGGATCAAGGTTGTTCGTAGGTTCGTCGAGGAGCAGCAAGTTGTTGCGACCCGTCATCAACATGGCGAGTGCAAGTTTGGTTTTCTCTCCTCCAGACAACGTGCCGGAGGTCTGCATCACCTTGTCACCGCTCAAACCAAACATTCCGAGGAGGCCCCGTAATTGAGTCTCGGTGAGGCCTACACCGGAGGGAACCGACCCTCGAAGATTGTCTAACAAGCTTCTGTCGGGATCGAGGTTGTCATGCTCTTGCGCGTAGTAACCCGCCTCAACCTGGTAGCCAAACTCGACGTTGCCAAGGTCTGCACTGAGTTCGCCAGCCAAAATACGCAGCATCGTCGTTTTTCCTGCCCCGTTAAGGCCGAGCACTAACAGGCGTTCTCCGCGCCCAAGGTCGAATCCGACGTCTTCGAACACAGACGGCCCGCCATACCCCTTACATAACTCGGCCACGGTGACGACGGTGACGCCGCACGGCGGGGGCTCCGGAAAACGTACTTCGATCCGTCGGCCCTTATCGGGAGCGTTCACCCGGTCAGATTCGAGGCGGGCGATTCGCTTCTCCATGTTGTGAGCCATTGCGGCCTTTGTCGCCTTCGCTCCGAAACGATCGACAACTTTTTGCATTCGAGCGATTTCGCGCTCTTGTTGGGCCGCCAATTTGGCTTGCCGTCGCTCATCCTCAGCACGGGCCGAAACATATTGGGTGTAGGTGCCTCGGTACTCGATGAGATGACCAGTATCTCCCTCGTTTGGTCGATCGAGGTGTAACACGCGAGTGATCGCCTCGTCGAGGAGTTCGAGATCGTGACTAATGACGAGAAGTGCACCCCGATAATGCCGAAGAAAGCCAAGAAGCCATTGTTTGGCATCGATGTCTAAGTGGTTGGTGGGCTCATCGAGCCAGAGTACATCTGAACCCGCGAACAGAATGCGGGCGAGTTCAACGCGACGGCGCTCACCACCTGACAGCACCCCGAGCTCGAGCTCCATACGATCTTGACCAAGGCCCAGCCCGGCGGCTATCGCCCTTGCTTCGCTCTCGGCGGCATAGCCACCGTTGACACGAAACGTTTCTTCGGCCCTTGAGTATCGAGCGACGGCCTCGTCTGAGGGTGACTCCTCCATTGCGATCCGCAGTTTTTCTATTCGCGTGATCTGGTCATCGATTTCTCGACCCGATAACACATGGGTGATCGCTCGACGGGAGTCGTGCACACCTCCGATTCTCGGATCCTGAGGTAGATATCCGAAGCCTCCTTTGCGGACCACCGAGCCCTCAGTTGCTTCCGCTTCGCCACCTAGCACCTTGAACAATGACGTTTTCCCGGCACCGTTTCGCCCAACAATGCCCACTTTGTCGCGGGGTGAAACCGTGAAGGTTGCTCCCTCAACAACGTGTCGTCCGCCAACTTCGACGGAAAGGTTTCGGGCCTGCAGCACCCTGACAGGCTACGAGCAGTCAGCCCGAGGATTGCTCAGCCGCTTCTTGAGCAGCTTGTGTTTCATCTTCGATAAACAATGTGGGCAAACAGTCACCCTCGCCGTCGGTGACCAACGTGGGCGCAGTGCCAAGTGCGAGAGCGATCTCTGTGGTGATCCGGTTCTTCCCTGCAGTTGAGAGATGAAGCCCGTCTGCATTCAACAAGCCCGGCTCGGCCGCGGTGATGCGCGCCCAGTCAAGAATCTGAACATTCGTGTTCTGCGCACCGACGTCGCGGATGATGTCGTTTACTTCTTTTCGGCTTTGCCGGAACTCGGTCACCGTGAGCAATAGCACTGGCCGAGGCGAGAGCTCATCAAGAAGTGATTCGAGCATCGATCGAAAATTGGTTGGGCTCTCGTTGTAGTTACTCCCAAAAAACATGATCGCTACGTCCCAATCAAGGCCCTGTTCTGGTGCGAACCTCACATTAAGGACTTCTCGCGCAAATGCGATAAACCGACCTGGTTCCGCATTGATTTCGACATCCCAGCCAGCCTCGTTCAATCGCTCACACATTGAACCGCCGAACCGTGGAGCGGTGGACGCGAAAATTGAATCCCCAACCATGATCACTCGATTACCGGTGACGAGTTCGCCGAGGCTCGGCAGCCCGAGGTCGGCCGGGCGCACCGCCGACGATGATTCCTGCTCGCCTGGGTCCTGTTGAAGTTCATCAGCCATCACACGTTCTACCGGCCCTGGCAGCTGCCCTACTCCGGCAACCGTCGCTTGAGTGACCTCGGTGACAACGTCATCACCGCCACAGGCCGCCGTTCCGGCACCCAAGATTGCCGACACTGCGATAGCGGCGTAGCGGCGACGAACAATGGGCACATCAACATGAGAGCACACTGCGCAGGCCAGATCGTGTCACTCGTTACAACCCTCGTCACCGCGGTACCGTAAGTGCCATGGCACGGGCATACGACTTGGTGATTGTTGGGCTCGGCCCTGCCGGTCTCACCGCAGCCCGCCTTGCATCACGAGAACTCGGCTTACGCGTCGCCGCAGTTGATCGCGGTCGTATTGGAGGCACCAACGTATGGAGTGGCTCCATTCCTTCGAAAGCCCTGCTCGAGGCAACGGTTCGACATCGGCAGCTCGCTGCACCAGACCCAGCTACTGCGTGGGGCGCAATGGTCGAGGCCCGCGAATCAGTACATGCGCATGTATCTGACGAGGCGTCCGTCAACGACTGGGGAGTGACCGTGCATACCGGCTCCGCTGTCGTCACCGGGCCACGCACCGTCGAAGTGACGTCCGACGACAGCACCACGACTCTCGAAGGCCGATTCCTCCTCATCGCGACCGGAAGCACACCAACCGTTCCTTCTATTCCTGGCATCGCCGATGTTCCATTTCTCACCAATGAAACTCTCTACGACCTCGACTCACCGCCAATGGACATCATCATCGTCGGAGCAGGTCCCGTCGGGGTCGAGTCGGCACAGGCACTTGCACGTATCGGAGCCAAGGTGCAGCTCTATGAGACAGGGCCGAGGATCCTTCCCCGGGAAGAACCCATCTTCAGCGAGCGCATTACCGAAGTTCTTCGCAATGATGGCGTCGACGTTCACGTCGGTGAGCCCATACTCGCAGCCCGCTACGAGGATGGTCGAGCATATGTCGAGACCGCCCATGGTGAGCTCGATGCAGAACATCTGCTCGTGGCCGCCGGTCGCTCGTCATCGGTCTCGTCGCTCGGGCTCGAACGGCTTGGGGTCGTCGCCACTCCAGCAGGCATCAATGTCGATGCCCGAAGTCGAACGGTGACAACCAGCATCTATGCAGTCGGTGACGCCGCTGCCGGTCGACCTCGCTTGACGAGCACCGCGGTCGCCGACGCGTCACTAGCGGTACGTGACATGTTCCTGCCCGGCCGCGCTCAGGCAAGCACGATGTCGCCGTGGTGCGTCTTCACCGAGCCAGAACTCGCCCGAGTCGGATTCACCGCCGCCCAAGCCAGAGAGCGCTTCAGAAGTCGAGCCGTGAAAGTTCATCAGCTCGAGCTCTCAGAGGTGCACCGCGCACTATTCGAAGGGTCTTCGGAAGGGCTTATCGAAATCGTAACGGTTCATGGTCGCATCGTTGGCGGTCACGTCATCGCATCCCGTGCGTCTGAAGTCATTAACGAAATCGCTCTTGCGGTTCGGTTCTCGGTGTCGATTGAAGAACTCGCCCGCGTGCCCCATGTATACCCGACCATCGCCAGCGGTATCGGACGGCTTGCATCCGACCAGTCGGTTCTTCGGCTGCGGCGCTTTAAAGGCTTCGCCAAACTCGGACGCCTCACCGGCTAATCGGGTACCTCAACCTTCACATCATCGAAGCGGTCAATCTATCGTAACGCAGGGAATCCGACAGCAAAGGCGCCTGCGATCACGATGGTTGCAATCCCGCCACCGGCGATTGCCCACGGCACCCCGAACCACCGAGCGGCAAGCCCGCTCTCAAACGCGCCGAGTTCGTTCGAGGCGCCGATGAACACTCCTTCAACAGCGGTCACCCGACCGAGCTGATCTGGAGGTGTTGCGAGCGGCACGATCGCTCCCCGGATGAACATCGACACCATGTCGGCAGCCGACAGCACAACGAGCGCGATAAATGCAACAACGTATGAGCGGGTGAGGCCGAAGACCACGGTGCCTGCGCCAAACACCGCGACGACAACGAGCAGCGTCGGTCCGACACGACGACTTACAGGTCGAATCGCAAGCACGATCGCCATCGCCGCAGCCCCAACTCCAGGCGCCGCTCGAAGCCAACCGTATGCCACGTCGCCAACCCCGAGTCGGTCACTTGCAACGACCGGAATCAGTGCCACTGCCCCACCAAAGAGCACAGCAAAGAGGTCAAGGCTGATCGCTGCGAGCACGATCGGCGAACGACGAATGAATCGCAGCCCTTGAAGAGCTAAACGAACGCTCGGACGCCTCTCATCAGCGACCGGGGTGACTCCTGGCAGGTACCTGATGCCCAACGTCAACGGCACCGACAGCAGAGCCGAACCTCCTGCGGCGGCATACGCGATCGATGGATCGATGCTGTACAAAAAGCCGGCAAGAGCCGGGCCGACAATCGCACTCGACGTGAATGTTGCCGTCCACAGCGCAATGACTCTCGGCAAATCATCGGTGCTGACGATCAACGGCAAGATCGCTCGCCTACTCGGCGTGATTAACGCATCGGCGACGCCAATACCGATCGCAACAAGCACGAGCACAGAGACCGCAGTGGAGCCCGAGTTAGTGAACCAGATGAGTACCGCTATCGAC
The DNA here is from genome assembly GCA_012269985.1 of Acidimicrobiaceae bacterium. Classification (GTDB taxonomy): domain Bacteria; phylum Actinomycetota; class Acidimicrobiia; order Acidimicrobiales; family Ilumatobacteraceae; genus Casp-actino5. Next base: position 10,731 of record JAAXJF010000048.1, read on the forward strand.
AGCAACCTCAACAAAAGGAAACCTGCGGTCACACGTCGTCGATCGAAACGATCAGCGATGTAACCACTTGGAATCGCCAACACAAGACCGGGCACAAACTGCGCTAAGCCCAGCAGCCCGATCGAGAAGGGATCTCCAGTGATGTCGTACACCTGCTTGAACAGCGCAGTGATGCAAATATTGATCCCGATTGCTGCGAAGGCAGTCGAGCCCAAATACCGGCGAACCGCTTGTTGCCGGAGAACACCCAACGCCGTGGCCATCGACCGGACGCTACTGCAACGACACGACCCGACCTCTGCTGAGGAGGCGCCACACATCTCTCAAAAAAAACGCGAGATGTCCGAGGGCACGCGCTCTTGCAAGCATGAGCACAACGGCATCAATTTCACATTCATGGGGATCAACCGCGCGATTCGGGCTTCTCTACTCGTCGCTCGCTGGCGGCGTTGCATATGCACTCGATGAGCGACTCGACCATCACGGCCAGGTCACGTTGGCCACGATGGTGTTCACCGTCGGGTTCTTCAGCTCATGGATTCGAATGATGCGAGGCTGAACTACATCGCCGGATTCTCCAACGATTAGGTGAACCTGCGACGATCACTTCATGGCGATCAGCAACGTTCTCCTCGTTCACGGCGCGTGGCATGGTGCGTGGTGTTGGGCACCGCTACAACAGGCCCTCGACCAACTCGGAATTCCCTCGCACGCAATCGACCTACCTGGCCATGGCATCTCACCACTGCCGCTCGGTGACCTCCATAGCGACGCAGCCGCGGTGGTTGAGGCGCTGGAGGCTCTTCCATCAGACACACTCCTTATTGGCCACTCATACGGCGGAGCAGTGATTTCGCAGGCGGCTGCCCACAGCGACCGGATTGCGCATCTCATGTTCATCGCAGCTTTCGCACTTGAGGCCGGAGAAAGTGTGAACGGTTTCCTTCGGAGCGCTCCCCGACACAAGGTCGAACTCGCCAACATCATGGTGCCGACTGATGAAGATGCGACCACCCTCGACCCAGAACATGCCGGCGCTCTGCTGTATCCCGGAAGCTCAACGGTTGTTCAGCGAGCGAATGCTAAGCGACTAGGCCCACAGCCAAATGCCACCATGACACAAGAAGTTGACGGAGCACCCGCATCAGCGATCCAGTCGACATATGTGCTCTGCAACCAGGATCGAGCAGTGCATCCCGAGCATCAACGCATCATGGCTGCACGATGCTCGTCGGTGATCGAAATCGACAGCGATCACTCACCCTTTGTTGACGAGCCAGCAACGATCGCCTCCATTATTCAGGAAGTGGTGAACGCATGAAAGTCCGCATCGGCATCGGGCTCGGGGTACGAACTGAACTCAACGGCCCCGACTTCCTCGCCGTCGTCGATGAACTTGAACGCCTCAAGTTTGATTCGCTGTGGCTGTCAGAACGCATCAATGGGCCCGCGCCTGACCCGCTCATCGCATCTGCAGCCGCCGTCGGTCGAACAACAGACCTCAAATTGGGTACCAGCGTCCTCGTGTTGCCCGGTCGTAACCCGGTGGTCGCGGCCAAAGAAATTGCATCGCTCGCAGCAATGTCAGGTGGGCGCTTTCTTCCTGCGTTCGGTCTAGGAGCTGTCGACCCGGTGGAACAACGCGCGTTTGGGGTGCAGCGCGGAGAGCGCGCAAAAATGTTCGATGAAATGCTGCAGATCATGCGCGCCTGCTGGACGGGTGAGCCCTGCACATTCGACGGAGTGCACTACCAAGTTGACAACATCCGTGTCGGTCCTGTGCCGGAGCGCCTCGATGTATGGCTCGGCGGAATCGCAGAAAGCGAACTACGGCGTATTGGACGGCTCGGAGATGGCTGGTTGCCTTCGTTCGTCACACCGCAAGATGCCGAACAGGGCCGTACCGTCATCGAGGGGGTGCTCGCCGAATACGGCCGAGAAATCGAAGAAGACCACTACGGCGTGCTCATTCCCTACGCAAACGGTCCGGTACCTGAGGCACTGCTCGCCAACCTTGCGAAGCGCCGACCCAACCTCGACGACCCGTCGCAACTCGTTCCATCGTCGTGGGAAGATCTCTGTGCGCTCATCGAGCAATTCATCTCGGTCGGCACCACCAAATTCGTTGTGCTTCCGATGACAGAACCATCAACTGCCGACGAATGGATTGACCATCTCGGCGAACTCGCGTCTACAGTGCTCCCTCTCGAACGAGAGATCTCGTGACCGAGGGGTTTCGTCGACCTCAACATGAGGTGTCTCCAGGAGATGCTCTCTTCGAACGGGCCGATGACAACACCTGGGTCGCCACGAAGTGGTCACAGGGGCCGTGGAATCCTGAGCACTGTCATGGGGCGCCGCCCGCTGCGCTTTTCGTTCGAGAAGTCGAACATGCCGTTGGAGACGAATGGCAACTCAGTCGAATCACCATCGAACTTCAGCGGCCAGTTCCTGTTGGCCATCCCCTCACCCTCATAACCGATATCGAGCGGCCAGGCCGGAAAATTTCAGTCGTTGGAGTCTCGATGCGCGATGGCGACAACGAGGTCGCAAAAGCCCGCGCCCTCCGTATTCGCACACAACGAACCGGGGTACCAGCACAAGGAGAAGGATTCCGTGCCCCTGACGTGGGCTCTGCGACACAATCCGTTCCGGTATCGATGAATGAGCAGCATGCGTTCGCTTCTGATTCATGTGAGCACAGATTCATCACCGGAGGGTGGGACGATCCGGGCCGTGCCGTCGTCTGGGTACGACTCCGCCTGCCGGTCGTCGCCGGCGAAGAACCATCCGGCGCACAACGAGTAGCGGCTGCGGCCGACTTTGGTAATGGCGTCTCAGCGCGGGTCGAGCATCTCAGCTGGCTGTACATCAACCCTGATCTCACCATTCATTTCGTTCGTCCGCCACAAGGTGAATGGGTCTGTCTCGATGCGCGTACCGAATACGGAACCCTCGGCTCAGGCCTCGCAGCCTCAACCGTTCACGACGAGTACGGGCCCGTCGGCGTATCTGCGCAAAGCTTGCTCGTCGAACCCCGATAGCAACCGTTTAGTTGCGAGTGGCTGCGATCGCCACAATCGGGTCTAACGCAGATGGATCCTTCAGTGAATCTCTGCTCGCAACATCGTCTGGTTGCGCTCCCCGAAGAATTTTCTTCACCGGCAATTCCAATTTCTTACCGCGCAGAGTGGTGGGAATGACTTCGATGAAATGCACTTCGTCAGGCACATGACGTGGTGAGAGTTCTTTGCGAACTTTCGCTCGAATCGAGTTGACAACATCGTCCTCGTCACCATGGCCGTCGTGAGCGACAAACAGCACGAGTACACCAGGGTCGTCCGCCCCGGGAGCCTCTAGGTGCACCACCAGAGAATCAGCAACACCCTCTACCGACTCGACAACCCGGTAAATCTCTGCGGTTCCAACGCGGACGCCTCCTCGGTTCAAGGTTGCGTCACTTCGGCCCGAGATCACACACGACCGATCTTCGGTGAACGTCACCCAGTCGCCATGTCGCCACACTCCGGGGAAAAATTCGAAATAGCTCGCTCGGTAGCGAGAGCCCTCAGCGTCACCCCAAAAGCTCACCGGCATCGATGGCATCGGTTGAGTCACCACGAGTTCCCCTTGTTCGTTGACGACGGGCTCCCCTGACTCATTCCAGGCAGCGATGGCACACCCAAGGTAGGGCGCAGGAATTTCTCCCTCTCGCACTGCTGACAAAGGATTACCTCCAACAAACGCAGAGCAGATATCGGTACCACCACTGATCGGCGACAGCAATGCGGTTGCAGAAACTTCCTCGTAAATCCAACGGAATGCATCTGGTGGAAGGGGCGCTCCGGTCGCTCCAATTGCTCGAACCTGCGTCAGGTCAAAACGCTCGGCCGGCTGCAAGCCAGCACGACGACAGGCTGAGAACCACGGCGCTCCCCCGCCAAACCACGTCACGCCCTCTTCCGCAACAACCTTCCACAGCGTGTCCGGCCCGTCGCTAGCGGGATCACCGTCAAACAGCACGAGCGACGCCCCGGTGAGCAAACCAGATACGAGGTAGTTCCACATCATCCATCCGGTGGTGGTGAACCACATGAACCTGTCACTCGGCCCCATATCGCTGTGGAGTGCGAGCACCTTAAGGTGCTCAAGGATGATGTTCCCATGGCCGTGAACGATTGGCTTCGGAAGCCCCGTGGTACCCGATGAGTAGAGGATGTACAGCGGGTGATCGAACTCGACGTCGTCGATCATGAGCTCATCGCTTTCATCATTTCCGAGCTCATTCCACTCGATCACGCCAGATGATGACGATTCCGTCGACGGCTATCGGTATGGACGTCACGATGTCGACCGAAGCGATGAAATCG
>JAAXJF010000048.1:15110-20227 GCA_012269985.1 Acidimicrobiaceae bacterium
CCCCCCGACCTCCCACCTCCCCCCCCTCCCCCGCGAGTAGGCCGATTCACTCTCCCTCGCCCAACCGAGATGACGCACGACCACCGTCGAAGTCACCGACGGTAGACCCGCACGAAGACGACCGATTTCATCGCTTCGGTCGACATCGTGACGTCCATACCGATAGCCGTCGACGGCGAACAGCACCTTGGGCTCCACCTGCCCGAAGCGGTCGAGCACGGCACCAACCCCGAACTCCGGCGCACATGAAGTCCAGATCGCACCGAGACTCGCCGTTGCAAGAAACGCAATAATCGCCTCACACACGTTGGGCAGGTAGCCCGCCACCCGGTCGCCGTGACCCACACCGAGAGAGATCAGCCCACTGCGAACGCGACTCACCTCCGCCCGCAACTCCCCACCCGACATCGACTGACGTGCACGACTTTGGGAAATTCCAACAAGCACTTCGGCGTCATCTTCGAGGTGCCGTAGCGCATGGTGCGCATAGTTGAGTTTCGCACCCGCAAACCATTTGGCGCCCGGCATCACCCGCGAACTCAACACCTGTGAATACGGCTCGGAGGCCTCGATCTCACACCATTGCCAGAGCAATTCCCAGAAACGCTCAAGACCATCAGCGATCGACCATTCCCAAAATTCGTTGTAGGTCGCAAACTGAAGGCCCGTGGCGTTCTCGCAAAAAGCGGTGAATTCGGCGAGCCGAGAGTGAGCATTGGGATCTGGTTCCCACAACATTGGAGGACGCGTCGTAACCACAGCGACATTCTTCTTGAAATAACCCTCAACGCTGGCATCGCGCTCTTGTCTCACCGCCGAGGCACGCTTGGCTACTCTTGGGCCATGGGCACGAACGTCAGTTTTTCTACTCCAAGCGGAGATGCAGCCGGATACCTCGCAACCCCCGAGAGCGGGTCGGGTCCAGGCGTCATCGTGGTTCAAGAATGGTGGGGGCTTGACTCCGGCATCATCGATATCTGCGACGACCTCGCCCGAAACGGCTTCGTTGCGTTGGCCCCAGACCTCTATCGCGGCGAACTCGCAGGGCATACCGAAATGGATAAAGCCGGAGAGCTGATGACATCGCTCCCAATGGATCGCGCCGCGCAAGATATGAGCGGAGCGGTTGACTACCTCGTCGCTCACGAATCGACGTCAAGCTCGACGCTTGCCGTCATGGGGTTCTGTATGGGAGGCATGCTCACCTTTGTGCTTGCTGCCCTTCGCCCTGATGCAATTTCTGCGGCGGTGCCGTTCTATGGATTCCCCTCAGGCGATGATCAACCCGATTACTCGAACATTACCGCAAAGATTCGCGGGCATATGGCAGAGATCGATGGCTTCTTCCCTCCAGAAGGTGCTGCCGACCTCGAGCAACGCCTGCAGGCGGCAGGAGTCGACGCAAGCCTCACCGTGCACCCGGGCACCGGCCATGCATTCATGGCATCACATAATGCGCTCGGGACCCAAGACAACGATCTTGCCGCACTGTTGTGGCCAAAAGTTCACGCCTTTATCCGCGACACCGTGTCGTAACCCTCAGTCAATGTCGAAGATCAGCAGTGGTCTCGACGCCAGCAACCGACGAGGTGGTCATTGACGAGCCCCATTGACTGCGCCATCGCATACATCGTTGTCGGGCCCACAAATGTCCAACCCCTGCGCCGCAATTCTTTTGCGAGGGCGCGTGACGTATCGGTTTGTGCTGGCACATCGACGAGCGCATGTGGCTGGTGCTGATCAGGCTCGACATAGTTCGCGAAGAATGCGTCGAGACTGCCGAACTCGGCACGCAGTTCGAGGGCTCGTTTCGCATTGTTGATCGTCGAAGAAATTTTTCCTCGGTGGCGGATGATGCGCTCGTCGAGAACAAGACGTTCGACATCAAAGTCAGTAAACGTCGCAACGACGTCTGGGTCGAAGTTTGCAAACACCTCCCGAAACGCGGCACGTCGTCGCAAGATCGTGATCCAACTCAGACCTGATTGGAAGCCTTCGAGGCACACTTTCTCGTACCACTCATTGTCGCTCGTTGCCCCAACACCCCATTCAGCATCGTGGTACGCAACGTAGTCTTCGTCGTCACCGCACCAGCCACACCGAGCGTTGCCGTCGCTGTGAAGGCGAAGGTCAGTCACGACTACCTTCATCGGCGCACCCGGTACCGAGATCACCGTGCGCAGCCCTCAACACTCGCAAGCCGGCAAATAACTCACCCTGTTGCGCCTGCGACATCGGAATCGACTGAAAGTAGACGTTTAATTCGCTCGTTGCTGCGTCAACTCGTTTGCGACCCTCATCGGTGATTGCAACGATGACCTTTCGGCGATCGACATCGTCTCTTGACCGACTCACTAAACCGTCGCGTTCGAGGCGGTCGGCAGCGTTGGTCACGCTCGCTGGATGCACTTGCAAACGCTCTCCCGCGACCCCCATCGGCCACGTGCCCCTGCGACTAAACGCAAGCAAGCGAAGGAATTCGTATCGAGCAAAACTCACGTCAAACGGCTTCAACACCCGATCGATATCAGCGGCAAGCAACTGTTGAACCCGCATCACCGAAGTGACCATGCTCATCGGAGTGGCGGCGTCTTCCCAGCCATGCTGCACCCAATTAACGACAGCCGCCTCAATCGGGTCATTCTCAGGCGATGGGGACGTCACACCGGCAGGGTAACCCGGGTTAGAGGAATATTTGGACGTCAAAGTATCCTTTTTTGTATGTCGAGTGACACCACTTCACCACGCGAACAGTGGGAGCAAGCATTTAACGCCTCCCCAACCAGAGACGCAGAGTTCACCACCCTGTCGGGCATTCCGATCGACCCGGTGTACGGGCCTGAAGATGGCGATTTCCCCGGCCAATACCCCTACACCCGCGGACCGTACGCCTCGATGTATCGGTCACGTTTGTGGACGATGCGGATGTTCGCCGGTTTCGGCACCGCAGAGGACACCAACTGGCGATTCAAAGAAATCATCAAAGCTGGGGGTACCGGCCTCTCGACTGCATTCGATATGCCGACCCTTCTCGGACTCGACTCGGACGACCCAATGTCGCTCGGTGAAGTCGGCCGATGCGGTGTCGCCGTTGACAGCCTGTCTGACATGGAGGACCTCTACGCAGGAATCAATCTAGGCGAGGTCACGACCTCGATGACGATCAACTCCCCTGCTGCCGTCATCTTTGCGATGTTCATCGCTCAAGCCGAAAAGGCTGGGGTAAACCGCGCCCGACTTGGCGGAACGCTGCAAAACGACATCTTGAAGGAGTACCAAGCTCAGAAAGAATTCGTGTTCCCACCTCGCCAGTCGATGCGGCTCGTTCGTGACACCATTGATTTCACATCGCGCGAAATGCCCCGATGGCACTCGGTGTCGATTTCGGGATACCACATCCGTGAGGCGGGCTCGACTGCGGTCGAGGAACTCGCATTTACGCTCGCAAACGGTTTTGCATATGTTGAACTCGCTCTTGCGGCCGGGCTCGACGTCGATGCGTTTGCACCGAGATTGAGTTTCTTCTTCAATGCCCACATCGACTTCTTCGAAGAGATCGCAAAATATCGTGCCGCTCGCCGAATTTGGGCTCGCTGGATGAAGGAACGATATGGAGCGACCGACCCGCGGTCGATGCAGTGCCGCTTCCATTCTCAGACCGCCGGTGTTTCACTCACCGCTCAACAACCTGAGGTCAACATCGCTCGTACCGCAATCGAAGCTCTCGCTGGCGTGCTCGGAGGAACACAGAGCCTCCATACAAATTCGATGGACGAAGCGCTTGCGCTACCAACTGAAAAGGCCGCTCGCATTGCGCTGCGAACCCAGCAAGTGATCGCTCACGAAACAAATGTTGCCCATGTTGCTGACCCTCTCGGCGGTTCGTACTACGTCGAATCTCTCACCGATGAGGTTGAGCGTCAGGCCGAAGAAATCTTTGCCCACCTCGAATCACTGGGCAACGGATCATTGCTTGAAGGCGTCATCACCGGTATCGAAGAAAACTGGTTCCAGGGTCGAATTTCTGATTCTGCCTATGACCTCGAGCGCCGTCTGAACGCCGGCCAACGGATCACGGTCGGCGTCAACGACTTCCAGGCCGGGAACGAAGAAGACCAGATCCAGCTGCTCAGGATCACCAACGAAGATGAGCAGCGCCAGCGCAAGCGGCTTGACACCGTGCGTTCTGATCGCAACCAAGACGCCGTTACCGAAGTGTTAAATAGGTTGCGGGTTGAAGCCGAAGACCCAGAGGTCAACCTCATGCCAACTCTGATCGAGGCCTCGCACGCATATGCAACCGTTGGCGAAATGATGAACACGATGGCGGGCGTCTTCGGGCGTCACGTCGAAGTGCCAAGCATCTAAGGGGAAAACGATGTCAGGAGAACGAATTCTTGTCGCCAAAGTCGGCCTCGACGGCCATGATCGCGGCGTAAAGGTTGTAGCCAGGATCCTTCGTGACGCCGGTTACGAGGTCATTTACACCGGCCTGTTCCAAACGCCAGAAACCGTTGCCGCAGCGGCAGTCGACGAGGATGCCGATGCCATCGGTCTTTCGATGCTCTCTGGTGCTCATATGACTCTTGCTCCTCTCGTCGTCGAGGCGGTTCGTGCACGCGGTGCAGACATTCCGGTCATCCTCGGCGGCACCGTGCCTGACCACGACCTCGATGAACTCAAGGCGCAGGGCGTTGCCGCAGTACTCACGCCAGGAACCACCGCTGAAGACATCATCAAAGAGGTTCAGCAGGTTCTCGACGGTACCCAGGTGGGCTAACGTGCCGCTTGACCCCGACGTCGCTGAACTTGTGCAGGCGTTGGCCGAGACCGGGGCGCCTGCACTGTCAGAAGGAACTGTCGAGCAAGCGCGGTCAAACTATATTCGAACGCCGACACCGCCACCTGACGAAATTGCTCACGTAGTCGACTCGTTGGTTGATGGGCCTCACGGATCAATTCCGATTCGCATCTACGCCACGACAGCGCAGCCAGCAGATCTTCCTGTCGTTGTCATGTTTCACGGGGGAGGTTGGGTGCTCTCTAGCGTTGACGGCCATGATCACGTCGCGCGCAGGCTCGCAGTGGTCACCGACGCTCTCATCGTTTCAGTTGAC
>JAAXJF010000032.1:0-18999 GCA_012269985.1 Acidimicrobiaceae bacterium
TAAATAGCGTCTTTCAGTCAGAAGCGAGATGGTTTCTGTAATGCTATGGTTCCAGGCGCGATTAGGAGAGGTTGTTACCGCTGATCCAGTGCCCACACCGATGAAAACTAGGGTTGACTGATTTCAAAAAAAGGCAACTAAAGTGTTCCCTTCATTGTCAGCCAAAAACCGACCGCTCTCGTTTTGTGATCTTTACCTGGGGGAGTTATGAAGCAGAATGCCTTGATAGCCAGATTGACCGGCTGGCCAAAGTCTGTCGCAATGTTCGTCGTTCTTGCCGTAGCGATCTCATTACCTCAAACCGCCCAAGGATCAACGAGCACGTTGTACGACTTTGATACACCAGGCCAACTGACCGAAGTTTTCAACAGCGCCGGTAGTGGGGTTGCAAACATAAGCGAGGTCACGACGGGAGGCATCGGCAATTCGGGCGCAATCACGGCTCCGAGCTCGGATACTGATGCCGTATTTTCCACAAAGGAGGGTTACAGCCTTGGTCCGGTAGGCAGTACATACACCTTCACCTCCTATATCAAGAGCGTCTACAACTCTGGCTATAGCGGGCTGGGATTCACCGGCTCGTCACCCGCAACAGATGCAAACGGAACGCCGTTCCGTCCGTCGGACGCGATTGGGATCTCGGTCCATGGTGGCGGATTTATCGTTCACAACGGAACCTCGGACTACAGCGGGGACTGGGAGGGTTTAGACAATGACGGCACGATCACAACAGTGAAGGCAGCCCCCATGTTCGACCTGTTGAACCATGGTTCTCCCGATGACTGGTACAAGATCGTGTTCTCAATCGAACGCGCGACGGAGACAACGTTTGATGTTCGCATTGAAGTTTGGCCAGTCAATGCAGATGGCTCAGTAATCGACCCATCCGAAGCATCCTCGATTATGGAAGTCAATGGAATTACGAATTCGGCAATTCAGTCAGCACCATTGATCTACAGCTTCTTCAGTTTCTCTGGTCAACGGGTGAGCCACTTCGATAACTATGGAGTCAACCTCTCAGGTGGCGCATCAGTCATTCGAGCAGGAGAGCCAGTTGTGTTGACCGGTGACGTAGCAGTTGTTGACCGTGTCGCTACCGCCAACGGCGAAGTCACTTCTGAAAACGGAGGCACCGTCGTTGAACGGGGAATTGTTTACAGCACCGACTCCGAACCAACTATCAACGACGAGAAACTCGAATCTGGAAGCGGACTAGGAACCTATTCTGCATCAACATCCGAACTTCCACCAGGGTCCTACTACTTACGGGCGTATGCCACAAATGAAACAGGGACAAGTTACGGAGCAGAAGTGCAGCGAATAATCACTGCCGATACTCCAACAACTACAAGCACTCCTGAGCCTGAAGAAGTGTTGCTTCCCACTACCGGAAGCAACACAAATGATTTCCTTGCATTGGCGACGGCAAGCGGCACGCTCGGTGCATTAATGGCACTCACCGCAATCGTCAGACGTCGAGCACGCACCTTGTGATCTTTCGCTCAGACCAGGTAGCGGCACAGAAAAACTCGTCGCTAAAGGGTTTTGTGCACCGTCAAATCTGCCGACATACCTGCATGGAGGTCAGCAGAATTTGCTTGAATTATTCTCAAGTCAAGCCGGAAAGTAACTTGTGAACGTGTCGTGGGGCAAAGTGTCAACCGCTTTGGGAGTCGTAATCTGGCTCGCGAGTGGAACAGTAATTGCATCCACACCAATAACAGGTATCACTATGGAGGGTCCTTCTAATAACCAGTCTGGAACCGTCGCCGCCCTCGCTCAGACCTACGGTTGGATCTCACTCAATGAACAACTGTCTCCCGGACAACGCTTGGTCATGAACAAGGATTTCTTTGACGACATCTTTCAAGAGTTTCCTCACCAAAGTGAGTTCGACATCGGTATCAAAGACCCGGTCAACTGGTCGAATACCGCCAGTATCTTTTCTGGTGCTTTCGTTAACGATCACTTCATCAGAATCGTCAAGTACTCAAGTGGAAACACCATTGCTCGCCACTACACAGGAAGTAATTACACGGGGCTGACTGATGTAATACTTACTTGGACCGACTACGAAGCCTTCTTCGAGTTGACCGCCGACGGAAACAACATCCGTTACGGCCAGCGCTACGGCACCACCGGTAGCAACAACCCGACTTATACACACGACATCGACACCACTCAGTATCCCGACTGGGATAGCAGTAATAAGACCGAGACCGGACAACAGGGTTACGGGTACACGTCTGCTGAAGTCGTGATAAGAATGTCCGGCATTACTTACGGTCAGGAGTGGGATACCGCCAACATCGACTGGACTGCTCTGACGCTAAGGAGTATCCCAGCACAGCTGAACATCACCTACGACACCCAAGGTGGTTCCGATGTGACCGATGGTGACGCAACAACCACTACCGGCGGGACCATCAACGCGCTGCCTTCTGACCCCACCCGTGACGGCTACACATTCACAGGCTGGTATACCGCCTCATCAGGTGGCACAGAAATCACCACCGAGGCAGCGCACAATCAAACCGCCGACTTCACGCTTTACGCCCAATGGACAGCAAATCCCACAACAACTGTTGCCCCAACAACAACGACAGCTGCACCAACCACAACCACAACAACGGCGGCCCCAACCACCTCTATGCTTCCGGCCACAGGGTCATCGAACGGAACACTTTCCCAAGTCCTCCTTGTGCTTGGAGTCGGTGGTCTCTTGGCATTAGTGGCTCGCCGACGACTGAATGTCTGCGACTCGAGAGATTCTCCGCTCAAGGAATAACTGAAAACAGATACGACAAAACTGACCAACCCAGCCAGACCAGACTGTCACACAAACACGTAAAGCACCCTGGAGCGCAATATCCAAAAAATTTCGGCGAGACCGGGAACCATCTTCCCGCCTTCGTCGTCAAACATGTCAGCAGATGAGTAATGCTCTGCGCTACAACCTCTCTCACAGGACAACAATGATGAACTACGTGAAGAACACCACCATTCTCCTCCTTGCTGCACTTACAACGACCGGCTGTATCGCCGATGACACCGACTCCTACCGCCAAAATTTGTCGGGGAGCGAAACACTCCCTTCAGTGACCCAGCCAAACCTGCCAACCGGAGCGTTTGGTCGAACCGGGCTGCTATTCGATACCACCTGCGACGTCATCCTCGACGAGATCAAAACCATTGCCCTTGAAGAGGTAACACCGTGGGGACTCGAAAGCGACTACTGGATGATCGAAGAGAGAATTGACATGGAAGTTGAAGAATCCGTTGCAGCCTCTGAAATGTCAGACGCGTCGGCAGATTCTCCGGCGCGCGACTTCTCCGAGACGAATACCCAAGAGGTTGGTGTCGACGAAGGCGACATCATCGAAACTGATGGCATCCACATCTTTCGTGCGTCACACAACCAACTCGACATCATCGACGTTGACACGCTCCAAGTCGTAGATTCAGTCACCCTCCCTGACGGCACACACCACCTTGTGCTTCACGAGGGGCAACTCGCAGTTGTTTCTGACCTTTGGCAATCGTGGGACACCACCCTTATCAGAGTGTTAAGCGTCACCGAAAATGGCAGCGTTCAACTCCAATCAACAGAAACCCTCGACGGACGAACCGTCGGAGTGAGGTCAGTCAACGGTCATCTCCGAATCTTGCTAGAAACCTCCAACCGCGATCAACTCGACTTTGTTTCCCCATGGGAAGACAACCTGACCGAGGAAGAAGCGCTCGATCACAACATCGAGCAAATCGAACGCTCAACCATCGACCAGTGGATGCCAAGAATCGCTCTCAGCGGAATCAGGAAGTCAGCACTTGACTGCAACCAGATCGCCATCTCAGACCAATCTCCGACCGCGCAAACGACAACCTGGGTTGCAACCCGAGACATTCACAGCAACGACGTCACACGGGGCCAACTTGGCATCATGTCAAGAGCCGATGCAATGTACGCAACGGCAAATAGTGTCCACTTCACCACCACCTCCTGGAATGAAGATGTCGAGTGGCCTCAAGAACCCGGGCCAGAGACATCAGTCCACTCGTTTACATTCAACGCAAACGACACGATGTATTACCTTGCATCCGGAACCATCCCAGGCGGCACCATCGGCCAATTCGCTCTCAACGAACACGGAAATCAACTGCGCATCGCCACCACACGCAACGTCGACGGGATCAGCGAATCTGCGATCACCATTCTCACAGCCGGAGACAACAACAACTATGACGTTCTCGGAGAAGTCGGCGGCCTTGGCTTGACGGAACGCATCTACGCGGTCCGCTACATCGGCAACCTCGCATACGTCGTCACCTTCAGAGAAACTGACCCGCTGTATGTCGTGGACCTTACTGATCCGACCCAGCCGTACACAGCTGGAGAACTCAAGATCCCCGGTTATTCGAGCTACTTGCACCCGATCGGTAATGGCAAGTTGCTCGGCATCGGCCAAGACGCCGACAACAGTGGGCGCACACGTGGAACACAAATCAGCCTGTTTGACGTCAGCGACTCATCGAATCCATTGCGCCTCGACAAGGTTGATATCGGTGGGGCGTCAGCAGCCGAATACGACCACAAGGCTTTTCTGTGGTGGCCGGCAGGTCAATTCACTGCTACCGCTGATTACGACGGAACGGTGACCGTTACAAGGTTGAACGACCTTGCGACATTCGCAGAGCCGGTTGAACTCGAATACCCAGCGTCAGAAGATTGTCGTTGGTGGAACAGCACGACACGGGCACTCGTGATCGGTGATCACATCGTCACCATCGGGGAAACTCACATTGCGAAATACGACTCAGAAACTCTTCGAATGATTGCTGCAGGTTCGTATGTGGCGAGCGGTGGAGGAGCTTCAGCTACCGGTGACAATGCCGACATCTCTGAGCCAACTATGGAACCAGTGTGCTGAACGCCGACAACCCCTTACAGCGCGGGAGCGCATGACAACGCCGTCGATTGAGCAAGAAACGTCAATCGCTCCCGGAACATTTTGACCGACGGTCGATCTTGTTTGAGTCCGCTCACAGAAAGGGTGACAATGTCGACTGCGCGACCAGCCGTTTCTGCATTGACCTTGTGGATCTTTACAAGATGGGTGTGTAACCCTTGCGCTGCCCTTCCCATTGCCGTCATCACAGCAGCGCCGCCGAGTTCGCCTTTTACTTCCATTAATTCATCACCGAACTTTGATGATGACAATGTTGCGTACGGATCACCAACAAGCCGCTGCAAATACCCATCAAGTTGAGATTCCAGCGAACGGTTGACGACCAGAGCGTTGAGAGCGGCGTCAGTGTTTTCGTCGAGAAGGAGTTGGAACGCAGACAAAAAAAGTTCCGACCGGTCAACAAAATATTGATACAGAGCGGGTCGGGAAATTCCCGATGCCTCAGCCAACAATTGCATCGATGTTCGCCGGTAACCATTCTGAGCAAATACCGGAATCGCGGACCGAAGAATGTGGTCAATACGCTCCTGACGCTTCGTGCTCGAGGCCTCTGCCATCCCACAAGTTTGACAGATTGGCGTAAAAATGTCAGTCTAAGGTCTGACATTTTATGGCATTTTTGTCAGATAACTGGAGACCCTGATGACGACCTCAAACAACCTCAACGACAAAACCATTTGCATTACCGGCGCTTCAAGCGGAATTGGCCAAGCAATAGCCCAACATCTCGGTTCAAGTGGCGCCCACGTATTCATGATGGGACGCAATCGCTCCCCAATGGACGAATCCGCGGATCTCATACGATCAGCTGGAGGTTCTGCGGACGTTGCAACATTTGATGTTGCCGATCTCGAAGCCCTGTCATCCTGGGTCGCCTCCGCAGCGGCATCCACCGGCCGACTCGATGTAATGGTCAACAACGCTGGCTTCGGTGATGTCGGTGCCACCATCGCCGATGGTGACCCGGCTATGTGGAAGGCAATGTTGGAAACGAATGTCCTCGCCCTCGCAGTGGGATGTCAAGCCGCAATCAAGGCGATGCGTTCCACATCGTCACAAGGCAACATCATCAACATCTCCTCCGTAGCAGCCCTCCAGCGCGAATCTGGCGTCTATGGCGCCACCAAACATGCGGTGAACTGCATCAATTCCTCTCTTCGCAAAGAACTGCAAGACGAGCCAATACGTGTTACCTCGGTCATGCCAGGCGTATTCGCAACGAACTTCACCCGAAATGTCGACAGGACAATGGTCGAAGGCATTGCCGGAATGGCTGGAATCACCGAATTGGAATTCGATGACGACTCGCGACTACCTCAACATCAGATCGACCAAATCCAACAAGCACTCGCCATCGGCATCGGCGACGTGACGCACATTGCGAATGCCGTTGAATACATCATTCTTCAACCGTCCGAACTCAATATCGAGGAAATCGTGATACGCCCTCAGAAGAGCCTCTTGTCATAAACATTGCAGCCCTCTACTCCGGTCGATCTCATCGCTGCAGTGATCACCGACAAAGAGACTTCTTACTCAGGGGCCGAAACCCAAAATGACCTTGCGAGCGCAATGACTTCGCCATCTTCATCGAATGCCGCTGATGCCGCGCCGCGCTTGCGCCCATCCCATACCGGCTTGTAATCGCCGTTCCATCCGACAATGGCGACTCGCTCTCCGGGAGTGACCGCCCGCCGCTCGTCGACGGCGTACTGGACGGTAAACGCCATGCGTTCACCGTCACTGCCACACACGTAAAACGCGGCGGTGCAGTCAAGCGCAGCCCACAGCGCAGCAGACGCCGTGAGTGAAGATGTTGCCCAATCAGGCACCGTCCAATCTGTTGCATAGCGGCCATCACCGAGATGAGCCCCATGCACCTGCATCGATGTTGGATGAATTCCGCAGGAGAAACATGTCATCGAAATGTTGTCATCCAGAAATGGCACAAACTTCGAGCGCGCTTCTGCGGCATCCTCAATCGACACTGGATCGGTTGTCACTGCATCTGGGGCCCATGGTGTCGCCTCCATGATGGGTACATCGCCATGAAGTAACTGCGCTGTGTCACCATGCGCCACGCTGAGCTCGTAACCGAGTGGCACGTGATGACGCAAAGCAAACGTATGCGGACCGTCAAGATGTTCTGAAAACTGCCGAGCTGTCCAACCGCCTTGGCCGCTGCCAGCGGGACCCTCAAAGAATGGCTCGATGGTCAGTGTCGACACATCTTCACCGTAATCAACGGGGAGGCGAGTCTCCTGTGTTGTACCGCCAGTCAGTTCGCTACCGCCGGAGTCGAAATTATTGGCCGCCGAATCATGGTGGCCAGCATGCCCGCAGCGATAGCAATACCTCCACCGGCGGAGAATGCCCACGTATAGTCACCCGAGGCTTCTCGTATGACGGCCGCTCCCCACGCAGAGAGAGCTGCACCAATCTGGTGAGCTGCAAACACCCAGCCATAAACGACGCCCACGTTGTGGCGGCCAAACGCCTCTGCGCACAGCATGATCGTCGGAGGAATCGTGGCGATGTAGTCGAGACCGAACAGAACTGCAAAGCCACCGATTGACACGTTGGCGTGAACGACCGGCAAGAAAAAGAGACTTACCCCTCGGAACGAGTAGTACGCGAACAGCAACCGGCGAGGGTCATATCGATCGGTAAGCCAGCCACTAACCAGCGTGCCAACAAAGTTGAACATCCCCATAACTGCAAGCCAATTCGCTGCGGTGACCTCGGCGAATCCGTGCTCAGTTGCGTGAGCAATGAAGTGCTGGCCAACAAGCCCGTTGCTCGTTACCCCACACACCATGAACGTCACCGCCAGCAACCAAAATTCAGGTCGACGCAAAGCGCGGCGGAAGAGCCCACGATCAGGCGCCCTTGTTGGTTCTGGGGTGCCGCCATAAGGCGCAAGTCCAACATCAGCCGGCGCATCACGCATCAACCAGGCCGCTGGAATTGCCGTGGCTACAAGCAGTACGGCGCCGATTTCGAGTGACCGACGCCAACCCGAGTTCGCCGCCAACGCAGTAAAGAACGGAAAGAACACCAATAACCCAGCACTCGTCGACGCACCAAAAATGCCGGTGACAAGCCCTCGACGATCAACGAACCAACGATTTGCAATCGTTGCGCCAAGCACGCTCGCAATAAGTCCACTCGCAAGACCCGCTCCAAAGCCAAACCAGAGGTAAAACGACCACAGTGATTCAGTTCGGGCGCTGAACAAAAACGACACCGCAGCGAGCAACAAACTCATCACCGTTGTTGAGCGGAGACCGATCCTCGACATCACGAACGCGGCGAGCGGTCCACCCACTCCGTACATCACGAGACTGATCGACGCAGCAATCGACAACGTTGACGTGCTCCAACCGGTTGAGCGTTCCATGTCGACGAGAAGCGCTCCCGGCGCAGCGCGGCTTCCAGCTGTCATCAACACTGCAATGACTGCAACCCCGACAACAACCCAGCCGTAGAACATGCTCTTCGGTGCAAATTTGGGAATCCGTTGCCGAGGGGCAACAGGAACGGAGGGGTTCACATGTCGAATCCTATGGGAGGCCACCCAAACTGGCCCTGTCAGATCATGAGCGACGTAGCCTGCCGTTATGGGAGTTCTTACACCCGATGACTTCACTGCTAGCGAACTCGACACGTGGATGTCGCACGCTCTTGAAGAAGCGCGCGCAGCAGAATCTCATGGCGACGTTCCTGTCGGTGCCGTTGTCATCCATCGGCATAGTGTGATCGCATCTCGCCATAACGAACGCGAGTTAACCGGCGACCCGACTTCCCACGCTGAGGTACTTGCATTACGCGACGCCGCAAATGTCATTGGCAACTGGCATCTCGAGGAGTGCCTACTGGTCGTCACCCTTGAGCCGTGTGTGATGTGCGCTGGCGCAATGGTCAACAGCCGGCTCGGCATGCTCGTCTTCGCCGCGCACGACCCGAAAGCTGGTGCCTCGGGGAGTTGCTTTGATGTCACCAACTCCGACGTGTTAAATCATCGAATACCGCAGATCGCCGGGGTTCGCACTGAGGAAAGCTCGCAGCTCCTGAAACGCTTCTTTGCTGATCGACGACGCTGAGTTCCCAAGAGCGGTCGTCCTGACTCACGTTGGCGCCGATAGCCTTCATCGACGGAAGGATGCCAGAGCGGACGAATGGGACGGCCTCGAAAGCCGTTGAGGTCTTCGGGTCTCCGTGGGTTCGAATCCCACTCCTTCCGCCGGAGAATCGGCGACTGCGGGTCGCTCTTGAGGCGTTGCTTAGCGACACATCGTGTCGTCTGCTGGTGCCGTAAGTTCGATGAGGTAGTCGTTGACGAGTTCATTGATGCACTGGTTCACCCCGTACCCGGTGTGCTGATCGGCCTCAACTACGACGAGTCGGCCGTCGTCTAACGCATCGGCCATCAACTCAGTTGATGACAGCGGAGTCGCAGGATCACCCGTGGTGCCGATAACAACGATTGGCCCGGCGCCATCACCCGTGATGTCTATCCGTGGGTCACGCGCCGCCGGGAAGAACGTGCAGAAGTACTGACCAGAAGCTCCTTCGGGCATAAGTCGAGGAGCCACCGCCCGGTACTCATCAATAAGGGCATCTTCTTCGGCGACACTGAGGCGTTCTGCAGTATCAGCACAACTAATGGTCTGAAATGCCTCAAGCTCATTTCCATAGGTTCCATCCGGTTGACGCTGGTAGTAGGCGTCATGTAACGCAAGAAGACCTGAACCATCACCCAGCTCCGCCGCCGCAAGGGCTGCCTCAAGAGTTGGCCAATATGAATCTGAGTACATCGCTTCGATCACACCATGAATGGCGACCGCAAGATTGGTGGGCGGGCGACCGCTTGATGTTGGTGCCGGGTTTGCATCAAGCTTTTCCATCAGCGCTTCAAATGCAGCCTCTGCGTTTCCATCGTTATGGAACTTGCATGAGGCATCACTGCTGCATCGCTGCAGGAACGTCGTGAGAGAGGCTTCGAACCCCTCAAGTTGTTGCAATGACGACTCAAGGCTGTCGGCGTTCGGATCAGCTGCCCCGTCAAGCACCGCCGCTCGAACAGTGTCGGGAAACAGCGTCGCCCACGTAGCACCAAGTTCGCTGCCATAGGAGAACCCGAAGTAACTGATCGTCTCTTCACCAAGAGCACGACGCAACACATCCATGTCTCGGGCCGAATTGTTCGTGCCTGCGTGCTCTGTCACACCCTCGTTCGTACGCACGCATCGATCGGCAAACTCTTGTGCAACCGCAACCAGTTCTCGCCGTTCCTCATCGGTTTCAGGGGTGATATCGATCTCTGCGAAAAACGGGTCGTAATCGTCGATGCAATCGATTGCCGGAGTGCTGAGGCCGGTGCCGCGTGGGTCCCATCCGACAATGTCAAACCGGTCGAGCAATGCATCGTCATAAATCTGGGGTGCAAAGGCCGCAAGCACTGATCCACCGAACCCTGGGCCACCCGGGTTCACCAATAGGGAGCCGATGCGGCCGCCTTCATCACGGGCTGAATGCCGAACAACGTACAGCGTGATGGTTTTACCGTCGGGATCGCTGTAGTCGAGAGGCACATCGAGCTCAGCGGAGTCGGTGCCTGCACCGAGAGGTGTCCATTCCAGATCTGGCACCACCACATCTTCGAGTTGTGGTTGAGGAGCGGCTATTTCACCCGAAGTTTGATTTGAGTCCTTAGCCGCCGACTGCGATGAACTCACCGTTGTCTCCGATGACATCAACCGCACAGGTTGTGGCGCACCGCACGATGCTACAACTACGGCTGTTACAGCCACGTAGAGCACCAGGCGACGCGTCATAAGATCAGGGTAGGCCAGTGATGCACTCCCGCCACAGGTACTTAACATAAGGGCATGCGCATGGGCCCTCACCACATGATGCCGAGAGATACAGATGCGGTCCGCGATGTGCATCTTCAAGACGGAACAGCAAAGCGAGTCTGGGCTTTCGCCCGTCCATACCGATCAACCATCATCCTGTTTCTTGTTGCGATTCTCGTTGCCGCCCTGCTCGCTCTCGTGCCGCCCCTCGTCGTTCGAGAAATTCTGGACAACGCAATTCCTCAGGGCGATCGTCGCCTCATCGTGTGGCTCGCAACCGCCGCAGTCGTCTCGGCACTCGCCGATGCCGCACTCCAGATCTTGCAGCGCTGGTGTTCGGCTCGAGTCGGCGAAGGACTCATCGCCGACCTCCGCATTGCGCTCTACGCAAAAGTTCAGCGTCTCCCGATCGGCTTCTTCACACGCACACCAACGGGTGCAATTACCTCGCGACTCAGCAACGATGTTGTCGGCGCACAGAGTGCGTTGACGAGCACATTGGGTTCAGTCGTTAGCAACGTAATCGTGCTCGTCACCACCCTGGCCACGATGGCAGCCCTCGAGTGGCGCCTCACCCTGTTATCACTCATCGTGCTCCCAACATTCATCATCCCGGCACGTCGCGTTGGTCATCGTCTGCAAGATATTTCCCGTCGTCAAATGCAACACAACGCCACGATGAACACCCAGATGACCGAACGATTCAACGTTGCAGGTGCCATATTGGTGAAGTTGTTCGGCGACGAACGACGCGAACTCAACACATTCAGCACACAAGCCAATGCAGTACGAGATGCGGGTATCTCATCGGCAATGTTGGGACGGGTCTTCTTCGTCGCACTTGGCCTCGTCGGCGCAATCGGAACCGCGGCCATCTACGGCATCGGCGCCTGGATGGTAGTGAACGGTTCAATCACCGCCGGCACACTCGTCGCACTTGCGGCGTTAGTGACGAGGGTCTACCAACCACTCACCGGGCTCACGAACGCGCGCGTTGATCTGATGACGTCAATGGTGTCGTTTGAGCGAGTCTTCGAAGTGCTTGATGCCCCCGAACCAATCACCGAGCGGCCGGGTGCAATCGATCTCACGAACAGCGCTGGTGAGATTGCGTTTAATTCGGTGACCTTCCGGTACCCGGCTGCTGAGGAGCACGCAATCTCTTCAATGGAACAACGCTCCATCCCGGGAGCAGATCCCGACCGCAACATCCTCAGCGACGTCTCATTCTCAATCTCGCCCGGTGAGACGGTCGCAGTTGTTGGTGCATCGGGGGCAGGCAAGTCAACACTTATCTCACTGATTCCGCGGCTCTACGACGTCACCGCTGGCTCGGTCACCATCGACGGCCACGACATTCGTAATCTCACCCTGCCGTCGCTTCGTAGTGCAATCGGAGTTGTCGCTCAAGACCCGCACCTATTTCACGTCTCAATTGCAGACAACCTTCGCTTCGCCGATCCTGATGCAACAGATGGCGACCTTGTGTCGGCATGCGAGGCTGCACGAATTCACGACACCATCGATCGGCTTCCCGACGGATACGACACTGTGGTTGGCGAACGTGGTTATCGACTGAGCGGTGGAGAAAAGCAACGGCTTGCGATTGCTCGGCTGCTACTCAAAGACCCTCGCATCATGATCTTGGATGAAGCAACCAGTCACCTCGATATGGAAAACGAAGCACTGGTGCACGATGCGCTCACCGCCGCTCTCGCCGGTCGAACCGCGATCGTGATTGCACACCGACTATCGACAGTTCGGTCAGCAGATCGGATCATCGTTATTGACAACGCCGGCATCGCCGAGCAAGGAACCCACGACGAACTTGTCGCAGCTGACGGGTTATATGCAAGTCAGTTGCGCGCCGGAGAGCTACTTACGGCAGACGACTAACGCCGCGGTTCGGGGGTGGCGTAGGCCACTTGGCAGAAGCCGTGATTGCAATATCCAGCGGGGTACTTGTGAAGGTAGCCCTGGTGGTAGTCCTCGGCGTAATAGAACACCCCGTCGCCAGCTGCTGCTGCGTCACAAATCTGGGTCGTGATCGTTCCGAAGCCCGATTGCGACAGCGATGCCTGGTATTGATCGCGGGATGCTCCCACTGCCGCTAGTTGACCAGGGGTCGTCGTATAAATCGCAGAACGATACTGCGTGCCGATGTCGTTACCTTGCCGGTTTGCGGTGGTCGGGTCGTGGTTCTCCCAAAACGCCGCCAACAGTGTCTCGATATCTGCGACATTCGGGTCAAACACCACCATCACGATTTCGGTGTGCCCGGTTCGGGACGTGCAGGTCTCTTCATAAGTCGGGTTCGGCGTCCACCCGCCCATGTAGCCACACGAAGTTGAATGCACGCCCGGAATTTGCCACATGATGCGATCGGCACCCCAGAAGCATCCCATCGCAAAATAAATGACTTCATGACCCTCAGGCCACGGCCCAACCAGGGGTGTGCCGAGTACAGGGTGCACCTCAGCCACAGCCATCGGTTCGGCGCGTCCTGGCAACGCCTCCTCGGGTCGGATCATCTCGGTTCGTCGTTGGAACAGCACCCTCTGAGATTAGAACGATGTTCGAACACGATGCACCGCGGGCGCGCAACATTCGTTGAGGCGAGACTGGACCCGCGCATACTTACGTCATGGCAATTGACGTTCGTCCGATGACCCCCGATGATTTTCCGTGGGTCATCGCCCTCAACCAAAAGCACGTGCCTGCTGTGAGCGATGCCGAGGGTCAGCGGTTCGCCTACCTATTCGAACGTTCGGCAATCGCGTTAACGGCATGGGTCGATGGTTCTCCAGCCGGGTTCTCACTTACGATGACGCATGGTCTCGACTATGACAGTTCGAATTACCAATGGTTCTCCGAGAACTACGACCAGTTCATTTACCTTGACCGAGTAGTTGTTGATGCGTCATTTCATCAGCATGGGGTGGGCCGAGCGTTGTACTCCGAGACAGAACGACTTGGGTTACTCAAGGTGCCCGACGCCGAGGTGTTTGGTCTCGAAGTCAATGTCGAGCCACGCAACGACGTGTCGCTCTCGTTCCATGAACGGCTCGGCTTTGGCGAACTCGTGCAACGCCCAACGCCCTACGGCATCGTTGTTGCGATGATGGGAAAGTCGCTTACGCCGCCAATGTGACGAGCCGCTCTACTGCCTCGTCGATCACTTCTGGTCGTTTGCAACACGCGAACCTCACCAAATTTCGGCCGTGCTCCGGGTTGACGTAGAACACTTGGTTCGGAATTGCCACCACGCCGATTTTGTGGGGAAGTTCGGTGCAGAAGGCGACACCGTCACCATCGGGTCGTAGCGGGGTGATGTCAACAGTTGTGAAGTACGTCGCTTCCGAAGGAAAGACGTTGAACCCAGCTACACGGAGTCCTGCTCCGAGGCGATCTCGGGTGTCGGCGAGCCCGGCTGCGAGTTGGTTGAAATAGTCGTCTCCGAGACGAAGCCCGGCCGCAATGGCCGGCTGGAATGGGGCACCGTTTACATAGGTAAGGAACTGCTTCGCACTCATTGCGGCACGAAGCAGTTCTCTTGGCCCGCAGACCCACCCGATCTTCCAGCCCGTAGTGTTGAACGTCTTTCCTCCCGACGAAATGGTGAGGGTTCGCTCACGCATTCCGGGTAGTCCTGCCATCGACACGTGCTCACGACCATCGAAAATTAGGTGCTCATAAACCTCATCAGTAATCACCATGAGGTCGTGCTCAATCGCAAGTGACGAGATGAACGTGATCTCTTCACGAGTGAACACTTTGCCGGTCGGGTTATGCGGGGTGTTCAACAAAATCGATCTCGTTTGAGGGCTGATCGCTGCCCTGAGTTCGTCTTCGTCGAAGCGATATCCGTCTGAGGTTGGTCGCAGCAACACCGGAACAACCTTCGCTCCTGACAGTGCAATGCACGCTTGATACGAGTCATACATCGGCTCGAAGACGACAACTTCGTCACCCGGTTCGAGAGTGCCGAGCAGTGCGCCAGCGAGCGCCTCGGTTGCACCTGCGGTCACAAGCACCTCGGTATCAGGGTCGAATGTAAGCCCCCAGAACCGCTCCTGATGTTCGGCGATTGCATACCGAAGTTCTGGCACTCCAATGCCCGGCGGATACTGATTCTGACCCGACCTGATTGCGCTCACGGCAGTATCGAGAACTTCCGAAGGTCCATCGGTGTCGGGGAACCCTTGACCGAGATTGATCGCTCCCGTCTCAACCGCCAACGCCGACATCGTGGCAAAAATGGTGGTTCCAAACGGGGCGAGTCGGCTATTTAAAGGATCACGCACACCACGATCGTAGTAAGTCGGCCGCGGAGATAATCATGGCAAGCTCGTGCCGGTGGTTCAACTGCGAAGTGCAACGGCAATCGATTCCAAACCCGATCACGTGCTGACACCACTACCCAGACTCTGACGGCGTCCGAATAACCATCGCAACTGCACCCAACACCACAACTCCACCCAACATCTGCAACACAGTGAGGGTCTCACCGTGAATCGGCCACGCGGCACCAACCGCAACAACATGCATACCGAGCAGGTACAACGACGATCGGGCGGCTTCGACGTATGCATGAGCCCAGCTCATCAACACATGACCCATCGCTCCCGTAAAGACTGCGATCAGCAAAATCCAAATCCAATCCTTGCCCCCAAACTCGTTGAAATCGGAAATTGATCCAGTGACGAGAATGGGGAGGATCGCCGCAATTAACGCCCAGATGTTGACGCTGAACATCCATTCGATCGGATCGACATTGGTGCTCGAGCGAGCAATCCGAGTGAGCACCCAGTACGCGCTGAACGTGACGAGTGCCAATACCGCCCACAACACTCCGAGCGCGCTTGCTCGTACCTCCGACTGGGCGCTGAGAATCACCATTGCTGTTCCGGAGACTCCGACAAGAGTCCACAACACTTGAGGCAGCCGCGGTTTCTCACCAAAGATCGGCCCGGCCAACAGCAGTAGCAATGCAGGCTGGGTGGCGACGGTCGTCGACAGCACCGACACAGTTGCCTCTTGAACTGCGGCAAATACAAACAACAAGTTTGTTCCGAACGCTAAGCCCGGCCACATCGTCGTTCGAAGGAGAGTGAACGACATTCGCCCGCCTCGAGCCTTCAATAACAAGAAGAGCAGAGGGGTCGACAGCAGGAATCTCATCGCCCCGCCTACCAACGGCGGCGCAGTGACAAGTTTGGTCAGAGGTGGGCCAAGCCCGAACAGAACGACAACAATTCCGACAACAACCACCGGCAGGTATGCCGGAACCTGACGATGGTCAGGGTGTTGGGTTGTTGTCACAGGGTCAGTCTGACGAGTCGTTGATCGTTCGGACGTATCGGAGATGCAATACCCCGGCTATTAATCAGGATCGCTACACAGCCCTGCTGTTGTCCCGTCGGCAGTGCCACCGCATGTTCGTCCAAAGTCTTCGTCGTCTGAACCTACGTCTGAAAGGAAGAACAATTGGTCGCAGGCTTCCATGTCACCCGCTTCACAGTCGCTTCGATAGTCGGTGTTCATGTTGGCGCAGTTGCCACCAAACTCGGTTTCAGATGTATCCCCACACGTCTTGGCGAATGCTTCTTCTTCTGAACCAAATGGGGCATTGAAATACAGGTCGTCGCAAGCCTGCATATCGCCCTCTTCGCAGAGACTGTATTGCTCGTCAAGGGTTTCTTGATCAATAACGGCGACATCATCACTGGCCTCTAATTCCGAAGAAATGTCGCTAAGGCCAAAGACATCTTCAAGACCGCATTCTGCGGAAATCTCGACGATCGCCTCAAGAAACTCCATTGCCTCTTCTTCGCTTGACGGTTCGCCTGAGATCAAGAGCTCAACAATGCCGTTCTCGCTCGTCATCAAACAGGACGCCTGTTCAGAGGTAATGCCGAGCTCGGCTGCAAGGTCAGCGACAGCTGCTTCAGGTGCACACTCGAGCAGCACCTGGGCGATGAGCGCTCCTGATCCTGACACTGCGTCTGCTAAAACCTCGTCATCGGCGATCATCGAATCAACCAGGCAGGTGAACTCTTTCTCTGAGAAGTCATCAAGTCCACTGTCGCCTCCAGAAATCAAATTGATCGCAGCTTCGCTATCGCACCCAAGCAAGACTCGCATCAACGCGAGTTGTACGGGGGGTGATTCGTCACCTGCGATCAGCGCATCGCCGAGGTCATCGTCTTCGGAAATAGCGTTCAGCATGCATACTTGATTTTCAGTTGATAAGCCCTGAAACGCGCCCTCTGCGAGGGTGGCTGATGAGCGAAGGTCCGCGATCCGATCGCTCGATGCTCCGGCACTGTCACCCCTTCCACTGGTTTCGGCGATGTCCTCATTTGATGAACCTCCGCATGCAGTCAGAGCGAGAGAAACGGCAGCGACAACTCCACCTATTTTCGACCAAGGGGTTACTCGTGAAGACATATCGCTACTTTACGGAACTTGGCTGGCGGCGACTCTTATTTTCGTTTAACCGAGCCAGGCGCGCCTCCCTGTCCAGAGTCCAAAACTGCAATGCGTATCTGGAGATTTAGATCTCGAATACGTCAATTCGTCAGAAATTGTTTTGCTTCATCGAGCGTGGGCAAGAATTCGTCTGAATCCGTCAAGGGCGTCTTGCCATTCTTCATATGAGAGAGCGTCATCGTGGCTTTCTGCAGCCTCTTTTACTGCAGGAGATATCTGCTTTTCCCATGCATCAAGTAGAGATTCAACCTGTTGCTTTGCGAAAGGACCCTGGAGGAATTCGTTGTGTATCCGTTCATATTCTTCTTCAAATGTGGACCAGATGTACGTGATTCTGTCGCAGGCAGCCGACCTCTGAGGAAGGTTCCACATTCCGTAGGCGAAACCCTTGCAGTCATTTCTGGTTTCGCCCCACTTGTCAGCGATAGGGGTTACAGGGTTCGCGTCAAAAAGAATGTTCTCGAAAGCATTATCTAGGTCCCATGGAATTAGATGTACTTTCCCTGTGGACGGGTCGGAGTACCAGTAAAAATTGTGGTTGCCGCAGTCACTGCCACACCGCTCTTCCGCGACGCTGCACCCCCAATTACACGCCCCATCGTCGGTTCGTATCGTTCGGTCAACTACGGCGTACGAGATAATTTCCTCGATGTTCATCCACTTTCGCATTACTTCGCGTCCATCATCTTCGGTTGCGATCTCTTGTGCGAACGAGATCATCTGACTCATATCTAGATTCCTGTTGTCCTCGTTTGTCTTTAGTCCCTCATAGAACTCGCTATTAGACCGCGGTTCCCCATCTGGCCGGAGTGGCCACACTTCCTTAAATAGATTTCCGGTTCCGTCTTCAAAATTGTGTCGGGTGAACCTTCCATCTATTTGCTCCGTTAGGGCGAATAGGCCTACAAACTCGCCGTTGACGACTAGGCGGGCGTGAACCGACCGGGGGGCAGGAACTCCCATTTCTCGGAAAAGCCAATATCCAAGACGTTCGTGCATATGTGTTTCATCAAGGTTCTGTGAGTGAAACTGAAGTTTTCGCAAACCGAAAAATTCTGCATCAGGGTCATCCCAATTGATTTTTACTTTCATCGATAGTTTCGTGCAGGCCTTTGAACCTCCACTAGCGAAGATCTCTCCTTTGCCGACACAGCCCACCCAGGCACCAACTGCACCCTTGTACCGGATTCCCACCGGGCCAACAGTCTCACCCTCGAAGACCAGTTCTCCCTCCACATATTCCTCCGCCATTGGATCAGCGTTCAAGAAATCAAGTGAGGTTTGCGGGAGTCGTAACTCGAAAGTGTGTAACTGGTTCTGATCGAAGATGTAACTGGAATCTTGCGGCTCGATATCCGGCGATGGCGAACTCTCTTCATCTTTCTCAGCTGCTGGAGCGGTGGAAGTGGGTGAACTTGCATCCGGAGATTCCTCTGTTGCCATCGGTGAGTCAGAACTGCTGCAGGAAATACCAAGGAGAGCCACCGATACAAAGAAACAGGCTCTCCTGATTGGTTTTTGCGGTCTGATTATGCTCAAAAGAGTTCCTTTTCGTTACCGGCGACGCAAAAGAGCGCGCCACCGGCATTTTCCGTGTCGCTGACTGAAGATCTTTGTAGTTATTGACGATCAGGCGTTCGACGCCTGCCAAACAACATCAAAAGCCCACCTAGACCCAACAC
>JAAXJF010000032.1:19009-20223 GCA_012269985.1 Acidimicrobiaceae bacterium
TGAAGATGAGGCGTTGTAGTTTTGTTTTTTAATTTAATTTGGACAACGTTTACCAACACAAACAACACTGGGTTCACTGTCCCGCCTGATAAACCGGTGGCTGGAAGCGTGACGTCCGACGGGGTCGGGGCATTGGTAGTTTCCGGCACAGAGGTCTCAGGTACGACAATTGTGAGTGCTTGCTCTGTCCATTGTGCGTAAAGCGTTTCGACGTCTGTGCTCGACCCGAGTGTGAAAGAGTCACCTGGGTCGTAAGCCGTTCCAGAACCGTCCGATGCTGTGTTCCAAGAGACAAATACGTAGTCATCTTTTGTGGGCTCGGTGGCTGGCACCGTGACAACTTCTTCTGGGTCTCCACTAATTCGATCTGCTGGACCGCCGACACCACCGTTGGCATCAAATTTCAGTCCTGCCGGAGTTGACACGCGTGCGTAATCGTCGGCCGTCGTGTAGTCGTACTGGTAGGTGCCCCACGTGCCCCAATGTTTCCAAAAGAAACTTGCGTCCCACAAATCGTCTCTGTCCGCCATGGACAACATGTTGGACATTATTTCACCGCCGCCCTTCCAACTGCCGTCGCCGTTTTCGCTTTCGAACACATCATCGAGCCGATTGGTATCTTCGTACACCCAAAGCTTGTCAGGCTCGATATTCCCGTCTTCTTCACCGCCCTCAAGCACAACAAGTGAGGCGAATGTGCCATCTTCGGAATGAACTTCTTCTCCGTTACGACGGTACTCAGCCTGCCAGTTGCCCGAAATGGTGTATTGAAAGACATTGCAATCGGTCTTGCCGTCACACAGCGGGTCCATGAACACCGTTGACGAGATAACTATCTGGTCTTGCGAGACTGCGATTTCAAAAATGAGCACATCACCAACCTGAAGGTTTGGGTGAGAGCCGTTCACGTACGTGACGTTCGTGGTGAAACGCAGGCGTTGCAACGGATCCGGATTGGTTTCCGCTGCGACATGAGAACCCAAGCTTGACAGCATGACTCCAAAAACCGCTGCCATGACAAGAAAACGGCGCATGCCAAAAGTTAACACTGCGACTGCTCGTAAAGGACGATTGAGCCATTGGATGTTCAGGATCTGAACTCCTCATCACGGAGCCCACCAGGGTCGTGACCGTTATATTTTCTCTGCGCGCCAGTAGGGATTCGAACCCCAAACCTTCTGATCCGTAGTCAGATGCTCTATCCGTTGAGCTAC
>JAAXJF010000077.1 GCA_012269985.1 Acidimicrobiaceae bacterium
CGCCATCCTCGTCTCTCCACTCATCCGTAATGAACGTCACCTGGGCGGCTGCCGGGGCCACCGCTTCCACATTCGCGCCCGCCGGCCACACCGTGATCGCCGATGGAGAGACGATCGGGTCACCAGCTTCCTCCATCACGCAATGTCCAGCTGTGACAATAACCTGCGGCTTCCACAGCGCGCCGGTGCATGATGAGCCATCGGCTCCGAATGATGTTTCGAAGTAGACCGCGGCGCCGCTCCACGGATGATCGGCTTGACCTCCGATGACGGTTGGTGCTGTCGTGAGAGTCGTCGAAGCCACAGGCGATCCAGTGAGGAATGCGCTTCCGAGAATTCCCACTCCCACCAGGGCGGAGAAAACACGCGCTTTTCGTAATGCCATCTCTTCTCCTACGTCGGGAGGGACCTCCGTCGAGTTCAGTATGCACCAGCACTTGATTTGCCCAGAACGTGCCCGCCAGAAAAGAGAGTGCTTCAATGAAAGATGCTCACACATCGCCTCAATGGCCCCGACTAGCCTCTTCACTCGATGACTCGGAAGCGCTTGTTCACAAGCGACACACTCGACGCTGTGGCCTACATCGTGCTGCTCCTTGCCGTGGCGTCGTGGGTTGCGATTCTGTGTGTGAAGCAGTTGACGTACGGGTTGGAGTTCGACGAGTCCTACCTATTGGGGGTCGCAAACAATCTTGCCTCGGGTTCTGGCTACGTCGACGACGGAGTAACTTTCCTATCAACTAGTGAACCCTTTTCACCGGTCATTTCGACTGGTCCTACCGTACTCATTCCCGTGTCATTGACGTGGTGGATCTTCGACGGCGATCTCCTAGCCATTCGATTCACCATGCTGATCTTTTTTGGCATTCTGCTGTTTTCCGGATGGCGCCTGTTCGGCAACCTCAGTGGGCGGTGGGCGAGTCTTGCGGCGGGGGGCGGGTTGGCTCTCGTTCCTACTGTCGCTCCGGATCTGCAGAACACCTCCTTGATGCCTGGTCGTGTTGTTGGTGAGTTGCCCGCCCTTGCCCTACTGCTGCTGGCCGGGCTCTTGCTATCGAAGCATCGGTACTTCTGGTCAGGTCTATGCCTTGGACTCATGCTGCTATCGAAGCTGACCTTTGCCATCCCGGCCGCGGCCCTCATCGCCACGTTCTTCGTCTTTGAGTTGCTGAATCGTCACATCAGCCCCTTGCAGTTCCTTCTCCGAAATTTTTGTGGAGTTGCAGCACCACTGATTGCATTCGAGTTGATCAAAACTGTCACGCTGGGACCCGACGGGTACGTGCGTCACATCGATGCGCTTCGTGACTTCTTGGGAAACCAAGACATCCCGTGGCACCAGTTGTACATCTTCTTCGATGAACATCTCGAAGGAGCCCTACGATTGTTGTCAGTTCCACTCTTGACGGTCGTCGTCGTCATGATCGCCTTGACATGGCGTTGGACGCGACTACGTATGGGATCTTCTCAGAATTGGCGAGACGCTCGTGATCACGCGACCGGTTGGGTAATCGCTGCTCTGAGTGCAGGTCTAGCGATGATGTTCCTGTGGTGGTTCTTTCGTTCTCAGCAGTACAGTGCCCGCCCTGCGCTCCCCACCGTGTTGTGGCTCGCGATCGCATCATGTGGAGTTGCTTTTTCGATAGCTACGCAGGATCGATCTCGGTCAGATCGCATTTCTGTTGCATTGGCATCAACTCTGTACGTAGCTTTATTGATTTCGATTGTCGGACGCACCATCCAAATCGGGATCGACGAATCCGGTTCTCGGATGCTTGCTGAGCAGCGTGCAGCAGCGTCATGGCTACAAGAGAATCGCCAAGGGGTTCCGACTGACGGTTACTGGACGAACCCAGAACTCCTCATACTCAGCGGTCTACCTCCTGACAAGGCACCACTGCAAGACGTCGCAGCGTATTCCGCAATTCGCGCCCTCAACAAGAAGGGTGTCGCAGACGCTCAGGCCTATAACGAGCTATGCCTCCAGATGATCCTGACCTCTCAGACGGTCACGTTGTGCAAAGCGTTTCCAACGTCGGGCCCGATCGACGAGTAGGTGGCCGATAGTCAAGTTCTGCAGATTCACCTGCGCCTTGCGCCCCAGCTGAACAAACGACCCGGGGGCGCGACGTCGTACCTGTGGCATGACCCACTGGTTGCTTTCATCTCGAGTCATGCCCCACACCTGTCCTACCTAAGTGCAAACAGGATGCTTTTGGATCTGCCTTCGCCAGCCAGAAGATCTGGCCAGATTTGCCATTGACGGGTCTTGATGGGAACCACGACCACTTGTTTGGCATAGTCAGAACATGTCGCTTTCGCCACACTTGGCGGGCTTATTAAGTCTGTCAGGGCACGCGCATACCGGTCGCCATGGCCATCGCATCGTCCGCGGTTGCTAGGGAGACAGAAGAACACACTGCAAGGCGCGAGAGGATTTCACCGGTGGACTTTGCGAGCGTGACCCTTGTTTGATGAATTTGATCCAGATTCCACGTGGCTTCAGCCTGAGGGCAAGACTTTTCGAGACGTACCTCACCAGTTGCCAGACCGCCTAAATTTTCAACTTCTAATGCCGACAGTCGTGCGCCTCGACGACTATGGGCAGCCCTGCGAGTGGCTTGATCTCGGCTCCATAAATGCGGACTCCAACGGAGATCTAAAGGGGGAGTACGTCGGTGCATACGTATCCCGATGGTGCGGAAATTCCGCCGGCCACTGGTCACCACAAGGATCTCGTCGAAATCACCAAAGTTGGGGCATCCCGAGAGACAACCCAATAGAGACACGGACTCACGTGCAACGAGTACGAGAACCTGGATATGTGATGGTGCGCTTCCAAGTTGCGCGAATCTCTGCAGAAAAGACCAGGGAGCAAGTCTCGTACATCGTCACTTCGAGACGAGCCGGAGAGTGGCGCTACAGCCAACGAGAACGAATCACGACAAGGTGGTTCGAACTCACGACACCACCGTCACGTGTCTTTGACTTGCAAAAACAAGATGAGAACCCCGACTAGACCGTAGGCTGCGAGTATGTCTATGAATTTGCAAGGAATCAAAGATTCGCTAGCGTCGATGGTACCAATGGTGGGGACTCTCGGTTTGGAGTTCGTTCATCTCACGGCCGACAATGCGACTATGACCCTGCCGGATCAGCCGGCTTTCCGCAATCACCTCGGCGGTCCGCACGCAGGGGCGATGTTCACTCTCGGAGAGTCCGCTTCCGGGGCACTGGTGCTAGCAAACTTCGCTGATCAACTCGAGTCAGTTGCTCCCCTCGCAGTATGCGCTGAGATTCAATACCGTGCAGTCGCCATGGGGGCGGTGATCGCTGACGCGAACATGTCGGCAACACGAGGAGACATACTCACGCGCCTTGGTGAAGGAGAGCGACCGGAATTCGACATTCACATTGAGTTCACCTCTAACGGACGTAACACCGGAAACATGACCGTGAGATGGACATTGAAGCCTACGACTCCATAGTTTCTTTTCGATCACCAATGTGGTGCCCCACCATGTGCCGTGGAAAAGGAGCAGGCGCGAAAGTTTGAAAGAGCCCGTGCACGTAATCGCCCGTTCGAGTGACCCCCGGAAGATCCACCACGATTGAGTGTGGCAAGGTCAGGTTTAACGGGGCTACTGCCGCAGGCATCATGGAGTTGACAACATTGAGCAAGAGCGGCAACACCAGCCGCCCGGCGTACTACTCAGTCCCGGATTGCCGCGTGGCGGATTTAGCGACGATTGTTGAGCAGCCGGTGGACCTCGGTGACTTCCCGTTGGCCGACAGGATTGATCAGGGAGTCGTTGTTTACGACAGTAAGTCTCTGCGGTCTCGCATCAGTGAGGCGCCCGGACGACTGGAAGTCCAAGCGGAATTCGTACGCGTGCTGAGTGAGGGTCCTGGAGTTCTAGTGCTTTCTGGAGCTTTCGACCAAGACAGTGTTCTCGATGCGGCAACCGACGTTTTTCGCGGCATCATTGAGGCCGAGAAGGCAGCCGGAACGGCGGCCGGTGACCATTTCGCCACTCCGGGAGCCAATGAT
>JAAXJF010000087.1 GCA_012269985.1 Acidimicrobiaceae bacterium
TGTGGGTGCAATGCACCTGATGGGTTGTGACTGCGTTCCGCCCTCGTGCCTCACTGAAACAACGGGCGGGGTAACCACTCTGCCAGCCTCGGACCATGACCCCGGCGGGCAAAATTCTCATCTTTTGCGATCGGCCGGGAAAGCATGGGGCGATGTCGAAATCCGGATTGTCGATGAAGAAACGATGACCGATCTTCCAGATGGGGAAGTTGGCGAAATTTGGGTTAAGAGCCGCCAGAACATGGAGGGTTATTGGGCGAACCCTGAGGCAACCGCTCTCGTGTTCCCTGAAGGCAAGAACGCAGATGGCATCGGGTGGTTCCGCACAGGTGACGCCGGGTACCTCCTCGATGGCTACCTCTACATTCACGACCGGGTGAAGGACATGATCATCTCCGGCGGCGAAAACATTTACCCAGCAGAGGTCGAGAACGCACTTATGAGCCACCCTGATCTCGATGATGTTGCCGTCATCGGCGTGCCGAGCGAAAAGTGGGGCGAAACCGTAAAGGCAATCGTGGTCATTCGAGAGGGAACCAACCCGACCGAGTCAGACATCATCAACTACTGCAGGTCGCGAATTGCTCACTTCAAGTGCCCCACTTCGGTGGACCGCATCGACGTCCTCCCCAGAAACCCGTCGGGCAAGATTTTAAAGACTGAACTTCGAGTTCCGTATTGGGGTGACAAGAACCGAGCGGTGAACTAGCGGTAATTTTCTGCGAGTTCGGTTTCGTCGCTTCCCGCTATACGGGTATGCCAGATTCGACGCGGATTTGAAAGATCGAACTCGGTCGCACGATGCATGAGCCGCCGGTTATCCCACACCACGACGTCGCCAACTGCCCACTGGTGGTAATGCACACGATCGTCGGTGCACGCAGCTTCGTTAATACGGTCGACAAGCGCAACCGACTCATCTTCTGAAAGGCCACTCACTTCGTGGGCGTGACGACCGACGAGCAAATTCTCCACGCCAGTTTCAGGATGCACCTTCACCATTGGCCTCACTGGCACCGGCTTATCGTGATAGCCGTACATTGCATAACTGCCATCGTCATTCGGTGTCGGCAGATACCCCGAGCGCCCTTGCGAATAGTAGAGCGAATGCTTTGCTGTGAGACCTCTCAACATGATCTTTGTGTCATCGTCGAGATCAGCGAATGCTGCCCGCATATCAGCGAACCCGGTTGGCGCCTTATCGGGCGGAACTACCTCGGCTGATACCACGGCGCCGAACGCTTGCACTGGCATATATGTCGAGTCGTGATGCCAGCCCTCGTTGCCCCGAATCGACTTGACGGTGTCATGGCCTTCGTCGCTCAAAACCTCGCCATTGTCATCGATGTTCGTGATCGCTGCTGCCGGGAACTCAAGTGGGCCGAACATTGCTGCGAATGTGTTTTGTTCGTCGAGCGAAATATGTTGACCTGGAAAGACGAGGAACCCGTATTCAAGGAGTGCCTCACGAATTGATGCGAATGTCCCTGAACTGAGCGAACCCAGCGCAACATCGTGAACGTGAGCCCCAAAGCACACATCGAGTTCTTCGATACGAAGTGTTTCCCCCATGAGAAAAACATAGTCGCCCGCACCAACGCGTGCGGACGCTGGAGAGCTCCGGCATGCGCAGACGGATGTGGCGACTTAAAGAATGTCGGCAGCCATTGTGTCGGCATTATCGAGTGCAATGCCGATGCGGGTGTGGAGTAGATCCATGTCGACGCCCTCGGTGCTTTTCTTTCCTGCCCGATAGCGGGCATACACGCCATGGACGATGCAGGCGGTCTTAAACCAATTGAAGGCCCGGTAGTACGGCATAAGGGACAGGTCTGCGCCGGTCCGTGCTGCGTAGCGTTCCATCAGTTCTTGTCTGCTCGGGAACCCTTCGAGCACCGTTGGAGCGTCGACACCTTCAGCGATGTTGTCGCCAGGCTCGGTCCACGCATTGATCGAATAGGCGATATCAGCAAGCGGGTCGCCCAAAGTCGCGATTTCCCAGTCGAGCACCGCAGACAACGAACCATCGCTCAGAAATAGGCAGTTGTGTGGACCAAAGTCACCGTGAACAACTCGCCCTTCGCCTTGTTCTGGAATTTTTGTCGAGAGCAATTCATGAAGACTGTGCGTTCGGGGGTCGTCGTAGTCAGCATCACCGACTGATGCGGTCCACGATCCATACCAGGTTTTTAACTGCCGGGCGACGTAGCCATCAGGGCGGCCGAGGTCACCGAGTCCGACATCTTTGGGAGCGATCGAGTGCAACGCCGCAAGTGTGTCGACAAATGACTCCCCTGCCCGCTTCCTTGCTGACACATCAAGTAGCGCAGCAACTTCTTCACCGGTGTATAGCGCATTGCCGTCGACTTTGCCCATGACGTAAAAATGGGCGTCACACAACGACCGCTCATCTTGGTACGACACTGGTTCGGCGACAGGTACAGGCGTAGGCCAGAGTCCGTCAATGATGCGGTATTCACGCCACATGTCATGCGCTTTCGGCAGGAGTTCACCCTGTGGCGGTCGACGAATGACAAACTCGCGGCCTTCCGAGTCAACGATGAGGTAGGTGAGGTTCGAATGACCGCCCTCAAGTCGGGTCCATGTAAACGGGCCGGTTGCCCCGCTGACCGAGGGCAACCATGCGTCGATAGTTGCAACGTCGAATCCGGCAACCCCGTTATCCCCTGCTTCCATCACATGAGCGTGCCACGCGGCAGATGCTCACAACGACCCCTAGGGTGTAGGAGGTGGATGGATTTCAGATTCAGGTAGGTGGTCGCACTCGGGCACTCGGGTGTCTAATTGCTGCGCTCCCATTTCTCGCAATCTTTGGCATTGGGTTCGTTCTGTGGTTGTTTGCGCGAATGATTGGAGATGCAATCCTGCCGTCAGGGTCATCGGGGTTTTCTGAAGCTCTCGTCGGCATCGTGGTGATTTGGCTGCTGCTGAAGTTGAGGAGGCGAATAAGGGCTCGCCGATTTGCGACAGCACGTCACGATGACAACCGCCCAACACCCCCGGGCGTCATCGCCATCTAATTGCTCCTAAGTGGATGTAAAACTGCGCCAAATTTGTCCGAAACGAACTGGCGGAAGGGGTAAATTTGAGTGCCTGCCGTGGAGGTAGTGGTGGTAATTGTTTCATTGTCGTCCACCAAGACTCCATTATAAACGCGCTGATAACCTGTGCCACTTAACTTTGGATCAACATAGACAGTTGTTGAGGGCTTGGCTAGATAGCAGCGCACCGTTACAGTTCCCGCGATTGTTGGGGAAATTGGTACTTCTATCTTCTGAACTTTTCCAACTCCTGTGCCAGTCCATGTAGATGTGTCGCTTGTGAGGGCGCTTGGAGTGGCTAGTGGGTCGGGCTTGGTTGTGCGGAATTTACCCTGTGCTGTTGGCGATGCCAATTCACTTGGCGACTCTACTTCTATCCAGAAGTCATCGTCGTTTAGTGATGCTCCGCCTGCTATGTAGACGGTGATTGTTTGGGAGCCTATTTCAACATTTTTTGCTATCTCAACTGCACTTAAACTATCTATATAGCTTGAGGTAGACGAGGAAGCCATTTTCCATGAATACTGAGCATCGCCATCGTTTGCTCCATTCGCTCTGTATTCGGTTGCTGAATATGTTACTTGTCCCGCGCTAAATTCCACGCTGTGCAAGCCTTCGCAGCGAGACGAAAGAGATGCAGAGTCCGATGACTCAAAGATATATCCATAGTTGTTGTATGCAATAGTAGCGGGAAATACCGTCTGACCCGTTTTAAGTTTACATTTGATTAACTTAACAACCGAACTACTTAAATTAGCAGAGCCGCTGAACACAGTATCAAAGTCAGACAAATCACAATTTGTAAAACTCAAGTTTGTGCTGTAACCTCGTCCAGAGCCAGCATAGTTAAATATGTAGCTTGGAACCCCCTTAGTCCAACTACATGAATAAAATGCAGCATCCGTTGCTCGCGAAATATACGCTACCATGTTTCCCGCTGAACCAGAA